>NZ_MZMO01000001.1:0-324413 GCF_002240565.1 Clavibacter michiganensis subsp. insidiosus | reverse complement strand
CTTCGTCCTGAAGCACCTCTCGGCGCACCCGGCGGTCGCCTCGACCCGCACGAGCGTGGTGTTCGACCACCACTACTCGGGGCCGGCTGTCGCGGATCCGACGACCTAGCTGTCTAGCACGCTAGACGGCCGGGCTACTCCCCCGACTGCCCCGCGTCGGTCACCGTCACGTCGGTGTGCACGAAGTTGAGGTGCGAGCGGGAGGCCGTGGGGCCGCGCTGGCCCTGGTAGCGGGAGGCGTACACGCCGGATCCGTAGGGCTTCTCGGCGGGCGAGGAGAGGCGGAAGAAGCAGAGCTGGCCGATCTTCATCCCGGGCCAGAGCTTGATGGGCAGCGTCGCGACGTTCGACAGCTCCAGCGTGACGTGGCCGGAGAACCCGGGGTCGATGAAGCCGGCGGTGGAGTGCGTGAGGAGGCCGAGGCGTCCGAGCGAGCTCTTGCCCTCGAGGCGCGCGGCGACGTCGTCGGGCAGCGTGACCAGCTCGAACGTGGATCCGAGGACGAACTCGCCCGGGTGAAGAATGAACGGCTCCCCCGGCTTCGACTCGATGAGGCGCGTGAGCTCGGGCTGATCCTCGGCGGGGTCGATGTAGGGGTACTTGTGGTTGTCGAACAGCCGGAAGAAGCGGTCGATGCGCACGTCGATGCTCGCGGGCTGCAGCATCCCGGGGTCGTACGGATCGAGGGCCACTCGTCCGGCGTCGAGCTCGGCGGTGATGTCACGGTCGGAGAGGAGCACGGCAGGAGCCTACCGGGGGCTGGGTGGCGCCCGGCCGGACTGTTGCTAGGCTGTGGTCTCGACCCGGCTGATGGCCGGTCGCGCGAGTGTAGTTCAATGGTAGAACTTCAGCTTCCCAAGCTGATAGCGCGGGTTCGATTCCCGTCACTCGCTCCATCCCTGCCCCAGCTCCGCGCCCCTACAACTGGGGCAAGCGACGCCCTCGTGAACGTGATTTGCTATACGGAGTCCAAAGGCGATCGTGCCTCTGTAGCTCAAAGGATAGAGCAGCCCTTTTGCGAAGGGAAGGTAGCGGGTTCGAATCCCGTCAGGGATTGGAGCGCCCCGAGTAACCCTCGGGGCGCTTTCCCATTTCCGGCATAGGGTGGCCGCCATGCCGTTACGCCTGTCACTTACCCTGAACCCGCTAGGCGCATGGAGTCCGAATGAAACTTTCAAAAGTTCTAGTCCGCTTTTACAAGTCGTTCAACTATGACTACGAGGCGAAAGCTAGCGGCCGAAAGGCCCGCCCGTGGGAACTTATTGATGCTCAGTTCTATCCCTTCGTAGAAGTTGCACTTGATGAAGACGTCACGGCCGTGGTCGGAGCAAACGAATCAGGTAAATCCCAACTGCTTTCTGCGATACATCTTCTGCTTACTGGCGATGGTCACCTCATACGAGACTTCTGTCGCTATTCTAAACTCTTTTCCGTAGAAGAAGACCAGCTTCGCTTTCCGGAAGTTGGCGGCATCTTTGACGTGTCAACAGAGGAATCCACCACGCTTTCAAGTGCCGGAATTCCGCTATCTAGCAAGACGACTCTTCAATACCTTCGCCGCAAGCCCGACAAGATTGATGCCGTCGACAGCGCCGGGGAAGTACACCGCCTAGACGAGGGACAACTGGCAACACTACAAGCACTGCTCCCTCACCCCTGGATTCCGCGCGTCCGAGTAGCGCTGGCCGACTCTGTTCCCATTGCCGGGCTTGTCCCAACTCCGGAGGTGAAGCTGACGCGCACGGAACGAACCAAAGTAATTAAGGAGTTGAGTAAAGCCGTCGATGCGCAGAGCCTTGCGACCCAGGCCGCCGCGCTCTTTTCGCTTTCCCGTCCAGCAAGCCGCACTACGAGCGCAGATGAGCAGCTGGCCCGTACGTTACTGCTGGACGTAGCCCGCGTTTCGCCTTCTATATTTGCTGAACTTCAACTGGCCATCACAGAAGAGCGAGAAGGTCTCGTGAATGGCCTCATTCAACAAATCAACTCTTCTCTAGCGAAACATTTGAATCTTGCCCGGTGGTGGACGCAGGATCCGGACTTCATACTGCAGGTTTCACCCCGAGAACACGAACTTGTATTCACCGTCCGTGATAAGACAGGAACGGACTACTCCACGGGCGAAAGGAGTAACGGTCTCGTTCATTTTCTTGGCTACTTAATTCAATTCCAGGCGCATCAGCGCACGGCGGGCCGTGACGAGATCCTGCTCATGGACGAGCCGGATGCTTATCTATCAGCAAGCGGCCAGCAAGATCTCCTCAGACTAATTGATCACTACTCGCGACCGAATGACTCCATTCGAAGAAGTCAAGCAGTGTACGTCACGCACTCGCCCTTTCTCGTTAATCGTAACGCTGGACACCGCCTGAGAGTTCTTGAGAAGGGAATAGGGGACGAGGGAACTCGTGTAGTAAAAGACGTGACCAGAAATCGCTATGAGCCCCTTAGGTCATCGATTGGGGTGTACGTCGCGGAGACCGCCTTCATTGGCGGCGCCAATCTGTTTGTAGAAGGCATATCGGATCAAGTTCTTCTCGCAGGTACGGCCGCTTACCTTCAGAGATCAAACGCAGGCACTTCACAAAGGCTCGACTTAAATAATGTAACTCTAGTGAACTGTGGATCAGCGGGATCCGTCCCTTACATGTTGTATATCGCTCGCGGACAAGACGAGATTAAGCCTCCATGCGTTGTCCTCTTAGACAGCGACGACGCAGGAGAGAAGGCGCGAGCCGCAATCAAACGCGGTGGCATATACAAGACGCCGCTCGTAGACAGAAATAATGTTATTATGCTGGGCGAGTGGGCTGCGGGTGTAGAGCTGCGCACAGCCGAGTACGTAACAGTGCGCGAAATTGAAGACCTGATACCCGAGGCGGTTGTCATAAGAGCCGCCCGTAGTTACGCGCGCAATTTCCTGGGTAAATCTGATCGAGATATCGGGGTATTAAAACCGGCGACTCTCAAGACTGCCGTACGAGATCACGATGGATCAATGATGGACGGGGCTAAAGCAATGTTTGCTGGTGCTTTTAGTACATCCTTGGACAAGCTTGGTTTCGCTAAGGAAATTATCCGCCACATTGACACCCAAACCACCGGAAGACGCGACACGGGCGTTGCGGATCTGATTCACAATTTTACGGAGCTACAAACTGCTCTCGTAGAACGCCTGAGGCAGACGACTGACGAAGAGCTCCGAAGTAGGCGGAATCGCGGGCTACGCCATATCATCAAGGACTTTGTCCGCGACTACGAGTCGGCCGCGACCCGCGATGCCGGAGCTTTGGTTCTGCACGCCATTGAGTCGCTGAGCGATGAGTCCGAGGCCGGCGATGCGCTCCGCGTCGCCGTGGGGACCATGCGCCGCGACTTCGAGTTGAACCGCAACCCAAGTGAATACATCAGTGGTTTTGATGGCTTCCTGATCCGACTTGAAGCCCTACAATACGCCGATCGATTGGCAACTCAGGCGAAGGCGGGTGCTGCACCTGAGGTCACAATGCAGTAGGAAATTTCCACACTGGGCAAAGTCATCGATCTTCCACCCAAGCGTGACGCTGTATTTGCAAAACGTACGATTTATGCGGCCGCGTTCGGCTAGATCATGGCGGCTTAAGGACATGCGGAGCTCGTATTGGGTCCCTCTCCTCGCCTCACTGTGCCGTAGGCCTAGCGCCGACTTGCATGCTTATTAGTCGAATTGCGCCAGCGCATGGGCGGGTTAGTAAGACCGGTCGTGTCGCATGAGACAAAGTCACAAAGTGCGGGTGCGAGTGACTGCTTCTGGTCTCAAGTATCAAATGGTGAGGTTTGACACAAGACGCGAAGAAATATACGAGCTTGCTGGCTAGCTGAAAAGCTCAGATTTACATGAGTCATAAGGATTGCAGTTAGTACCTCACTGACTCCCGCTCGGGTGTTGTGTAGAAGCACCGCGAGCGCCCCCACCGCCGCCCGCCCCACGCAGGCATCGACGCCCACCTCCCCGGCCGGGCGCCGCCGCACGCGACGCGATCCACGGATCCGCCCCAGCCGAACGGAGCCCCCCATGACCATCGAAGACTGGACGCAGACCCTCACCGCGGGGCCGCTCCTCCTGATCGCCGCCGGCGCCATCGCCGTCCTGCTGGTGCTCATCGTCACGCTGCGCATCCACGCGTTCGTCGCACTGATCCTCGTGAGCCTCGTCACCGCGTTCGCCACCGGGATCCCGACCTCGCAGATCGTGACCGTGCTCGTCGGCAGCTTCGGCTCCACGCTCGGCACGGTCGCATTGCTCGTGGGCCTCGGCGCGATGCTCGGCCGCCTGGTCGAGACCAGCGGCGGCGCCAAGACGCTGGCCGACACCCTGATCCGCGTCTTCGGCGAGAAGCGCGCGCCGTTCGCGCTCGGGGTCGCGTCGCTGATCTTCGGCTTCCCGATCTTCTTCGACGCCGGCCTCGTCGTGATGCTGCCCATCGTCTTCTCCGTGGCCCGTCGCCTCGGCGGCGGCGTGCTCCGCTACGGCCTCCCCGCGGCCGGCGCCTTCTCGGTCATGCACATTTTCGTGCCGCCGCACCCCGGGCCCGTCGCGGCGTCCGAGTTCTTCGGGGCGAACGTCGGCATCGTGATCATCGTCGGCCTCGTCGCGGCGATCCCCACCTGGTACGTCACCGCGTACCTCTACGGGCTGTGGGCGGGCAAGAGGTTCGTGCTGCCGATCCCGTCGCTGATGGGCGAGGCCGACGCGCACGCCGAGTCGAACCCGCCGAGGTTCGGCACCGTCCTCGCCGTGCTGCTGCTGCCGCTGCTGCTCATCTTCCTGAACACGGGCCTCAACGCGGCCTCGACCGGCGGGATCCTGCCCGAGGGCACGAGCGACCAGGCCTGGTACCAGGTGCTCCGCACCATCGGCGAGACGCCCGTCGCGCTCCTCATCGCGCTGCTGTTCGCGGCGTTCCTGCTCGGGCGGCGCCGCGGGATCGACAAGACCGCTCTCGAGAAGACGCTCGAGTCGGCGCTCGGCCCGGTCTGCTCCGTGATCCTCATCACCGGCGCCGGCGGCATGTTCGGCGGCGTCCTCCGCACCAGCGGCATCGGCGACGCCCTCGCCGACGTGCTCGGCGACCTCGGCATCCCGATCATCCTGGCCGGGTTCCTCATCGCGGCGATCCTCCGCATCGCGCAGGGATCGGCGACCGTCGCGCTGACGACCGCCGCGGGCCTCGTCTCCCCGGCGATCCTCGCGGGCGACTACAACGCGTTCCAGGTCGCGGCGCTCGTCGTGGCGGTGGCCGGTGGATCCGTGGTCGCGAGCCACGTGAACGACTCCGGCTTCTGGCTGGTGGGCCGCTTCTTCGAGATGGACGTGAAGACGACCCTCAAGACGTGGACCGTGATGGAGACCACCATCGGCGTCATGGGCTTCGCGATCGCGACGGCGGTGTTCGGAGTGGCGTCGCTGGCGTGATGCGGCGGGGCGGGCGGGGGTCGGAGTGCGGCCTGACCAGCGGCGTCTGAAATTTCCTTGCGTTAGGAATAAAGCGACTGCCAGGATCTGCCCAGGTTGCGTACCCGGCGCATCCGGAAGCAGGAGCTCGCATGCGCACGCACAACCGCCCCTTCCGAACAGGAGGTGCGCTGCTCACCGCGGCGCTCCTCGCCCTCGGCTCGCTCACCGCAACCGCTCCCGCTCTCGCCGCCCCCAGCCAGACGGCAGCGGCTCCATTCACCACGGCGACCTCCCCGGTGATCACCGGCACGGCGGTGGTCGGGGCGTCCCTCGCCGTGGACATCGGCGACTGGACTCCGTCGCCCGACGCCATCGCGTACCGGTGGTGGGCCGACGGCGTGACGGTGACCGGCGAGACAGGCCCTCGGTACGTCGTCAGGTCGGCCGACCTGGGGAAGAAGATCACTGTCACGATCACCGCCTCGAGGTCCGGCTACGCGACGCTCTCGAAGTCCAGTGCCGCGACCGCACGCGTGACGGCGACGGCGACCGTGACCATGCGACCGCCGACCGTCACCATCCCCTGGACCAACGTCCTCGATCAGACGAATCCGCCATCGCAGCTCCTCACGATCACCGCTGGCGCTCATCCTGGGGTGCCCACCGAAGATCTCACCGCGCTCTACGAGCTGAACGGCGACGGGGTCTGGCACGCATTCGGCGGCTACGACTTGACCAATGACTGCTCGTTCATCAGCTCGGCTGAGGAATGCTGGGCGCACGTCGTCGATGGCGTCGAGAACGGACGCTCCTACTCGGTGAGGGTGAAGCAGCGGGCATTCGTCGCGGGCGCCCTGGTCGAGAGCACGCCCTCGGCACCGGTGTCGTTCGGTCCCGTGAAGACGTATCCGAACGGCTTCGCGGCCGCAGCCGTCGTGACCGGGGAAACGGTCACCTTCACCTATGACATCCGTCCCTTCATGGGCGGAAACGATCCGGACGCGCCGTACATCTTCGTGTCGCTCACCGACGAGACCACGGGTGAAGACCTGTACAGCAATACGACCGCCGGCGTCACGGGAGAGACGACGAGCAAGGTCGGGTACGGGCGCACCGTCACGTACGCGATCACGCTCTTCTACGGCGACTACGGTCCGCAGGACACGACCACGGTGACGACGCCCTCCGCTCCGTCGTCGAAGCCGCTGGCATCCACGCCACTCCCTGCCGTCGTCGGCACCGCCAAGGTCGGCACGACGCTCAGCACGAGGACCAGCACCTGGCAGCCGGCGCCCGTGACGCTCGCCTACCAGTGGAACCGCAACGGATCGCCGATCGCCGGAGCGACCGCACCTACCTATGCGGTCACCGTCGCGGACGTCGGGACGCAGCTCAGCGTCTCCGTGACCGGGAGCAAGACCGGATACGCACCGACGACGAAGACCTCGGCGTCGACGATCCGCGTCGCCGTTCCGACCCTGACGGGCGCGGTGCCCGTCCTCAGCGGAACGGCGTCCGTCGGCAAGGTGCTCACCGCGAGTCCGGGATCCTGGAGCCCCGCTCCGGTGGCCTTGGCGTACCAGTGGACGCGCAACGGCATCGCGGTCGCCGGCGCGACTGCGGCGACCTTCGCACTGACCGCAGCGGACAAGGGCAAGACCATCGCGGTGAAGGTCACCGGGACGAAGACGGGCTACACGATCCTGACGAAGACGAGCACGGGCAAGCGCATCAGCTGACCCCGTACCGCCACCCGACAGCCGGCCCCCGACCTCGAGGGCCGGCTGTCACGTCGAGGAGATCCTGTGCGGCGGGGGGGGTCGGAGGCGGCGGAGGCACGGATCCCGCCCCCGCACCAGGGCCATTCGGCCCTGTTCGACCGGAATGCGGCGGCCTAGCCTCCGAGCAGACGACACCGGGCCCGCGCGCCCGCACGGCCAGGACGTCCAACCCGGAGGCCCGCCATGATCCCCGACTCCCTCACCCAGGGTCAGTTCGACACCGTCTACAACTTCCTCTCGCTCGTGATCGCCTCGCAGCTGTTCACGGCGGTGTTCCTGCTCATCGCGCTGCCGCGGATCCTGCCCCGATATCGGCAGGCGATCACCGTCGCGATCGTCGTGTGCGGCATCGCCGCGTACCACTACTTCCGGATATTCGACTCGTTCAAGGGCGCCTTCGTCACCGAATCGATCGGAGGCACCGGCACCTACTCGCAGGCCGCGGGCGAGGGATTCAACGAGGGATATCGCTACGTCGACTGGCTGCTGACGGTGCCGCTGCTGCTCGTCGAGCTGATCGCCGTGCTGGCCCTCGCGCGCAAGGTGCAGTCGCGGCTGCTCATGCAGCTCGTGCCCGCCGCGGCGCTCATGATCGCCCTCGGATATCCGGGCGAGATCAGCGGCGACAACGGCGTGCGCGGCCTCTTCGGGATCCTGTCGTCGATCCCGTTCCTCTTCATCCTCTACGTGCTGTTCGTGCAGCTCAGCAAGTCGCTGAAGAACCAGCCGCCGAAGGTCCGCACGACGCTCGGCAACCTCCGCTACCTCCTGCTGCTCAGCTGGGGCGTGTACCCGATCGCCTATCTCCTGCCGCTCCTGAACATCTCCGGCGCGGACGCCTGGGTGGCCAAGCAGGTGGGCTATTCCCTCGCCGACATCGTCGCGAAGGCCGTCTACGCGCTCATCATCTTCCAGGTCGCGAAGATGAAGTCGTACGACGACGATCCGGCGTTCGCGGAGATCGAGACGTCACGCGACCACGACTCGAAGGACACGAGCGCGGCCGTCTGATCCCGGGCGCCTCGCCGGTCATGCCGGCGGGGCGGCCCCTTCGCCGGCGGCAGCGCGCCGCGTCCAGGTCTCCCCAGCGCGGTCGAATAGGATCCGCGCGTGCCGCCGGTGGGGCGAGCCCTGCCAGAACTCGACGTGCACGGGTCGGATGCGCCACAGCACCCAGTCGCCGGCATCCACGTCGGCGCGTGCCGCGGCGGAGCGCGCGGCGAGATCGGCCGCGCTCTCCTCCGCGGTGGCCTCCTCGACGATCCCGCGCACCCGCACCGCGCGCACGATCGGCTGCCACCAGAACGCGAGCGCCGCCGACGGGGCCGCCGCGAGCTGCGCGCCCTTGGCCGAGGAGCGCGTGCTGGCGAACGCCCAGCCGCGCGGGGAGACGTCCTTGAGGATCAGCGTGCGCGCGTCGGGCAGGCCGTCGGCGTCGACGGTCGCGAGCGTCGCGGCGTGCGGCTCGGGCACGCCCGCGTCGGCGGCCGCGGTGATCCACGCGCGGAAGAGGTCGGCGGGGTCGTCGGGCAGGTCGTCGAGGTCGAGCGTCGGGGCGGATCCGGTCAGCGAGGGCTGGGCGCGGAGCCAGCGGGCGAAGTCGTCGGAGGTCATGGGTCCAGTCTCGCGGGCGGTCATCCATGGCGGGACGGGTCGCGCAGAGCGGGTGCCGTCAGGCCGGATCCGGCGCCGGCTGGCACCGCGGGCACCACCACGCCCGCCGCCCGCGCTCGCTCGTGCTCCCGGGATCGTCGACGCCGATCACCGTCGTGCCGCAGCGCAGGCACGGCCGGCCCGCGCGGCCGACGACCCAGTGGGTGCGGCCTCGACGGGGATCGCCCGTCGTGATCTGGTACGCCGCCGGCACCGTCGCCGAGTGCCGCAGCGCGCGGGCGGCGAGGTCGACGAGGGGCGGGAGATCCACGTCGCGGACCCGCGTCGCCGGGTGCACGCCGCGCAGGAAGCCGACCTCGTTGACCCAGAGGTTGCCGAGGCCCGCCATCGGGCGCTGGTCGAGGAGGGCGGCGCGGATCGTGTCGTCGTGGCGGGCCGCGAGGCGGGACACGGCGAGCGCCGGATCCCAGTCGTCGCGCGCGGGTCCGGCCCGAGGTGGCCGACGGCGGCGCGCTCGTCGCGGGTGGGGATCAGCTCGACCACCGGCAGGTCGATGCCCCAGAGCGTGCGCCCGTCGTCGAGGCGGAGGCGCACGCGCACCTGGTGCTGGATCCGCTCGGGCACGCGCTTGCCGAGACCGGTGACCGTCCACGAGCCCTGCATGCGCAGGTGCGTGTGGAGGGTGGTGGCGTCGTCGAGCCGCATGAGCAGGTGCTTGCCGTGCGTGTCGAACCCGGTGATCCGCCTGCCGCCGAGCCGCGCGCCCGCCCGCGCGCCGGACCGGAGCTCCCCGTCGGCGATGAGCGCCCCGCCGACCTGGCCGCGGAGGCGTGCCGCGAGGACGAAGACGGAGTCACCCTCGGGCATGGGTCGACGGTAGCGGGGGCCGCCGACAGGGGGTCAGGGGTGTCGGGTCAGGCGGGCGCGGGCGCGGGCGCGTGCGAGCGCGGGAGGTCGCCGACGGTCGCCGCGTACCGCGACATGCGGCGGTGCTGCACGAACGCGAACGGCACAGTGACGGCCAACGCGACGAGCGCAGCGAGGAAGAGGACAAGGAGCCACCCGTCGATGTCGCCGCGGAGGAGGGTGGGGACGAAGATCCCGACCAGCAGCATCGCCGACTGCCCCAGCTGGAACGGCTGCAGCGTGCGGCTGTAGACGGCGAGCCGGGCAGCGCGCCACTCGAGCTCCGGCTCCAGCTCCCGGCTCTTGCCCGCGGCGCGCTGCGCGACCGCCTTCCGGTCCTCCTTCGACAGGCCCGTCGTGATGGAGGATCCCGACAGCTGCGCGCCGATCGAGACGAACAGGCACGTGAGCGCCGGCGCGACCAGCGAGAACTGCAGCACGAGGGCGACCGCCTGGGCGGTGTCCTGCGGCTCGAACCGGTCGAGCAGGAGGGTGCCGCCGACCGTGACGACGAGCGCGAGTACGAACACCAGGCCGATGAGACGCCACTTGCGTCGGGCGGTGCCCTCGGTCCAGTCGAGGTCGATCGAGACGGTCGGGGCGTCGTCGGCGAGTCGCGCGCCCATCCGCCGGACCGCGGCGGCCTGCGCGCGGATCACGAGGACCCAGCTCGCGGCGGCCGTGGCGACGGCGGCCACCGCGAAGCCGAGCACGACGAGCGGGGAGACGCCGCCGACCCGCGACGCGACCGCGTGCACGACGACGGCGAGGGCGGTGATCCCCAGCCACACGAGCACCCGCACCGGGCGCCGGCGCCCGCCGTCGGGGTCCGCGCCATCTCGCGACCACTCCAGCTCCAGGAGGCCGAGCGACGGCGCGAACGCGAGCGCCAGGAGGCCGGCGATGAGCTGCGGGAGGATCGCGACGGCATCCGCGTCGGACGCCACCGCCGCCTCGTACAGGCCGTAGCCGTAGAGCGTGTTGAGCCCGAGGAGCAGCACGACCAGCAGGAGGAGCAGGGCGATCCGCCCGCCCCTGCCGACCGCGGCTCCGGGATCGACCGTTCGACGTGCCTGGTCCGTACCGCGTCCGCTCATCCCTCGAACGTATCGGCCCGGCGTCACCCGACCGGCCGGCGGATGGCCCCCGTTCGAGCAGCAGACCCCTCCCCACGTGAACTCCCGCTGGATCCTCCGCGCTCCCCCGCGCGCCCGCCTCCGTCGCCCGCCCGACGGGCCACACTCGATCCACGCACCCGATCGCGAACCCGCACACCCGACAGCCGCGCGCCACCGCGGCGAAGGAGCACCATGAAGATCACCGGCCGCACCGTCCTCATCACCGGCAGCACGTCCGGCATCGGCCGCGGGCTCGCCGAGCGGTTCCACGCCGCGGGCAACCGCGTCGTCATCGCGGGCCGACGCCGCGAGCTGCTCGACGAGATCACCGCGCAGCACGACGGCATGTCCTCGGTCGTGCTCGACGTCGCCGACCCCGCCTCCATCACGGCCGCGCGCGACGAGCTCGCCGCCAGCCACCCCGACCTCGACGTCGTGATCACGATGGCCGGCATCATGCAGGCGGAGGACCTCCGCGATCCCGCGCACCAGGCCACCGCCGAGGCCATCGTCACGACGAACCTGCTCGGCACGATCCGCACGGTGGACGCGTTCCTGCCCGGCCTCCTCGCGAGCGACGAGGCGACCCTCATGACCGTCTCGTCCGGCCTCGCGTTCGTGCCGCTGCCGGCCACGCCCACCTACTCCGCCACCAAGGCGGCCGTGCACTCGTACACGCAGAGCCTCCGCGCGCAGCTCGCCGACACGTCCGTCGAGGTGGTCGAGCTGGTGCCGCCCAAGGTCCAGACCGCGCTCATGCCCGGCCAGCAGGACGCGGGCGACGCGATGCCGCTCGAGGACTTCCTCGACGAGGTGATGGGCATCCTGCAGGCGCGCCCGGAGGACGACGAGCTCCTCGTGCAGGACGTCCACGGCCTCCGCTTCGCCGAGCGCGACAGCCGCCACGACGAGATGCTCGCCCTGCTCAGCGGCCACTGACCCGCCAGGCAGCTGACCCGCCGGGCCGCCCGCTGATCCGCCGGGTCGCCGCCCACCCGCCCGCCTAGGCTCGATCCATGTCGATGACGATGCCGCCCGCCCCCGCCCGCACGCCCGACGGGGACGACGCCCGACCCCTCCGCTTCGGCGTGATCGGCGCCGCCGGCATCGCGACCTCGGTCGTCCCCGACATGCTGCTCGTCCCCGGCGTCGAGGTCGTCGCCGTGCACTCCCGATCGCGCGCCAGCTCCGCGGCGCTGGCCCAGGGGCACGGCATCGCCCGGATCCACGACACCGTCGACGCGCTCCTCGCGGACCCCGAGGTGGACGCCGTCTACGTCGCCACCCCGCACACGCTCCACCGCTCGCAGGCCGAGGCCGCCCTCCGCGCCGGCAAGCACGTCGTCTGCGAGAAGCCCGCCACCACCACGGCCGCCGACACCCGCGCCCTCGTCGACCTCGCCCGCGCCGAGGGGCTGCTCTTCCTCGAGGCGCTCTGGATGGCGTTCTCCCCCGGCTACCTCGCCGTCCGCCAGGCCATCGCGGACGGCCGCATCGGGGATCCGCGCGCCATCTCCGTCGCCTTCGGCTTCGTCACCGACGGGACGGGCCGCCTCTGGGACCCGGAGGTCGGCGGCGGCACGCTCCTCGACATGGGCGTGTACCCGCTCGCCTTCGCGCACGGCCTGTTCGGCACGCCGTCGTCCGTCTCCGCGGTCGGCACCGTGACCGACGGCGGCGTCGACACCGAGGTCGCGATCCTGCTCGGCTGGCCCGACGGCCGCCACGCCACCCTCGCCTGCTCGCTCGTCGCCGCCCTCCCCACCGGCGCGACCGTCAGCGGCACGGCCGGCCGCATCGAGGTGGATCCGCTCTTCCTCGCCTCCCGCGCGCTCACGATCGTGCCCGCCGACGGGGATCCCGAGCGTCAGGAGCACGCGATCGAGGGCCGCGGCTACGTGCCCATGTTCCGGGCGGCCCGGGACGCGATCCGTGCGGGCGCCGTCGAGTGCGCCGAGATGCCGCACGCGGAGACCGTCGCCCTCGCCGAGCTGATGGACGGGATCCTCACGGACATCGGCGCGCGCTGACCGGCGCCCGGAGGCGTCCGTCCGGGGAGCCGTCAGATGACGGTCGTTAGGGTCGATGAGGAGGCACGCGCCTCCCCCTGCGGCACGTCGACGGAGACGATCCGACCGGAACGACCCCGAAGGAGAACACCATGACGCACGTCCTCGTGCTCGTCGGCAGCCTGCGCACCGGCTCCACCAACCAGCAGATCGCCGAGGCGGCGGTGCGCCACGCCCCCGACGGCGTGACCCTCGACATCCACGCCGGCCTCGACCGGCTCCCCTTCTACAACGAGGACATCGACGTCGAGGGATCCGTGCCCGCCGAGGCCGTGGCCTTCCGCGACGCGATCGCCGGCGCCGACGCGCTCCTCGTCGTCACGCCCGAGTACAACGGCACGATGCCCGCGGTGCTGAAGAACGCCATCGATTGGGCCTCCCGCCCCTTCGGCGCCTCCGCGCTCGCGGGGAAGCCGACCGCCGTGATCGGCAGCGCCTTCGGCCAGTACGGCGGCGTGTGGGCGCAGGACGAGGCCCGCAAGGCGCTCGGCATCGCCGGCGCGCACGTGCTCGAGGACGTGAGGATGGCCGTCCCCGAGTCGGTCATCCGGTTCGCCGAGCGCCACCCGGCGGACGACGCCGAGGTCGTGGAGCAGCTCCGCGCGGTGCTCGACGCCGTGCGCACCTCCGCCACCGCCGCCTGACACCACCTCCTGACCGGGGCGCCGCACGCTTCGCGCACGACGACGGCCGCGCCCCCCTCGGGGGACGCGGCCGTCGTCGTCAGAGCCCGGGAGGCTACGGCTTCAGCACCACCTTGATGCAGCCGTCCTCCTTCTTCTGGAATATCTCGTACATGTGCGCGGCCTCGCTGAGCGGCACGGAGTGCGTGACGAGGTCGAGGACGCCGAGCGGGTCGGACGGGTCCTCGACGAGCGGCAGCAGGTCCTCGATCCAGTACTGCACGTTGCACTGGCCCATGCGGATCGCGATCTGCTTGTCGAAGAGCGACTTCATGGGCAGCGGGTCGGCCTCGCCGCCGTAGACGCCGGAGATGGAGACGGTGCCGCCGCGGCGGACCGCGTCGAACGCCGTGTGCAGGGCCGCGAGGCGGTCGACGCTCGCGACGTCCATGACCTTCTTCGCGATGCCGTCGGGCAGCAGGCCCGCGGCCTTCTGCGCGAACGAGGCGGCCGGGCTGCCGTGCGCCTCCATGCCGACGGCCTCGACCATGGCGTCCGGCCCGCGGCCGTCGACCATCTCGCGCAGCTTGTCGGCGACGTCGTCGGTGAGGTCGAGGGTCTCGATGCCGTGGCGCTCGGCCATGGCGCGGCGCTCGGGGACGGGATCCACCGCGATCACGCGGTAGCCGAGGTGCTTGCCGATGCGCGAGGCGAACTGGCCGACCGGGCCGAGGCCCATGACGCCGAGCGTGCCGCCCTGGGGCACGTTCGCGTACTGCACGCCCTGCCAGGCGGTGGGGAGGATGTCGCTGAGGAAGAGGTAGCGCTCGTCGGGGAGCTCGCTGTTCACGACGATCGCGTTGACGTCGGCGAGCGGCATGCGGAGGCGCTCGGCCTGGCCGCCGGGGATGGATCCGTACATCTCGCTGAAGCCGTAGAGCGCGGCGCCGCTGCCCTGCGCCTTGACCTGCGTGGTCTCGCACTGCGTGAAGAGGCCCTTGTCGCACATGAAGCAGTCGTGGCAGGCGATGACGAACGGGACGACGACGCGGTCGCCGACCTTGAGCTTCGTGACGGCGCTGCCGACCTGCTCGACGACGCCCATGTTCTCGTGCCCGAGCACGTCGTCCTTCTCGAGGAACGGTCCGAAGACCTCGTAGAGGTGGAGGTCGGATCCGCAGATGGCGGTCGAGGTGATGCGGATCACCGCGTCGGTGTCCTGCTCGATCACGGGGTCGGCGACCTCCTTGACCTCGACGTCGTGGATGCCCTGCCAGGTGAGTGCCTTCATGGTGCTCCTTCGTTCTCGGGCGCGGATCCTCGTGGGACGCGCGCTCATCCAGACAACGCCCTCCGGCGGTGTCCGCCAAGCGAAGGCCAGAAGTCGCCCAGGGAGCACGCACGCCCGGGCGCGGCGGATCGGCGGCGGCGGCGCGGGCCGCTCAGACGATCCGCCCCGGGGAGTCGGTCGTCCACGACACGACCGGACCGGGGCGGATCTGGAGGGCCGGTGATGACGGTCCGGACTGCATAGGAGGACTCTCGACAACCCTCAAGCGCCCGAGCCCGTGTCGGCCTCGTGCGCACAGTGTGCTCCCCATGTGGGGAAATGCGCCAGCCCCCCGTCGCGACTCCCGGCGGACGTGCGGGGACGACGTGCCTCAGACCTCCCAGCCGTGGGCGCGCTGCACCTCGCGGAGCGCGTCGGCGGCCTCGTGCTCGCCGTAGGGGAGGCGGTCCCAGTGGATGCCGCTGGCGGAGATCCAACCGAGCTCGGTGAGCGCGACCGCGAGGTCCTCGATGTAGAGGGCGACAGCCTCGTCGGCGCCGCGGATCGCGTCGCCCGTGATGGACCAGCCGAAGTAGCCGGCCACGAAGCGCGCCTGCTCGGTCGGGCTGCGACCGGGACCCGAGCGGCGCACGGGCAGGGACTCGCTCGCGGAGGACTGGACCAGGTCACCCATGTCGTCGGTGCCGGTGTCCTGCATCGCGTCCCTCTCCCGGATCACGCCCCCGCGTGTCCCGCCCCCACGATGCCAGCCGCGCGGACACCGCCCCAATGGGACCGTGGGGGTTGACATGCGCGAGCGTCCGCGCCTATGGGCGGGGCGATGCGGATGGGGCGGAGGTCAGCGCGCGTCGTCGCGCGGCTCGTCCTCCGGGGGCTCCCGCATGATGAGCAGGCCGCCGGGGCTGTTCGCCGTCGTCATGAGCGCATCCACCCACTTGCGGTTGATGGGCGGCACGCGGCTGCCGTGGTACTTGAACACCAGTGGCAGCGAGTTGTGCATCCAGATGGTCGTGCGCCCGTCGCCCACCTCCACGTCGTCGCGCCAGGAGAAGTAGAAGTTCTCCCCGCGGCGCAGCTTCGCGCCGATGACGAGCTGCAGGTGCGCGAGCAGGCGGTCGTCGAACTCCGCCGTCAGCGTCGAGTCGTACTTGAACGTGCCCATGATCGATCCCGTGTCCCCCTCATGAGCTCTCGGGCCCCGCGCCGACGGAGAGGGAGCCAGAGAGCGGCGCTGAGCTTCGGCCGTGCCCACCCACTATGCCAGCGTTGCCGCTCCGCATCGCTTCGTCCGGAAGGCGGATCGGCATGTGGTATTGGGAGGACCCGAGGAGGAGTCGGCGCGAGGGGCGGATCCCGCCGGCCGACGCGCCCGGCAGGACGGGCCCGGCGCCTGTCAAGGGGGTAGGCGCTCACCGCCCAAGCGGCGGACGGTCGATGGAGAGCCGCGGTCGCTCCGGACCGCGGCGCCGACGACGAGGAGAGACCCCTCCATGTTCTTCCACAAGCAGGAGCTGCAGCACAGCGCCACCCCCGACAAGCCCGACCCCATCTACGCCCGTCACCTCCAGGAGGTGCTCGGCGGCCAGTACGGCGAGATCTCCGTGGCCATGCAGTACGGCTTCCAGTCCTGGAACTCGAAGCTCCCCGGCAAGTACCGCGACATGCTCTACGGCATCGGCGCGGAGGAGTTCGGCCACGTCGAGATGCTGGCCATCATGATCGCCAAGCTGCTCGAGACCGCGCCGGTCGAGGCGACCGAGGACGCGATGAAGGACCCCACCCTCGCAGCCGTCATCGGCGGCGGGGACATCCAGCACGCGATCGTCGCCGGAGCCGGCGCGCGCCCGGTGGACGCGAACGGGAACCCGTGGCAGGGATCCTTCATCACCGCGAGCGGCAACCTCCTCGCCGACTTCCACGCCAACGCGAACGCCGAGATGCAGGGCCGGCTCCAGGTGGCCCGGCTGCACCACATGACCGACGACAAGGGCGTGAAGGATCTCCTCTCCTTCCTCCTCGCGCGCGACACCATGCACCAGAACCAGTGGCTCGCCGCGATCGCCGAGCTGCAGGCCGAGGGCACCGAGAGCCTGCCCGTGCCCGGCGACTTCCCCATCGAGCTCGAGGACCGCGACGTGTCGTACCAGTACCTCAACTTCTCGGACGGCCCTGCGGCAGCCGAGGGGACGTGGGCCTCCGGCCCCGCGCCCGACGGCAAGGGCACGTTCAGCTACCACGACGGCCCGACCTCCTCGGTGCCGATGCCCGCGCCGCCCCTCGGCAACCCGCTGCTCCACGGCACGATCCCGCCGAAGGACCCGGGCCTGCTGAAGAAGGCGGCGAGCGCCGTGAAGGACGCCGTCACGCCCGAGTGATCCGCGACGCATGACCGGGCGGCCGACCACTGCACGGGGTCGGCCGCCCGGCCGCGTCCGCAGACCCACGTCCACCGGGACGAGGGACCCGACCCGAGAGGACCGCATGATCCGCACCGGCATCCCACCCCATCCCGCCTCGCCCGTGCTCGCGCGCGACGTGGCACCGGGCGTCCACCTGCTCTCCCACGCGCACGTGAACCTGATCCTCATCGAGGACGACGACGGCGTCACCCTCGTCGACACGGCGTTCCCGGACACCTGGCCGCACCTGCTCACCGCCCTCCGCGCGATCGGCCGGACCCCCGACGACGTGCGCGCCCTGGTGCTCACGCACGGGCACTTCGACCACGTCGGATCCGCCGCACGGGCCGCCCGCGAGCTCGGCGTCCCGGTGCACGTGCACCCGGGTGACGCGCCCATCGCCCGGCACCCGTACTCCTACCGCCGCGAGCGCACGCCGTTCGCGTACCCGCTCCGCCACGGCCGCGCGATCCCCGTGGTCGCCGCCATGGCCGCCGCGGGCGCGCTGCGCGTCGAGGGCGTTGACGCCGTGGCCGACCTCGCGGCCGGGCCGCTCGACGTACCCGGCCGGCCCGTCGTCATCCCGACCCCGGGCCACACCGACGGCCACGTCGCGCTGCACCTGCCCGACCGGGACGCGCTGATCACGGCCGACGCGCTCGTGACGCTCGACCCGTACACGGGACGCACCGGCTGCCGCATCGTCGCGGGTGCCGCCACCGCGGACAGCGGGCGAGCCCTCCGGTCGCTCGCCGCGCTGGAGGAGACCGACGCGCGCATCGTGCTGCCCGGGCACGGCGCGCCCTGGACCAACGGGATCCGCGCCGCCGTCGGCGCGGCCCGTGCCGTGGGCCCGTCGTGACGGGCCTCACCGAGCTGTGGCTCGTGCGCCACGGCGAGAGCACGGCCAACGTCGCCGCGAGCCGGGCCGACCGCGACGGCGCCGAGGTGATCAGGGTGGACCACCGGGATCCGGACGTGCCGCTCTCCGACGTCGGCAAGGCCCAGGCGCGCGCGCTCGGTCGCTGGCTCGCGAGCCGGGCCGACGTGCCGACCGCCGTGTGGTCGTCGCACTACCTGCGGGCCAGGAGCACGGCGGCGGTCGCGCTGGCCGAGGCCGGCATCGACGCGGAGGTCCGGCCCGACGAGCGGCTGCGCGACCGCGAGCTCGGGATCCTCGACCTCCTCACCTCCCGCGGCGTCGCCGCACGGCACCCCGACGAGGACGACCGTCGCCGCTGGCTCGGCAAGCTGTCGTACCGGCCGCCCGGCGGGGAGTCCTGGGCCGATGTCGCGCTGCGCATCCGCTCGTTCCTGCAGGATCCCGAGGTCGAGGCCGCCGACGGCCGCGCCCTGATCACCACGCACGACGCCGTGGTGATGCTCTTCCTCTACGTCGGCCTCGGGCTCACCGAGGCCGAGCTGCTCGCGTTCCAGGCGCAGCACACCGTGGCGAACGCGTCCGTCACGATCCTCGAGCGGTCCGCCCCGCGCGGCCCGTGGACCCTCCGGACCTTCTCGGCCACGGAGCACCTCGACGGGCACGGCGCCCCCGTCACCCAGCACGGAGGAGAGCCAGATGACCGACGGCGATGACGACGACGCCCGCACCCACGCGCCCGCGGACGTGGTGACGCCGGCCGCGCTGCGCGACTGGGCGCTGCCCGCGGCGACCGGATCGAAGTACGGGCGCGGCCAGGTCGTGGTCGTCGGCGGAGCTCTCCGCTCGCCCGGCGCCGCGATGATCTCCGGCCTCGCCGCCCTGCGCGTCGGCGCCGGGCGGCTCACGCTCGCTGTGGGTGCGTCGGTCGCGACCGAGGTCGCCGTCGCGGTGCCGGAGAGCGGCGTCGTACCGCTCGAGGAGACGGACGCCGGGCACGTGCGCGGCGCCGGGATCCGCGCGGCCCAGGACGACATCGCCTCCGCCGACGCCGTCCTCGTCGGCCCCGGGCTCGACGACGCGGACGAGGCCGAGCGGATGGTGCGCATGCTCGCGACGCTCGTGCCCGACGACGCCGTCGTGCTCCTCGACGCCTTCGCCCTCGGGGTCCTGCCCACGTGCCGCGAGTCGGCCGCGCATCTCGCCGGCCGGCTCGTGCTCACGCCGAACTCGTCGGAGGCCGAGCGGCTGCTGGGGCGGGAGGCCGGCGACGACGCCGTGGCCGACGCCCGCGAGATCGCCCGGTCCTACGGCGCGGTCGTCTCGATGGGTGGTGTGGTCGCCGCCCACGACGGCCGGGCTTGGACGATCGGCGCGGGCGGCAGCGGGCTCGGCACATCCGGATCCGGCGATGTGCTCGGCGGCGCGGTCGCCGGCCTCTGCGCCCGGGGAGCGGATCCGGCCCAGGCGGCGGTCTGGGCGACCCACGCGCACGCCGCGGCCGGGGATCGCCTGGCCGTGCAGGTGGGCCCGCTCGGCTACCTCGCGAGCGAGCTGCTGCTCGAGCTGCCCCGCGTCCTGGTCGAGCTGGAGGCCTGAGCCGTCCTCCCCAGGCTGGTCCCGGCGGGCGTCCCCTGAGGATCCCCACTGGGCCCGGTCGTCGCGCGCCGACGGTCGTAGGGTCGGGACATGACTGATTCCACGTACACCGCACAGCTGGTCGGCCCCGATGGCACGGAGGAGACCGAGGTCGAGCTCATCAACGGCGAGCCCGTGAAGAGCTTCGTCCGCGCCACCTCGCTCAGCGAGGAGGAGGTCGTGTGGGAGCTCGACGCCGACGCGGACGGCTACGTCTACCGTCCCGCCGGCATCCCGGGCGCCGACTACTCCTGATCCGCGGAGCCGTCGCGCTCCTCTAGCTCCAGACGATCGGCAGGCAGCAGAGGACGCTGACCGCGAGCGCACCGAGCGACGCGAGCGTCCACGGGCGGACGGGCTGGGCGAACAGCCCGACCTTCCCGGTGCCGTGGACGCGGATCCCCTTGATGGCGCCGATCACCTGGAGCACCATCCCCAGGGCTAGGGCCGCGAGGGCCACGTACAGGAGCGCGGTGGTCGTGCCGTCGGAGATCACGCATCGACGCTACCGGCGCGGACCGTCGGCGGCTGCCCCCCCCCCCCGTCCGGCCGGGCCGATCCGCACCCCCGCCGTAGGATCGAGGTCCCGCACGACGTGAGGAATCCCGCATGAGCACCAGCCCGTCCACGCCCGCGACCGACACGGCCGCGATCGCCCGCATCATCGACCACACGCTCCTGAAGCCCGAGGCCACGCGCGACGAGGTCGCCGCGCTCGTCGCCGAGGCCGTCGAGCTCGGCACCTACTCCGTGTGCGTCTCGCCCTCGATGCTCCCGCTCGAGCTGCCCGCGGGATCCGACCTGAAGGTCGCCGTGGTCTGCGGCTTCCCGAGCGGCAAGCACCACAGCGAGGTCAAGGCCGCCGAGGCCGCGCTCTCGATCCGCCAGGGCGCCGACGAGGTCGACATGGTGATCGACGTGGGCGCCGCCCGCGAGGGCCGCTTCGCCGACGTCGAGGCCGACATCCGCGCCGTGCGCGACGCCGTCCCCGCGCCGGCCGTGCTCAAGGTGATCATCGAGTCCGCCGCGCTCGACGACGACCAGATCGTCGCCGTCTGCCAGGCGGCCGTCGCCGCCGGCGCCGACTTCGTGAAGACCTCCACGGGCTTCCACCCGACCGGCGGCGCGACCGTCCACGCGGTCGAGCTGATGAGCCGCACCGTCGACGGCAAGGCCGGCGTCAAGGCGTCCGGCGGCATCCGCACCCACGAGACCGCCGTGCAGATGATCGAGGCCGGCGCCACGCGCCTCGGCGTCTCGGGCAGCGCGGTCGTGCTCGCCGGTCCCGTGCAGACGCCGGAGAACGGCGCGCTCGGATCGAGCGGCTACTGATGCCCGCGGACCGCCGCGCGCACCTCGCCGACCTCGGCCGGTTCATCCAGGCCTCCCCCTCCTCGTTCCACGCCGCCGAGGAGGGCGCCCGCCGGCTCGAGGCCGCGGGCTTCGCGCGCCTCGACGAGCGCGACGCGTGGCCGACCGGCGCCGGCCGCCGGTTCATCGTGCGCGACGGCGCGCTCCTCGCGTGGATCCAGCCCGCCGGCGCGCACGCCACCACGTCCTTCCGCGTGCTCGGCGCCCACACCGACTCCCCCGGCTTCAAGCTGAAGCCCACGCCGACCATCGGATCCGACGGCTGGGTGCAGGCCGGCGTCGAGGTCTACGGCGGCCCGCTCCTCAACTCCTGGCTCGACCGCGACCTCGAGCTCGCCGGCCGCCTCGTCACGCGCGACGGCCGCCGCCACCTCATGCGCACCGGGCCCCTCCTGCGCTTCCCGCAGCTGGCCGTGCACCTCGACCGCGGCGTCAACACCGACGGCCTGCGGCTGGATCCCCAGCGCCACATGAGCCCGATCCTCGGCACGGGCTCCCCCGCCGACGCCGACGTGCTCGGCCACCTCGCGCGGCTCGCGGGCGTCGCCGCCGACGACGTCCTCGGCTACGACGTGGGCGTCGCGGACACGCACGAGCCCGGATCCCTCGGCCTCGACGGCGAGCTCTTCGCCGCCGGCCGCATGGACAACCCCAGCTCCGTCCACGCGGGCCTCGCGGCGCTCCTCGAGCTCGCGGCCACCGCGGACGACGACCCGGAGGCGCCCATCGCGGTGCTCGCCGCATTCGACCACGAGGAGGTCGGATCCGCGACCCCGTCGGGCGCCGCCGGCCCGATCCTCGAGGACGTGCTCGGCCGCATCTCCGCCGGCCTCGGCGCATCCTCGGAGGAGCGCCGCCGCGCGTTCGCCTCCTCCTGGTGCCTCTCCGCCGACGCCGGCCACGCCGTGCACCCCAACTACCCGGACCGCCACGACCCGGCGAACCGGCCGGTGCCGAACGGCGGCCCGCTGCTGAAGATCAACGCGAACCAGCGCTACGCGACCGACGGCGTGGGTGCCCGCGAGTGGGCCCTGGCGTGCGAGCGCGCCGGCGTCCCGTTCCAGGAGTTCGTCTCCAGCAACGCGGTGCCGTGCGGCTCGACCATCGGCCCGATCACGGCCACGCGCCTCGGGATCCGCACGGTCGACGTCGGGATCCCGCTGCTCTCGATGCACTCGGCCCGCGAGCTGTGCGGCGCCGACGACCCGGGCCACCTGGCCGCCGCCTCCGCCGCGTTCCTCCGACCGTCCGCCTGACGCCCGAGCGGAGCGACGCACCCGAGCGACGCACCCCGGCGCACGACACGACCGAGGGCCCGACGCGATCCGCGCCGGGCCCTCCGTCGTGCACCGGGGATCAGCCCCCGTACGACTCCAGCAGCGCGCGCATCTTCGTGAGCTGGTCGCCCTGCGCCGCGGCCATCGCGCCCGCCAGCTCGAGCGCCTCGGTCGACGTGCCGAGCTGCGCCTCCCCGTCGGCCAGCTCGATCGCCGCCTGGTGCCGGGCGATCATCCCCTGCAGGAACAGCCGGCCGGCGTCCGTGCCGCTCGACGCCTTGAGCACCTGAAGCTCGGAGTCGAACGCGGTGTCGCTCATCGCCTCGATGTCGGCCTCGGACGCGCCGCCGCCCGCCGAGCCGCCGGCGCTGCCGTCCTCGGATCCGCTGCTGGCCGAGACCCCGCCGGCCTCGTCGCGGTCCTCGGTGCCGGTGGCGCCGGATCCGCCCTCCTCACCCGACCACTCCTCGGCGAGCTGCGCGAGCGTCCTTGCCTGCGGGCCCTGCTCGTCGCGGATCTGCGCGGCCAGCTCCTGCGCCCCCGGCGGCAGGTCGCGCACCTGCAGCGCGGCGACGGCGAGCTCGACGGATCCGGCGGCGTGGTCGCCCATCTCCTCGGCGAAGGAGAGGTCGGCGCGGTTCCAGCCCTGCGACTCCGTCTCGGAGGGGGCCGCCGCGTCGGCGCTGGGGCTGGCTGCGTCCTCGGGCGTGCGCGGCGGAGTCGAGCAGCCGGCGAGCGCGGCGGCGAGGGCGATGGCGGTCGTGGCGGCGGCGAGGCGGTGGCGGTATCCCATGCGACGATCCTCCTCCACGGCGCGGCGCGCGCGGGCCCGACGATAGGTTCTCCCCATGCCCGAGATCGTCGACCTGCCGCACCCCGGCGTCACCCTCGAGTTCGGCGAACCCGGCCGCCCCGTGGTCGTGCTCGTCCACGACGACCACGGCCGCCTCCCCTGGCTCGACCAGTACGCCCTCGCGCTCGCCCGCGCGGGCTTCCACGTGCTCGTGCCCGACCTCTACGACGGCCGCGCCACCCTCGACGACGCTCTCGCGGAGGGGCTCGCCGCCGAGCTCGACGTGGGGTACGCCCTCGGCACGATCCGCGACGGCATCGACTCGGCGCGCGCTCGCGGATCCCGGCGCGTGGGCCTCGTCGGCTTCGCGCCCGGCGGGTGGCTCGCGCTCCTCGAGGCGCAGGACGGCGGCGCCGACGCGGTCGTCGCCCACTGCGCGAGCCTCGGACCCCAGGAGCACGGCGTCATCCCGTGCGCGGTGCTCCTCCACCTCGCCGAGCACGACGAGTGGATCGACGACCAGCGACCCGAGGCCTTCATCGGCCGGCTCCGCGAGCACGGCACCCCGGTCACCGCGCACACCTACCCGGGCACGACCCCCGTGTTCCCGAACGCGAGCCTCCGCGACCGCTTCGATCCCGACGCGGCGGCCCTCGCCTACCGCCGTACTGAGACGTTCCTGGTCGAGCATCTCGGAGACCAGTGACCGATCAGTGCGGCACAGGCACCAATCCGGTCGCTTAGGCGGTACGAATGTAGGGAGCCTGGGAGATCCCCGGCTCTTCCCTACCAGTGGAGGCACCATCATGAGCTCGTCCCCGAACCGCCTGCTCGGCACCGTCTTCGGCGCCGTCTACGTCCTCGTCGGCCTTCTCGGCTTCCTGTTCCCGCCGCAGAGCGGTGGCTTCTTCTCCTCCGACGGCGGCCTGCTGCTCGGGATCTTCATGGTGAACCCGTTCCACAACGTGGCGCACCTCCTCATCGGCGCGGCCCTCCTCATCGGCGGCCTCTCCAGCGTCGCGTCGGCCAAGGCCGTGAACTCCACCATCGGATTCGCGTACCTCGCCCTCGGCATCGTCGGCTTCTTCCTCGTGAACACCGACTTCAACATCCTCGCGCTCAACACCGCGGACCACTTCCTGCACCTCGGCAGCGCCGTCGTGCTGCTGATCGTGGGCCTCGGCGCCGAGAAGGGCGTCCGCAACCGCGCCGCCCGCGCCGCCTAGGCAGCACCACCGCCGCGCCGCTGCACCGGGCGTGTCACGCAACGCATCACCGGCACCACCCGCACGACAGCACCACCGCACGACAGCACGCAGCACCGCACCACCCGCGGCGCCCGGGACGACGAAGGGACCAGCACGTGTCACTGCTCATCCGCCACTGGCTGGCCCTCGCCGCCCTGGGCGCCGCGCTCATCCACCTGGCCGTCGGCGCGGGATCACCGCCCGCGGCCATGGTGACCCTCCTCCTCATCGGCGTCGCCGAGGGTGCATGGGCCATCGCGGTGCTCCGCTCCGACCGCCTCCCGGTCCCGGGTTGGGCCGCCCTCGGCGCGCTCGTCCCGGTCGCCGGCTGGGCCCTCCTCGTCACGGCGGCGGTCGTCATGTCCGCCCCCGGCATCACGAGCGACCTGCCCGCGATCCCCATGCTCGCCGCGACCCTGCTCGACCTCGTGGTCGCCGCCGTCGTCGGCCGCCACCTCCGCTCCCGCGCCGAGTCCGAGGCCCAGGCCGCGTGCACGGCCGTCGAGGCCACGTTCCCGGCCGACGTCGCGCTCGTCGGATCCGGCGCGCCGCTCCCGTCCGCCGCCGCGTCGCCCGCCGTCGTGGCCACCGCGCTGCCGACCGCGGCCAGCGTTGAGGACGCCTCCCCCGCCGGTCCCGAGCCCGAGCGCACCGGCGGCCGCTACCTCGTGGGCGTGCTCATCGGCGCCTTCGTCGTCGCGGGCCTCGTCACGCCGGCCCTGTCGCTCACGCGCGCAGGCGAGTTCGCCGTGCCGCACGGCCAGCACAGCACGATCGACCTCGACGGCATCCAGGGCGAGCACTCCGGCCACTGAGCCCGCGGGCTCGAGCCGCCGGACGCCGCATCAGCTCGCGGGCGTGACCGCCGGCGTGACGCGGATCCGCGTGGCCTCGCTCATGAAGCGCCGCACGTTCTCGTCGACGATGATGTCGCCCGGCCGCAGCGGCCGCGTGAGGAACAGGCCGTCGATGTCGGTGATCCGGCTGAGCGCCACGTACGTCTGCCCCGGGCTGAAGACGCGCGCCCCGAGGTCGACGATCGCCCGGTCGTAGGTCTTGCCCTGCGACTTGTGGATGGTGACCGCCCACGCGAGCCGCAGCGGGAACTGCGTGAAGTCGGCCACGACGTCGCGCCGCAGCTGCTTGGTGGTGGGCGAGTACGAGTACTTGTGCTTCTCCCACGTGACCGGCTCGACCTCGTGCACGACGCCGTCGAGCTCGACGTACACGTTGGTGTCGATGCGCGTGACGACGCCGACGGATCCGTTCACCCAGCGCTGGTCGACGTCGTTGCGGAGGAACATCACCTGCGCGCCGATCTTGAGGTCGAGCTTCTCGTCGGCCGGGTAGGTGCGGCCGCCGAAGTCGCCCGTGACGTCGGCGGTGGCGGTGAGCGAGCGGCCGGGCAGGCGCTTGAGGGCCTCCGCGTTGATCCGGTTCACGGTGTCGTTGCGAGTCGCGAGCGTGATGGCGCCGTCGGTCGGAGCCGGGCGCGCGCCCGCCGCGTTGAGGACGCCCGCGATCTCCGCCGTGACCCGGCCGTGGCGCACGGCGTTGAGCATCTCCTTGAACGCCTCCTCGTGCTGGCGGTGGATCTCAGTGAGCTCGTAGATCCGCAGCTGCGCCTCCTCCCACACCTTCGCGTCGAAGAACCACATGGAGCGGTAGCGGTCGGCGAAG
The DNA here is from genome assembly GCF_002240565.1 of Clavibacter michiganensis subsp. insidiosus. Classification (GTDB taxonomy): domain Bacteria; phylum Actinomycetota; class Actinomycetes; order Actinomycetales; family Microbacteriaceae; genus Clavibacter; species Clavibacter insidiosus. The sequence goes on along the minus strand of NZ_MZMO01000001.1, from coordinate 298,289 downwards.
TAGGCGCGCTCGTCGCCGTCGCCCGGCACGGGGGCCAGCTGGTACGGATCCCCGAACAGCACGACCTGCACGCCGCCGAACGGCACGTCCTTCTTGTGGCGCGCCTGGCGGAGGCTGCGGTCGATGGCGTCGACGAGATCCGCGTTGACCATGGAGACCTCGTCGATGACGAGCGTGTCGATGGTGTTGAGCAGCTTCCGCAGCTCGCCCGTCTGCTCGATCTCCTCGTCGGCGATGACCCCGATGGGGAGCTTGAACAGCGAGTGGATGGTCTGGCCGCCGACGTTGAGGGCCGCGACGCCCGTGGGCGCGCAGATGACGATCTGCTTCTCGGTGTTCCACGACAGGTGGGTGAGGAGGGTCGACTTGCCGGTGCCGGCGCGGCCGGTGACGAAGATGTGGTCGCGCGTGCCCTCGATGGCCTGGAAGACCGCGGCCTGCTCCGGGGAGAGGGGGACCGTGCTCACGCGGGGCTCCTGGCGGTTCGGGGGTGGATGCGGCGCGGATCGAGGGCGGCGGCGCGGCGCGGATGCGCACTCGAATCTACCCCGGGCCCGCGGCGGGAGGCGCGGATCCCCCGCCCGTAGGATGATCCGCATGCCGAGCCCCGCCGTCGACGCGCGCGGCGAGCTGCGTCGGGCCGTCGTCGTCTGGTCCCTCCTCGCGGCGCTCCTCGTCGGGGCGTTCCTCGGCACCGTCGCCGCGCTCAACCAGGGCACCTTCAGCGCCCACGGCTTCGTGCGCTCCTACCTCGACGCGCTCGCCCGCGAGGACAGCCGCGACGCTCTCTCCGCGCCCGGCGTCACGTTGCCGGACGACGGCAGCCGCGCCCTCCTCGACGCCCGCGCGCTGCCCGGCCTCGCCGACGTCGAGCTCGTGTCCGACGAGCCCGCGGGCGGCGGCGAGCGCGCGGTCACGTACTCGTACACGCTGCCGTCGGGGCCGGGATCCACCGAGTTCCGCGTGCGCGAGACCCCCGCTGCGCTCGGCCTCTTCGCCCGGTGGGAGTTCGCGACGAGCCCGGTCGCGGCGATCGACCTCGAGCTGCGGCACGCGTCCACGTTCACGGCCAACGGGGTGGCCGTCTCCGCGACGCCCGGCGGCGAGACGGCCGCGGGCGCCGGATCCACGTACCTCGTGCTCGCGCCCGCGTCCCTCGCGCTCGACCACGCGTCCCAGTACCTCCAGGCGGAGGACGCCGAGGGCGCCGTCACCGAGCCGGGCGGCGTCGTGCCGGCGCGCGTCGACGCCGAGCCGACCGACGACCTCGTCGCCTCCGTGCAGTCCGAGGTCGAGGCGTACCTGACGGAGTGCACGACGCAGGCCGTGCTGTACCCGTCGGGCTGCCCGTTCGGGAAGACGATCCGCGACCGGATCACCGCGCCGCCCGTGTGGAGCATGACGACCATGCCGCAGATCACGCTGCAGCCGGCGATCGACGACCCCGCCGACCTCGACTGGGTGGTGCCGTCGACCGTCGGCACCGCGCACATCAAGGTCCCCGTCCGCTCCCTCTACGACGGCAGCGTGAAGGACCTCGACGAGGACGTCCCGTTCAGCGTGAGCTGGCGCGTGAGCGTGGACGAGACGTCGGGCGTGCGGATCCAGGGGCTGTAGCCGCTCCCGGCACCCTCCCCCCCGCGGCACGGTGCGGCGCGGGAGCGGCAGGGCCAGGATCGGGACGCAACAGGGTCCGTGCGACCGCGGGGATCCGTCACCCGAGGAGCGCCCGCATGTCCGCGATCATGACCCCGTACCTGTCCTTCCGCGACCAGGCGGCCGACGCGCTCCGCTTCTACCAGGGGGTGTTCGGCGGCGAGCTCGCGATGACGACCTTCGGCGAGCAGGGCATGAGCCCGGACCCGGCGGAGGCCGACAAGGTCATGCACGGCCGGCTGGACTCGGGCGCGGGCTTCGTGCTCATGGCGTCGGACACCCCGGCGGCGATGGGCGTGCCGAGCGGATCCGCCATCACGCTCTCCCTCTCGGGCGACGACGCGGCCGTGCTCGACGGCTGGTGGGACGCGCTCACGGCCGACGGCACGATCGTGCTGCCGCTCGAGGTGGCGCCCTGGGGCGACCGGTTCGGCATGTGCACGGACCGGTACGGGATCGACTGGATGGTGTCGATCGCGCAGCCGGCTCCCGCCGCCTGATCCGCGCGGCCGGGTCGCCGCCTCAGGTCCAGCGGCCGCCGCGCGGCACGATCAGGGGCGTGTGCGACACGGGGTCGTCGATCACCAGGCACGGCAGCCCGAAGACCTCCTCCACCAGCTCCGCCGTGACGATGTCGCGCGGGGCGCCCGAGGAGACGACGCGGCCGTCCTTCATCACGATGAGGTGGTCGGCGTAGCGGGCGGCGTGGTTGAGGTCGTGCAGCACGGCGACGATGGTGCTGCCGTCGCGGTGCAGGTCGGCGAGGAGGTCGAGCAGCTCGATCTGGTGGGCGATGTCGAGGAACGTCGTCGGCTCGTCGAGCAGCAGCACGGGCGTCTGCTGCGCGAGCGCCATCGCGACCCACACTCGCTGGCGCTGGCCGCCCGAGAGCTCGTCGACGTGGCGGGCGGCGAGGTCGGCGACGCCCGTCGCGGCCATCGCCTGCTGCACGGCGTCCTCGTCGGTCGGCGTCCACTGGCGGATGAGGTTCTGGTGCGGGAAGCGGCCGCGCGCCACGAGGTCGGCCACCGTGATCCCGTCGGGCGCGATGGCGCTCTGCGGCAGGAGGCCGACGATGCGCGCGACCTCCTTGGCGCGGTAGGAGCCGATCGGCCGGTCGTCGAGGAGCACGCCGCCCGCGGTCGGCGCGAGCAGGCGCGAGAGCGCGCGGAGCAGCGTCGACTTCCCGCACGCGTTCGGGCCGACGATCACGGTGAACGAGCGGTCGGGCACGGCGACGTCGAGCCGTTCGGAGATCACTCGCCGGTCGTAGGAGAGCGTGACGCCCTCGGCGCGCAGGCGCGGGGCGGTGGTCGCGGGCGCGGTGGTGGCGGTGTCGTCCACGGATGGACCTCCCATCGGGTCGAGGGCGGCGTCAGGCACGGCGGGACGCCTCGCGGATGAGCAGGGCGATGAGGTACGCGCCGCCGACGACGACCGTCACGATGCCCACGGGCACCGTCCCCGGCAGCGCGTGCTGGGCGGCGGAGTCGGCGGCGAGCAGCAGCAGGCCGCCCGTGAGCGCGGCCGGCACGAGCGGCAGGCCGGCGCTCCGCGTGAGGCGGCGGGCGATCTGCGGGGCGGCGAGCGCGACGAACGCGATGGGCCCGGCGGCGGCGGTCACGACGGCGGTGAGGGCGACCCCGAGGATCAGCAGGGCGAGGCGCGTCGGCTCGGCCCGCACTCCGTGGGCGCGCGCCGCGTCGTCGCCGAGCTCGAGCTGCCGGAGCGGCGCGGACAGCAGCAGGATCGCGGGCGCGAGCACGAGGAGGGCGACGAACGCGGGCAGGGCGCGGTCCCAGCCGACGAGGGCGAGGGATCCGGCGCCCCAGATCGACGCGGCCATCGCGACCTCGGTGCCCGCCTTCAGCAGGAGGAACGTGTTGACCCCGTGCAGGACGGCCGTGACGGCGATGCCCGTGATGACCAGCCGGAAGCCCTGCACGCCGCCACGGTACGCGAGCAGGTAGACGACGAGCGCCGTGCCGAGCCCGCCTGCGAGCGCCCCGACGGCCGTGGGCAGGAAGGTCGCGCCCGCCAGCGTCGTGACGATCAGCGCGCCCGTGTAGGAGCCCGTCGAGAAGCCGATGATGTCGGGCGAGCCGAGCGGGTTGCGCGTGAGCGACTGGAACACGGCGCCCGCGACGCCGAGCGCGGCGCCGAACGCCAGCGCGGCGAGCACGCGGGGCAGGCGCCACTCGAGGACGATGGTCGAGGCGAACGAGCCGTCGGGGAGCGCCATCGCGCGGATCACCTCGGGGACGGTCAGCGGGTAGTCGCCCGTGCCGAGCGCCACGAGCGCGAGGGCGACGATCGCCACGGCGAGCGCCGCGCCCACGAGCAGCTCGCGGCGCTGCAGACGGATGCCCACGACGGGCAGGCGGACGGTGCCGGGCAGGCGGGCGGGGCGGACGGCGGCGGAACCGGTCGCGCCGGGGCGGCGGTCCGCGCGGGCGGGCGCGCTCACAGCCCCGACGCCCTCTGCCGGCGGACGAGCAGGATCAGCACGGGCGCGCCGAGCACCGCGGTCACGATCCCGGCGGGCAGCTCGGCCGGCCGCAGCACGATGCGGCCCACGATGTCGGCCGCGAGCAGCAGCACGGGCGCGAGCACGATCGTGTACGCGAGGATCCAGCGCTGGTCGGGCCCCACGATCCACCGCGCGATGTGCGGGATCATCAGCCCCACGAACGCGATCGGCCCCGCCATCGCGGTCGCCCCGCCCGCGAGCAGCGTCACCGCGACCACGGCAACGGCCCGCGCCACGACCACGTTGGCCCCGAGGGAGCGCGCCAGGTCGTCGCCGAGCGCGACCGCGTCGAGGCTCCGGGCGATGAGCGCGGCGAGCAGCACGCCCGCCGCGAGGAACGGCGCGACCGGCACGAGGGCGTCCCAGCCGCGGTCCTGCAGCGAGCCCGACTCCCACGCGCGCATCGCGCTGAAGCCCTGCGGGTCGGCCAGCAGCATCCCCGAGGTGATGCCCGCGAGCACCGCTCCGAGCGCGACGCCGGCGAGCGTGAGGCGCACCGGATCCCCGCCGCCGCGCCCCGCGGATCCCACGACGTAGACCACCACGGCCGCCGCGAGCGCCCCCGCGAATGCGAACCAGAGGTAACCGCTCACGGCGGTCACGCCGAGCACACCCGTGGCGACGGCGACCGCGAACGCCGAGCCGGCGGTGACGCCGAGGATGCCGGGATCCGCCAACGGGTTGCGCGTGACGGCCTGGATGAGCGCGCCCGCGACCCCGAGCGCGAGGCCCGCGGCGAGGCCGACGAGCGTGCGCGGGACGCGGAGGTCGGTGATCACGACGAGCTCGGCCGGGTCGCGCGGGCGGCCGGCGAGCGCGTCGACGACGGCGCCGAGCGGGATGTCGCGCGAGCCGATCGCGATGCTCGCGAGGGCCGCCAGCACGAGCACGCCGAGCGCGAGCACGAGGCCCGCCGAGCGCGACAGCCCGCTCCGCGCCCGGCCCGCGGGGGCGTCGGGGGCGGAGGCGCGCGCGAGGACCCGGAGCGACATGGCCCGGTCAGCCTACCCTGCCGTTAGGTTAGGCTGCCCTTGCCTGACGGGATCCACACCGGTCCGTCACCCCACACCCGAGAGGCCCCGCACCATGAGGTTCCCACCCACCGGCTCCGCCCTCGTCGCGCTCACCGTCGCGACGCTCGCCCTCACCGGATGCACCGCCTCCTCCGACCCGGGTGCCTCGGCTCCGCCCGCGTCCGGATCCGCCACCGGCGCCTTCCCCGTCACGGTCGACACGAAGTTCGGCGAGGTCACCGTGCCGAGCGAGCCGAAGCGCGTCGTCGCCCTCGGCTGGGGCGACGCGGAGACCGCGCTCGCGCTCGGCGTCCAGCCCGTCGGCGCGTCCGACTGGCTCGGCTTCGGCGCCGACGCGGACGGCGTCGGCCCGTGGGCGCAGGGCCTCTACACGCAGAAGCCGCAGATCATCGAGACGCTCGAGCCCTCCTACGAGGCGATCGCGGCGCTCAAGCCCGACCTGATCCTCGACACCAAGGGCTCCGGCGACCAGGCCCGCTACGACCGCCTGTCCCAGATCGCCCCCACCATCGGCGTGCCCGAGGGCGCCGACAGCTACCTCACCGACATGGAGGACCAGGTCGACATGGTCGCCGAGGCCCTCGGCCGCGAGGACCAGGGCGACGCCCTCCTCGACGCGGTCGACCAGCGCTTCGACCAGGTCGAGGCCGCGCACCCCGGCTGGAAGGGCAAGACCGTCACGGCCGCGACCAAGACCAGCGAGGGCTGGGGCGCCTACGTCGAGGGCAGCGAGCGCGTCGCGTTCCTCGAGAAGCTCGGCTTCGAGCAGAGCCCGACCATCGCCGGGATCCCCGCGAACGCCGGCGGCTTCTCGGTCGACGTCTCCTCCGAGCAGCTCGACCTCCTCGACGCCGACGTGATCGTGGCGTTCCCGATCTTCATCGACAAGTCCGTCATCACCGACGACCCGCTGTGGCAGGCGATCCCCGCGGTCGCGGCCGGCCACTCGATCGTCCTCGACGGCGACGTCTCCTCGGCCTACTCGATCGGCACCACGCTCTCCACCGGCTACGCGCTCGACCAGCTCGTGCCGCTGCTGGAGACCGCCACGTCCTGATCCGCATCCGCACCGCCGAGGGCCCGTCGCGCACCGAGCGCGGCGGGCCCTCGTCGTCCCGGCGGCTACGTCTCGAGCATCGCCGTGAGCGCCCGCCGGTAGTCCTCGAACGCGCGCCGCCCGACGGTGGTCAGCGCCAGGTAGGTCACGGGCTGCCGGCCCTCGTGCGTCTTCCGCACCTCGACGTAGCCGGGATCCTCGAGCTTCCGCAGGTGCGTCGACAGGTTGCCGGCCGTCATGTCGAGGATCTCCTGCAGCCGCGGGAACGACAGCGCCTCCCCCGCGTCCAGCGTCGCGAGCGCCGCCACGATCCGCAGCCGGGCCTGCGCGTGGATCACGGGGTCGAGGTCAGCCAAGGCGAGCTCGCAGCGACCGGCGCGTGCGACCGGCGAGGAGGGCCGCCGCGATCCCCGTCACGAGGTACGCCCCTCCGCCGACGACGGCCATCACGATGTAGTTGCCGGGGTAGCCGGCGAACGGGGCCGCGAGCGCGGCCAGCACGAGGATCGACCCCAGCAGCAACGACGACCGCGAGTGGAAGAGCGCGGCGGTCGACAGCAGCATGAGGCCGGCGACGAACGAGAAGCCCGACGTGGAGAAGATCGACAGCAGGCGGCTGGGGGCGTCGTTGGACGCCAGGCCGATGCCGAGCACGTAGACCGAGACCATCGCCACCGACCAGCTGATCCCGTAGACGCGTCCCTGCCAGCGTGCCTCGCCGGTGGTCGCGAGGCCCGGGGAGTTGCGGACGCCGAGGACGATGCTCGCGACGCTCGACAGCGCGATGAGCCCCGCGAAGATCCCGACGGCCACCGGGAGCGGCAGGCTCACGACCTCCGAGCCGTCGATGAGCCAGAGGGCCGTGTACCCGAGGATCCACGCGACGCCCCAGCACACCTCCATCACCCAGACGAACGAGGTCTGCGCGTCGACCGCGACCCGCCGCTGATCCTCCATGAGCGCGCGCATCTCGCGCGGGTCGGGCGCGGGCCCGTCGTCGTCGACCGCATCCTCGTGCATCGTCGTGTCCATGTCCGCCTCTCCTCGGACGACCGTCGCCCGCCGGGCTCCCGCCCTCGCTACTTTGTAACGCAAAGTGCTTTGCCGCGTCAATGGCATCCCGCAGGATGATGCGGCCACCTCCGGTCTCGGCGATGATCGACCCATGCCCATGCACCGCAGGAGGAGCCCGACGCCCGCACGCCCGTCGCATGCGCTCCTCGCCGTGGCAGCGCTCGCACTGGTGACGTTGGCCCTCGGTGGCTGCACCGCCGCGACGCCTGTGGCCCCGGCCTCCGAGGACGTTCGGTCGACGCGGTCCGAACCCCGCCCCACGCCCGCGGACCCGCCCGCTCCGCAGGTCGTCGAGGAGCCCACCTCCTCTTCGACGGCGGCGATCGGCCCCGTCGAGATCGCCTCCGGGATCATCACCCGCCCCTTCACGGGAGGTCGCGAGGCCGGACGCATCACGGTCACGGACACCGGACGGGCACACGATCTCGAGGTGCGCCTCTCCGGCTTCGACGACGTGCCCGAGTCCATCGGTGTCCGCCTGCTCACGGGACCGTTCACGCCCATCGAAGGGTGCCTCCCCGACGTGTTCACGAAGGTCGCGGCATTCGGAGCCTTCCAGCCCGGACAGGGCGAGGGTCTCACCACGAGCTTCCCGCGCGGATGGGGCATCAGCCTCCTCCAGGACGGGGATGCTCACGTCATGCTGACCGTCCAGAGCGCGACGCTCCCCGAGGAGGGCACCTGCCTCTACCCGGTGCCGGCGGAGGGGGACGTGACGTGGCTCGCCCGCTGATCCCGGCGGCCGTCGGCATCGCCTGGCTCGCCGCCGCCGTCGTCTACGTCGGCACCGAGGCGATCGCCGCGTCCGCCTTCCCCGGTTACAGCTACTCCGCCAACTACATCAGCGACCTCGGCGTGCCCGACGTCGCCGAGTACCAGGGCCGCGCCATCGACTCGCCGCTGCACGCGGTGATGAACGCGGGCTTCATCCTCCAGGGCATCCTCTACCTCGCGGCCGCCGTGATCGCGACCCGCGCCCTCCGTGCCGGCCCCCGCCGCGCGTTCCTCGCCCTCGCCGCCGTGCACGCGGTCGGGATCACCGTGGTCGGCCTCATCCACGGCAGCGCCTCGAGCGCGGCCAGCGGCATCGGCTGGATGCACGTGGTCGGGGCCGGCATGGCCATCATCGCGGGCAACGCCGCCTCGATCGTGGCGGGCCTCGGCTCCGGCCGCGTCGGCGTCGCGCGCGCCATCCGCGTCGCGAGCGTCGCGCTGGGCGTGGTCGGCCTCGTCGCGCTCGCCCTGCTCGAGGCGCTCGGCGGCTCGACGATCGACGGCATCTGGGAGCGCGGATCCGTCTACACGGTCACCGCGTGGGAGCTGATGGCGGGCGTCGCGGTGCTCGTGGCCGCCCGCCGCCACCGGGCGCGCCCGCACGGCTGACCCGCGCCGCCCGAAGGACGAAGGACGCCGGACGACGGACGACGGACGACGTCGGCTAGCGCCGCTCGGACGCCTGCAGCGCCTCGAGGTTGCGGTTGTAGGCCTCGAGCTCGGCGTCGCCGTCCCGGTCGGCCTTGCGGTCGTAGCGCACGGAGTCCCGCTTGTCGCTCTTGCTCCACATGATGGCCGTGACGATCGCGAGGACCACCGTGGGGATCTCGCCGATGCTCCACGCGATGCCGCCGCCGGCCTGCTGGTCGGCCAGCGCCGACTCGCCCCACGGCCGGCCCATCGCGCCGAACCAGTCCGCGAGCAGGAGCCCGGTGCCGGTCATGAGCGAGAGGCCGAAGAACGCGTGGAACGCCATGGTCGCGAGCAGCAGCAGCAGGCGCATCGGGTAGGCGATGCGCACCTTCATCGGGTCGACGCCGATGAGGTTCTGCGTGAAGAGGTACCCGACGATGAGGAAGTGCACGATCATCCACTGGTGCCCGATGTGGTCGGTCGTGGCCCAGCTGAACAGCGGCGAGTAGTAGAAGACGAGGAGCGATCCGGCGAACAGCACGGCCGCCACGATCGGGTGGCCCACGAACGACGCGAACCGGGAGTGCACGGCCATGAGGATCCACTCGCGTCCGCCGCGGCTGCCGTCCTGGCGCTTGCGGATGGCGCGCATCGCGAGCGTGACCGGGGCGCCCGGCACGAGGAGCAGCGGGATGACCATGGCGAGCACCATGTGCGCGAGCATGTGCGAGCTGAAGAGGTACTTCTGGTAGACGTTCACGCCGCCGTTGGTGATGTAGAAGAGGCCGATCATGCCGGCGACCCAGAGGATCGACTGGTGCACGGGCCACGCGTCGCCGCGCTTGCGGAGGCGGTGCACGCCCGCCAGGTAGAAGAAGATCCCGAAGGCGCAGAGCAGGATCCAGAGGAGGTCGAAGTTCCACTCCGTGAGGTAGCGCATGGGCGTGAGCTCGGGCGGCAGGGGCTCGCCGGTGAGGATCTGCGCGGGCGTCGGATCCGGCAGCTGCGTCGCGACGACCTGGCTCACGGGCGGGGCCGTGCGGGCGAGCGCGGCGGCCACGCCGGACGCGACGCCCATGAACGCGAGCTCGGCGGTCACGAGCCACCAGAACGGGCCGCGCGCCGCGGATCCGCGCTCCTCGAGCCGCCCGATGAGCACGCGCCGGTACGCGGCGCCGAAGAGGCCGAGAGCGAGGAGCGCCGCCACCTTGATGAGCACGAGCAGCCCGTACGCGGTCAGCAGCCGGTCGAGCGTGCCGACCCGGATCTCCGCGCTCACGTACCCGGAGGCCGCGACGACCACGAAGCACACGAGCGCGACCGCCGAGTAGCGCCGCAGCACCGGCACGAGCCGGTCGCCGTCGAGCTTCGAGCGCAGCAGGACCATCGTCAGGAGCCCGCCGAGCCAGACGGCGGCGAACACGAGGTGCAGGCCGAGCGCGTTGACGGCGGCGTCGTGGCCCTCGGTGCCGCCCGCGTGGCCCTGCTGCGCCATGGGCACGAGGCCGCCGACGGCGATCACGAGCACGAACGCGATGGCGGTGTGGTTGCGGACCGCGAAGCACAGCACCGTGACGGTCGCGGCGATCAGCGTGGTCGCGAGCCACGCCTGGCCCACGGATATCTGCGTGAGCACCAGGCCGAGGCTCGTCCCGAACTCGGAGCTGAAGGAGAAGGGCGTGCCCGAGACGCTGAGGAAGGTGAAGAACGCGGTGATCGCCGAGGCGACCGTCCAGAGCGCCGCGCCCGCGGCCGCGATGTCGAGCGCGCGGCCGTACTCGGGGCGCTGCCGCGAGAGTGCGAACGCGGCGAGCAGCAGCGCGCCGATGGCCGTGGCCGCCGAGAGGTTGACCATCATCTTCGCGGCGGGCAGGCCGTAGCGGACCACGGGACCCGCGTCCTCGAGCAGCTGCGGGGCGGCGCCCCCGCCGATGGCGAGGGCGGCCAGCAGCGAGAGGAACGCGACGATGACGAGGGCGGCGGGCCCCGCGACGCGGAGGAGTCTGGGCATGAGGGAATCAGCCTAACTCGGGCCCGCTGACGGCCGGCTGGCCGTCGGAGCGCCGCCCGGGAACGCGACAGCGGGGGCGCCGACCGGAGTCGGCGCCCCCGCTGGGCGTGTGGTGAGGAGGACTACTTGACGGCGGCCTTGAGCTTGCTGCCGGCGGAGACCTTGACGCCCTTGGACGCCTTGATCTCGAGGGGCTCGCCCGTCTGCGGGTTGCGGCCGGTGCGCGCGGCGCGAGCCGTCTGCTCGAACGCGACCCAGCCCGGGATCGTGACCTTGACGCCGTCGGCGACGTTGGTCGCGACGGTGGAGAAGAGCGCGTCCAGGACGCCGTTGACGGCGGCCTGGCTCTGGCCCGACTCCGCGGCGACGGCGGCAACGAGCTCGGTGCGGTTGAGTGACTTGTCAGCCATGGGTGTCCTCCTCGGACCTGGTGCCGTTCTTCGCGAGCGGCCGTGTGGTGGATGGTGTCTGTCTACGTCAGCGGACCGTGCGAGCCGAAGAGGCCATCAGCGGTCCGATCGGCCGTGCGGCCGCTTGGAACCTACCAGCTGGACTTCGTGATGCCCGGAAGCTCGCCGCGGTGGGCCATGTCCCGGAAGCGCACGCGGGAGATGCCGAACTTCGACAGGTTGCCGCGGGGGCGACCGTCGATGCCGTCGCGCTGGCGCACGCGGACGGGCGAGGCGTCGCGCGGGAGGCGCTGGATGCCGGCGCGGGCCGCCTCGCGGCTCTCGTCGGTGCCGTTCGGGTCCACGAGGGCCTTCTTCAGCTCGAGCCGCTTCGCGGCGTACCGCTCGACGATGACCTTGCGCTGCTCGTTGCGGGCGATCTTGCTCTTCTTGGCCATGGTTAGCGCTCCTCGCGGAAGTCGACGTGCTTGCGGACGACCGGGTCGTACTTCTTCAGCACGAGGCGGTCGGGGTTGTTGCGGCGGTTCTTGCGGGTCACGTACGTGTACCCGGTGCCAGCCGTCGAACGGAGCTTGATGATCGGACGGACGTCCTGCTGCTTGGCCATTAGATCTTCACCCCACGAGCGAGGATGTCCTTGACGACGGACTCGATGCCACGGGCATCGATGACCTTGATGCCCTTCGCGGAGAGCGTGAGCTTGACGTTGCGACGCAGCGAGGGGACGTAGTACGTCTTCTTCTGCACGTTCGGGTCGAAGCGGCGCTTGGTGCGCCGGTGCGAGTGCGAGATGTTGTGTCCGAAGCCGGGGACGGCGCCGGTCACCTGGCAGGTTGCTGCCATGGTTTCCTCCGTAGGTACCGTAGGGCGAGACCGCCCTACCCAAGATTTCTTGTCGGCACGCCCGTCCCCCGTTCTCGAGAGAGGGGGCTCTGTCCCTCAGGAGGGGCAGCGGGCGCACATGCGAGCGGATGAGCCGCTCGGCCAAGGATCGAGGCTACGCGACGACACGCCCGGGCGCAAGCCGAAGGCCCGGGATCATGCGGATGCGGAGACCTCGGAGGTGCTGGCGACCGGCCCGCCCGCCGCCTCGGCCGCGCGCCGCGTGCACTGGGCGCAGAGCCCGAACACGTCGACCACGTGGCTCGGCGCGGTGAAGCCGTTGCGCGCGGCGACGTCGTGCGCCCAGGACTCGACCTCGTCGGCCGCGATCTCGACGGTCTTCCCGCACACGCGGCAGATGAGGTGGTGATGGTGGCCGCCCGTGGCGCAGGTGCGGTAGAGCGCCTCGCCGTCGGGCGACTGCAGCGAGTCGGCGTCGCCCTCGGCGGCGAGGTCGCCGAGCGCGCGGTAGACGGTGGCCAGCCCGATGGGGGATCCGGCCTCGTGCAGCCGCGCGTGCAGCCGCTGCGCGCTCACGAACTCGGTCGATGCGTCCAGCGCCTGCCGGACGGCCTCGCGCTGCCAGGTGTTCCGCTTCATGCCCGTGCCCTCCCGGCGGGCGATCCTCCCCGCCCCGCCAGGGTACGCGTCCCGCCCGACGTGCCGCTGCGCGCCCGGAGGGCGTCGACACCGCGGCAGACGAGGTAGATGGCGAACGAGATGGTCGTGACGTACGGGCTGATGGGGATGCTGCTGCCGAGCGCGAGCATGATGCCGCCGACGATGCTCGTGAGCGCGAACAGCACGCTGAGCGACACGACCACCCGGGGCGTCGAGGAGACGCGCATCGCGGCGGCCGCGGGCGTGACGAGCAGCGAGAGCACGAGCAGCGCGCCGACGATCTGGATGGAGACCGCGGTGCCCAGCCCGAGCAGGATCATGAACACGATGGAGAGCAGGCGCACGGGCACGCCCCGGGCGGCGGCCACGTCGGGGTCGACGCTCGCGAACATCAGCGGACGCCAGACGACCGCGAGGCCGAGGATGACGACGGCGCTGATCGCGACGAGGTAGCCGAGCTGCGGGTTGTCGACCGAGACGATCTGGCCCGTGAGCAGGCCGAACTTGTTGCTCGCGCGGCCGTCGTAGAGGGCGAGGAAGAGGATCCCGAGACCCAGGCCGAACGGCATGATCACGGCGATGATCGAGTTGCGGTCCTTCGCGCGCGTGCCGAGGACGCCGATGGCGATGGCGGCGACGAGGGAGCCGACGAGCGATCCGCCCACGACGTTGACGCCGAGCAGCAGCGCCGCCGCCGCGCCCGCGAACGAGAGCTCGCTCACGCCGTGCACCGCGAACGCGAGGTCGCGCGTCATGACGAAGACGCCGATGAGGCCGCCGACGACGCCGAGCACGGCGCCCGCGATGATGCTGTTGCGCAGCAGCGCGACGAGCGCGCCGTAGTCGGAGAAGTCGAACAGGCGCGACCAGACGTCGCCCGCGTCCGCGAGCAGGTGGATCACGCGGCCCTCCCGTCGGTCGACCCCGCGGCCTCAGAACCGGCGGCGTGCCGGCCGTGCGCCCCGTGGTCGCCGTGGTCGCCGTGCTCGTCGTCGTCGTGCGAGTGGTGCCCCTGCGGGTCGTCGGTGGCGCCGACCACGACGACGCGGCCGCGCACGCGCACCACGTCGACCGGCGTGCCGTAGAGCGAGCTCAGCACGTCGGAGTCGAGGACCTCGTCGGGCGTGCCGATGCGGAACCGGCCGCCCACGAGGTAGAGGACGCGGTCGACCATGTCCAGCACGGGGTTGACGTCGTGGGTGACGAACACGACCGCCGCGTCGGTCTCCCTGCGGTGCCCGTCGATGAGCTCGCTGACCACGCGCTGGTGGCCGAGGTCGAGGCTGAGGAGCGGCTCGTCGCAGAGGAGGAGCCGCGGATCCGACGCCAGGGCCTGGGCCACGCGCAGCCGCTGCTGCTCGCCGCCGGAGAGCGTCGCGACCGGGGCGTCCGCGTAGGACGTGGCGCCGACCGCGTCGAGCAGCTCGTCGACCCGGGCCCGCTCGGCCCGCCGGCTGATCGGCAGCCCCCAGCGGTGGCCGGTGACGCCGAAGCCGACGAGGTCGCGCGCTCGCACGGGCGTCGCCGCGGTGATGAGCTTCTGCTGCGGGATGTAGCCGATGCGTCGCGCGCCCCGGCGCACCGGCTCGTCGAGGAAGCGCATCTCCCCCGACGTGAGGCGCTGGGCGCCGAGGACGGACTTGAGGAAGCTGGTCTTGCCGGATCCGTTCGGACCGAGCACCGCGACGAACTCGCCGGGTGCCACGTCGAGGTCGAGCCCGCTCCAGAGGGTGCGCGCGCCGAACGCGAGCGTCGCGTCCCGCAGGCTCAGGACAGGTGAGCCGGTCACGATCCCCGGATCGCGGAGGCCACGGCGTCGACGTTCTCGGTCATCCACTCAACGTACCCGCTGCCCGTGGGCAGGTCGGCGGGCAGGGTCTCCGTGACGGGCACGACGGGGACGCCGGCGGCCTTCGCGGCGGCGACGACCTGATCGGTCGTGGCACCCGTGGTCTGCGAGTTGTAGACGAGCGCCGCGACCTTCTTCTCGGAGAAGAGGGCGAGCGTCTCCTTCAGCACGTCGGCCGGCACGTCGGTGCCCTCCTCGACGGCCTCGCTGAACTCGTCCGGCGTGCGGTTCTCGAGGCCCATGGCGCTCGTCATGTACAGCGGCACGGGCTCGGTGATCGCGACGCCCTTGCCGGTGCCGGCCGACTTCGCGGCGGCCTCGGCGTCGGCGATCGCGTCGAGCTTCGCCGTGAAGGCCTGCTCGTTGGCCTCGAACGTCGCGGCGCCGGCGCTGTCCGCCTTGGAGAACGCCTGCTCGATCTCCTCGGCCAGCTTCTTCATCGTGGGCATGTCGTACCAGACGTGCTCGTTGAACTCACCCTCGGCCGGCTTCTGGTCGTAGCCCGAGATGTCGGCCGCGTTGAGGAGGACCGGGCTCTTGCCGTTCGGGAGCGCGCTGATCATGGTGTCGACGAAGTCGTCGTAGCCGCCGCCGTTCTGGATCACGACGTCGGCCGTGGAGAGCGCCAGCTGGTCGCGGGAGGTGGCCTGGTACTCGTGCGGGTCCTTGTCCGGGCTGTCGATGATCGACGTCACCTTCACGTCGTCGCCGCCGATCTGCTGCGCGATGTCGCCGTAGACGTCGGTCGAGGCGACGACCTCGAGCGTGCCCCCGCCGGACGCGGACGCCGACGCGTCGTCGGAGGGCGCCCCGGATCCGGAGGCGCAGCCCGCGAGGGGGACGGCGAGGAGCGAGACGGCGAGCAGGGCGGTGAGGGGGCGACGGTTCATGGATCCGACGATACGGTACTGATAACGGTTGTCAGTACCGATGGGGCGCCGCTGTGGACTCGGCGGAGCGTCACTCCAGGAGCAGCGCCGGCTCCTCGATGATGCTCGCGACGTCGGCCAGGAAGCGGCTCGCGACGTCCCCGTCGACCACGCGGTGGTCGAAGCTCGCGCCGATGGTCGTGACGAAGCGCGGGCGCACCTCGCCGTCGACGACCCACGGCTTCTGCTTGATGGTGCCGAGCGCGACGATCGCGACCTCGCCCGGGTTGAGGATCGGCGTGCCGGTGTCCATGCCGAAGACGCCGATGTTGGTGATCGTGATGGTGCCCTGGCCCATGTCCGCCGGGGTCGTCTTGCCGTCGCGTGCCGTGAGCGTGAGCTGCTCGAGCGCGCGGGCGAGCTCCAGCAGCGACATGGCCTGCGCCTCCTTGACGTTCGGCACCACGAGCCCGCGCGGGGTCGCGGCGGCCACGCCGAGGTTCACGTAGTGGCGGACGATGATCTCCTGGTCGGTCCACGAGGAGTTCACCGAGGGGTTCCGGCGCACGGCCCAGATCATCGCCTTCGCCATGATCAGCAGCGGCGAGACCTTGACGCCCGCGAAGTCGGTGGACGCCTTGAGGCGCTTGACGAACTCCATCGTGCGGGTCGCGTCGACGTCGACGAACAGGCTCACGTGCGGCGCCTGGAACGCGCTCTGCACCATGGCCGCCGCGATGACCTTGCGGACGCCCTTGACGGGGATGCGGTCCTCGCGCGCATCCGGCCACTCGGGCGTCTCGATGTTCTTGAAGACGCTCGCCTGCTGCGCGGTGCGGATGACGTCCTCGCGCGTGATCTCCCCGACGAGCCCGGTGGCCTCGACCTCGGCCAGGTCGACCTCGAGGTCCTTCGCGAGCTTGCGGATGGGGGGCTTGGCGATGATCGGCACGGCCGAGGCCGCGGGGACCGAGGCGGGACGCGGGGCGCGGGCGGCGGGCGCTCCGGCCGGGGCGCCCGGACGCGCGGCGTGGCGGGCGGCGGGAGCGGCGTCGCCCGGCTCGGCGCGACGACGCCGGCTCGCGACCTTGCCGACCGTGCCGTAGCCCACGAGCACGGCGCCCGAGGTCTCCTCCGCGGCGGGCGCGGGCGCGGGCGCCGGCTCGCGGTTCTCGATGGCGGTGTCGTCCTCGATCACCGTCTCGCCGGGCAGCGCCATCTGGGCCGGTGTCTCGGCCGGCGCGGACACGCTCGGCGAGCCCTGCGCGATCGCGATGATGGGCGTGCCCACCTCGACCGTCTGCCCCTCCTGCACGAGCAGCCCGGAGACCGTGCCCGCGAACGGGCTCGGCAGCTCCACCAGCGACTTCGCCGTCTCGATCTCGACGATCACCTGGTTCAGCGCCACCTGGTCGCCCGGCTGCACGCGCCAGGAGACGATCTCGGCGTCGATGAGGCCCTCGCCCACGTCGGGCAGGGTGAACTCAGAATCAGCCATCGTGCGGTCCTCTTCTTCTGCCGCGCAGGCGGCGGGCGTCGTGACGGGTGCGGCGTCTAGTAGGCGAGCGAGCGGTCGACGGCCTCGAGGATGCGGTCGGCATCCGGGAGGTACAGCGTCTCGAGCTTCGCGGGCGGGAACGGGGCGTCGAAGCCGGAGACGCGGATCACCGGCGCCTCGAGCGAGTAGAACGCGCGCTCCGTGACGGTGGCCGCGATCTCGGAGCCGACCGACACGTGGCCGGGCGCCTCCTGCGCGACGACCAGGCGGCCCGTGCGCTGCAACGACTCGAGGATGGGGCCGTAGTCGACGGGCGACAGCGAGCGCAGGTCGACGACCTCGACGCTCGTGCCCTCGTCCGCCGCGAGCTCGGCCGCCTGCAGCAGCATCGCGACCATGGCGCCGTGGCCGACGAGCGTGACGTCGGTGCCGGAGCGGACGACGCGGCTCTCGTGCAGGCCGATGCCGGGAGCCGAGAAGTCGACCTCGCCCTTCGGCCGGTAGCGCGCCTTGGGCTCGAAGAACATGACCGGGTCGTCGCTCTTGATGGCCTCCTGGATCATCCAGTAGGCGTCGTGCGGGGTGCTCGGGCTGACGACGCGGAGGCCGGGGGTGTGCGCGAAGTACGCCTCGGGGCTCTCCTGGTGGTGCTCGATGGCGCCGATGTGGCCGCCGTACGGCACTCGGATCACGACGGGCATGCGCATCGCGCCCTCGTGCCGGTTGGTGATCTTGGCGAGCTGGCTCGTGATCTGGTCGAAGGCCGGGTAGATGAACCCGTCGAACTGGATCTCGCACACGGGTCGGTAGCCGCGCATCGCCAGGCCGATGGCCGTGCCGACGATGCCGGACTCGGCGAGCGGGGTGTCGATGACGCGGCGGTCGCCGAAGTCGCGCTGCAGGTGCTCGGTGATGCGGAAGACGCCGCCGAGCGGGCCGATGTCCTCGCCCATGAGCAGGACCCTGTCGTCCTCCTCGAGCGCGCGGCGGAGGCCGGCGTTCAGCGCCTTCGCCATGGGCATGCTCTCGACGCCGGCGGGGGCTCCTGTGCCGCGCGTCACGGCGTCGTCGGATCCCGCGGGGGTCGCGGCGCGGTCGATGGTGTCGGTCATCGGTTCCCTCCCAGGGAGGCCTCGTAGCGCTCGAGCCACTCGCGCTGCTCCGTCGTGACGGGGTGCGGCTCCGAGTAGACGTGGTCGAAGATGCCGGGCAGTGCCGGGCCCGTCAGCTCGATGGTGCGGCGGCGGACGTCGGCGGCGAGGTCCTTGGCCTCCTCGTCGATGCCGTCGAACAGCGACTGCGGCGCGCCCTGGTTGCGCAGGTACGCCTCGAGGCGGGCGATGGGGTCCTTGGCGACCCAGCCCTGCAGCTCCTCGTCCGTGCGGTACTTCGTGGGGTCGTCGCTCGAGGTGTGCGCGCCGACGCGGTATGTGAGCGCCTCGATGAAGGAGGGGCCGCCGCCGCCGCGCGCGTCGTCGAGGTGCTTGGCGGTGACGGCGTAGCTGGCGAAGACGTCGTTGCCGTCGACCTGGGTGCTCGGCACGCCGAAGCCGCGCGAACGGAGGTAGAGGGGCGTGCGCGACTGCGTGGAGACCGGCACCGAGATCGCCCAGTGGTTGTTCTGGAGGAAGAAGACCTGCGGGGTCTGGAAGCTCGCGGCGAAGACGAACGCCTCATTCACGTCGCCCTGGCTGGTGGCGCCGTCGCCGTAGTAGGCGATGACGGCGGTGTCGCGGTCGGGATCCCCGGTGGCGACGTCGCCGTCGAACGCGACGCCCATCGCGTAGCCCGTGGCGTGCAGCGCCTGCGAGCCGATGACCAGCGTGTAGAGGTGGAAGTTGCCCGCCGCCGGATCCCAGCCGCCGTGGGTGACGCCGCGCATGAGGCGCACGATGTCGACGGGGTCGATGCCGCGGATGAGAGCGACGCCGTGCTCGCGATACGCGGGGAAGACGTGGTCCTGCGGGCGCGTGGCCCGGCCGGATCCGACCTGCGCGGCCTCCTGCCCCGTGCTCGGCGCCCAGAGGCCGAGGTGGCCCTGGCGCTGGAGATTCGTGGCCTCGAGGTCGAACGCCCGCGTGAGGCGCATGTCGCGGAGGAAGCCGCTGTGGTCGTCCTCCGTGAGTCGCTCGAAGTACGGGAGGAACTCCTCGGCGGAGTCGCTCGGTGCGAGCTCGCCCGCGGGGGTCAGGAGCTGGACCGTCACATCGCTTTCCGGCATCGTCCCAACCTACCGGCGCGCCGGGTGGCCCTCCGGCAGCCCCCGGACAATTCCCCCCGAGGCGTTCAGTAGCTTCCGGACAGAGGCGGTTTCGCCGATCGTCACTCGGATCCCCTCGGACCCGAACGCACGCACCACGAGCCCGGTGGCGGCGAGCTGCGCCTCCACCTCCGCGGTCTCCGGACCGGTGGCGAGCCAGACGAAGTTGCCGTGCGGTCGCGGCACGTCCCAGCCCTGTTCGGTGAGCGCGCGCCAGGCCTCGTCGCGGTCGCGGGTGAGCACGGCCACGCGCTCCAGGAGCTCGCCCTCGTGCTCGAGCGACGCGAGCGCCGCGTGCTGCGCGTGGCCGGTGACGGAGAGAGGAATGGCGGCGGAGCGCGCCGCGTCGAGGATGCGCGGGTGACCCACGGCGTAGCCGATGCGGAGGCCGGCCAGCCCGTAGGCCTTCGAGAAGGTGCGGAGGACGACGAGGTTCGGGTGGTCGGCGAGGAGGCGCATGCCATCGAGGGCATGCTCCTCGCCGACGAACTCGCCGTAGGCCTCGTCGAGGAGCACGAGCACGTCGCGCGGGACGGCCGCGAGCAGGCGCTCGAGGTCGGCCTGGGTGACCAGCGTGCCCGTGGGGTTGTTCGGGGTGCAGACGATGACGACGCGCGTGCGGTCGGTGAGCGCGGCGATCATGCCGTCGATGTCGTGCGAGTGGTCGGGCAGGTTCGGCACCGGCGCGCCCGTGGCCCCCGCGACCGTGATGAGGGTGGGGTACGCCTCAAAGGAGCGCCAGGCGTGGACCACCTCGTCGCCGGGGCCCGCGGCCGCCGTGATGAGCTGCGAGAGGATCGCCACGGATCCGGCGCCGGCATGGACGTGGTCGACCGTGACGCTGAAGCGCTCGGCGAGCGCGGTGCGCAGCAGGGTCGCGCCCGCGTCGGGATAGCGGTTCACATCGCGCACCTGGTCGATGCGGGCGAGCACCGAGGGCAGCGGATCGAACGGGTTCTCGTTGCTGGAGAGCTTGAAGTCGTCCTCGCCGGCCGGCTTGCCCTGGCGGTACGCGACCATGGCGGCGATGGCGGGACGGAGCCGGACGGGTGCGGCATCGTCGAGGGGCGCGGGTTCGGGCATCACCGGGCGATTCTACGGGCGGGCCGCCGCGCGGCCCATGGTCCGCGAGGGCGGCGTCTGCGAGGATCGGCGCATGCCCCGATTCCTCGTCCGCGTGGTCGTCAACGCCGTCGCGCTCTGGCTCACCACGCTCATCGTCTCCGGCACCGTCGTGACCGCCTACGAACCGGGCGACACCACGGCCACCGTGCTCACGTACCTGCTGCTCGGCGCGATCTTCGGCGTCGTGAACGGCGTCATCGGCACGGCCATCCGCATCGTGGCCTTCCCCCTCTACGTCCTCACGCTCGGCCTCATCGCGCTCATCGTCAACGGGCTGCTCTTCCTCCTCGTGGCCGCCATCTCCGACGCGCTCGGCTTCGGCCTCACGGTCGAGGGCTTCTGGTGGGGCGTGCTCGGCGCCCTCCTCATGGCCTTCTTCAGCTGGCTGGTGGGCCTCGTGCTCCGACCGGTGACCGCCAGGGCCTGACCCGCGCGTCACATCCCACCGCCCGATCCGCCGGGCGGGGTGAGCGGGGCCCGCTCCGCCCGGTAGAGGTGGGACGCGACCGGCGTCGCCCCGTCGAGGAACCCGTGGAGCTCGTCGCGCGCCCGCTCCAGGAGCGGCGAGCGCGAGGCGTCCATCTCGGTCGCCGTCGTGCGATAGGTGCCCAGATCGTGCGCGTCGAGTGGACCCGCCGATGCCGTCGGCCCGAACGCCGGGGTGCGCACCACGACGTCGTCGCCCGCGGCGCCGTCGGACGGGCGCACGCCCCCGAGCGCGGGGACGGGGTCGTCCGTGTGCTCCACCGCGACGCCGTCGATCCCCTGGCGGATCGGCAGCTGGCCGACCGGGGAGCCGAACGTGAGCTCGTGGGTGACGTGGAAGCCGGGGGCGTCGCCCACGGATCGCGCGAGGATCCCGCCCATCGAGTAGCCGACGACGTAGACCTCGTCCTCCGCGGTCGCGCCAGCCTCGCGGAGCGCCGTCTCGGCCGCGTGGACGGCGGATCCGCCCTCGGTGACGAGCGCGGCGGCCGCCGAGGCCGGTCCGAAGTCCTCGCGGCCGGTGCGCGGATCCAGCGTCACCATGCCGCCGAGGTACGCGACGAAGCGACGGCGTCCGTCCGGCGCCCGGTACTCCTCGACGCGCATCTGCGGGGTGCCGGGGACCGGGTCGGGGATCCGGTCGGCGAGGTCGCCCAGGCTCGCCGGCGCCGGTCGGAGGGCGTCACGGCGGACGCGGACGGTCGCCGGCGCGTCCCGGAGCAGGCCCGCGGCGCCCAGGGCCGCGAGGAGCCCCGCGGTCGTCTCGCGCACGCCGTCGTCGCCGGCCGGGAGGCCCGGCAGGAACCGCGTGGCCGAGGCCGCGATGTCCGAGACCACGTCGCGGAGGACGCCGGGGAGCATGATGCGGCCGGGCCCGTCCGGGTGGACGGCCAGCATGCCGGTGACGCCCAGCAGCCGGAGCGCGTCGGGCATCAGCGGGTCGAGCTCGTCGCCGATGCCGCCCAGGGAGGCGCGAGCCGCATCCGCCGCACCGTCGCCCGCGGCGGAGCGCACGCAGCGGTCGACGTCCCGCTCGCCGTCCGCGTACTCGGCGGCGACCCGACGCAGGTCGGCGGCGAGCGCCCGCGCGTCGTGGGCGGCGGACGACAGGAGACCGCGCGGGGCGTCGAGGCCCGCATCGTGGTCGCCCGTGATCGTGGCGACCAGCGGCGGCAGGGCGAGCGCACGGGCATGGTCGTCGAGCCGCCCGGCCTCGTCGTCGAGCCGCGCGGCGATGCGCGTGAGGTCGTCCGTCTCGACCGCGGTGCCGCCTCCCTCCGTGACGGTGAGCCCCGCGACCGCCGCCGTCACGGGCGCGCTCCGGGGCAGCCGGGCGCCGCGCCGGCGGCCGGATGCGCGTCATGGAGGAGGGTGCCGGCGAGCGCCACCCGGCCGGCGAGGTCGTCGAGGGCGCGGATGAACGCGTCGTGCGCGCGTCCGGACCACGACGGGTCGTCCCGGCAGGAGGCGATGCCGCGGTGCGTCTCCGCCACCGCGTCGGCGATGACGGCGAGCGCATGCGCGCGCGTCAGCGCCTCGGCGCGGAGCTGGCCGGGCGTGCTGCCGCCCTCCCTCCCCGTGCCTCCGAGCGGATCGCCCCCGCCCGCACCCCATCCGCCCGGCTGTCCCCGCATCGCGTCCCGTCCTCTCCGTCGGCCCGCATCGTGCGCTGCGGCGGGGACGGCGGGCCGCCGGACGCCGCCTCCGGGGGACGGCGGAGGGATCCGAGGGTGTGGGGAGGGACCGCAGCCGACAGAATGAGCGCATGGGAGCCCCCGACTCTCCGGCCGCGACGGCTCCACCCGTCTTCCGGATCGCCTTCGTCTGCACCGGCAACATCTGCCGCTCCCCGATGGCGGAGGTCGTCTTCCGTGACCTCGTGCAGCGCGCCGGGCACGCGGACCGCGTCTCGGTGACGAGCGCGGGGACGGGCGACTGGCACGTCGGCGAGCAGGCGGACGCGCGCACGCTCGCGGCGCTCGAGCGCCGTGGCCTCTCGGGATCCGCGCACCGCGCCAAGCAGTTCGACCCGGACACGCTCCCCGACCTCGACCTGGTGGTCGTCTTCGACCGCGGCCAGGAGCGGACGCTGCGCCAGTGGGCCCGGACGGAGGCGGACCGGGCGAAGATCCACCTGCTGCTGTCGTTCGATCCTCCACAGGCGCACCTGCGGGACGTGCCCGACCCGTACTACACGGACGCGGCGATGTTCGATCGGGTTCTTGGGATGATAGACCGAGCCGCCCGGGCCCTCCTCGCGCAGGTGGAGCCCGGCATCCGTCCCCCCAGCTAGGAGATCCCCCCGCATGAGCCCGTTGCCCCCGCAGGTGCTGAGCCCCCTCGACGGCCGCTACGCCCCCGTCGTCACCGAGCTCGGCGAGCACCTCTCCGAGGCGGGCCTCAACCGGGCGCGCATCCACGTCGAGATCGAGTGGCTCATCCACCTCACCGACCGGTCGCTCCTCTCCTCCTCGCCGTTCACGGACGCGCAGAAGGCGGCGCTGCGCGAGGTCGTCGCGGGCTTCGGGCAGGAGCAGATCGACGCCCTCGCGCGCGTCGAGGCCGTCACCCGGCACGACGTGAAGGCCGTCGAGTACTTCGTGCGCGACCGCCTGGAGGAGCTCGGCCTCGGTCACGTCGCCGAGCTCACCCACTTCGCGTGCACCAGCGAGGACATCAACAACCTCTCCTACGCGCTCGTCATCGACAGGGCCGTGCGCGAGGTGTGGCTGCCGAAGCTCGTCTCCGTCATCGGCGCGCTGCGCGAGCGCGCCCTCCTCTTCCGCGACGACGCCATGCTGTCGCGCACGCACGGGCAGCCGGCCACGCCCAGCACCCTCGGCAAGGAGCTCGCGGTGTTCGTGCACCGGCTCGAGCGCCTCCGGGCCGACGTGGAGGACGTCGAGGTGCTCGGCAAGTTCAGCGGCGCCACGGGCACGTTCGCGGCGCACCTCGCGGCCGACGCCGACGTCGACTGGCCCGCCGAGTCGCGCGCGTTCGTCACGTCGCTCGGCCTCGTGTGGAACCCGCTCACCACGCAGATCGAGTCGCACGACTGGCAGGCCGAGCTCTACACGCGCATCGCGCACGTCAACCGGGTGCTGCACAACCTCTGCACCGACGTGTGGACCTACATCTCCATGGGGTACTTCCGGCAGATCCCGCAGGCGGGCGCCACCGGGTCGTCGACCATGCCGCACAAGATCAACCCCATCCGGTTCGAGAACGCCGAGGCGAACCTCGAGCTGTCGGACGCGCTGCTCGACTCGCTCGCGTCGACCCTCGTCACCTCGCGGCTCCAGCGCGACCTCACCGACTCGACGACGCAGCGCAACGTCGGCGTCGCGCTCGGCCATTCGCTGCTGGCGCTCGACAACGTCGGGCGCGGGCTCCTCGAGATCGACGTCGACCGGGCGCTGCTCGCGGCCGACCTCGACGCGAACTGGGAGATCCTCGGCGAGGCCATCCAGACCGTCATCCGCACGGAGATCGTCGCCGGGCGCAGCTCCATCAGCGACCCGTACGCGGTGCTCAAGGAGCTGACGCGCGGCAAGCGCGTCGGGCGCGACGAGATGCGGGCGTTCGTCTCCGGGCTCGACATCGGCGATGCCGCCAAGGCGCGGCTCCTCGAGCTGACGCCCGCCGGGTACGCGGGGCTCGCGTCGCAGCTGGTCGACCACATCCTCTGAGGCCGGGCATCGGGATCCCCGTCGAGGCGGGGATACCGGCGGGGCTCAGCGGGGAGATCGAGCCGCAGCGGATCCCGGCGGCTCAGTGCCGCGTGGGCCGGTCCGGGTGGTCCTGCTCGTCCATGTCCTGCAGCTCGTCGCGGTTCGGCTTGAACGACAGCGCGAGCATGGCGAGCATCACGAGGGCGCCGATGAACGCGACGCCCGTGAAGACGATCACGACCGTCCACGACTGCGCGTCGCCGGGCCGGGTGCTGAGCGCCACGATCACGCCGACGAACGCGGCGAGCGCCGCCGCGATGCCGAGCAGCTCGGCGGGGCGCATGCGGTCCTTGCGGATGTTGGATGTCACGGTCAGCTCGCGCTCTCGGTGGTCCGGGGGGCGTCCGCCGCGGAGGTCGCGGTGGGCGTGGAGGTGCCCCATTTCATGCTCAGGGCGGCGATGACCAGGAAGACCCCGACGATCGCCGCGTAGGCGCCCAGGAGGCCGACGGCCACCACGGGCGCGGTGAGCTGGCCCTCGCGCTGCTCGACGCCGCCGTACTGGACGACGAGGTCCGGCGGCACCAGCAGGAACGCGACGGCGAGGACCACCGTGAGCGCGCCGGCGGTGATCGCGTCGGTGGCGCCCGGCACGCGGCCGCGGGAGCGGAGGCCGGCGACGAGCTCGAGGAACCCGGTGACGACGGCCCAGACGCTGACGACGTACAGGAGGACGAGCACGCCGCCGTCGCGGGCGAGCAGCGCGGCGACGCCGGCCACGACCGTGATCGCGCCCTGGGCGATGGCGCTCGTGCGGAGGCGCGCGGCGGGACCGCGGAGGGCCCGGGCGCCGAGGCCCGCGGTGATCAGGCCGGAGAGGAGCGCGAAGACGCCGAACGCGACGAGGCCGAGGGACGGCGAGTGGTCGCTGGAGAAGGTGATGAACGCGGCGAGCGCGAGCGCGGGCAGTGCGCGCAGGAGGAGCACGGGCCAGTACGCCGCCCGGAACGTCAGCTCGTCCTCGGACACGGCAGCCTCTCTCTCCATCGGGGGCAAGCCTACTCGGTGGGTTCCTGGGCGGATGCTCGGCCGGAGCGCGCGGTGACGGTCCTCTCGCGCTGGCCTAGGCTCGACGCGTGACGAGTCCCCTCCCCCGTCTGGCCGCCGCGGCGGCCGGTGCTGTCGTCGGGCTCGCGGTCGTCTGCGCCGTGGGCGTGGCCCGCGGGATCGTCTACGCGAACCGGGCGTTCTGAGGCGCGACGGCCCCGCGGCCGACGGCCCGGGATCCGCGCGTCGGGCCCGCCCGATCCGCCGCTCCGCGCGACGCGCACCCGCGCCCCGCAACCCGCAACCGAGAGGCCCCGCCGTGCCCCAGCCCGAGACCGCGCCGCGGCCCGCCCCCGAGAGCGGCCGGACGGCAGGCGGATTCATCCCCGTCGACCGCGCCGTCGTCGCCGCCCCGGAGGGCGCTGCGGAGGCCCTCGCCCGTCGCGACCGGCTGGCGCTCGGCATCGACATCGGCGGCACGACGCTCAAGGCGGGCATCGTCGACGTGACCACGGGGATCCGGCTCACCGAGCGCATGACCGTGGCGAAGCCCGTCGGCGGCGAGCCCGAGGACATCGCGGACGTGATCGCCGAGATCGTGCTGGCTCTGACGCCCGAGGAGGACCTGCCCGTGGGCGTCGGCGTCCCCGGCATCGTGCGGCATGGGATCGTGCGCTCCTCCGCCCACATCTCCGACCGCTGGCTCGGCATGGACGCGCGCACCGCCATCCGCGAGCGCAGCGGGATCGACGTGCTCACCGTCAACGACGCCGACGCGGCCGGGGTGGCGGAGCTCGAGTACGGCGTGCTGCAGGGCCGCGGCGGCCTCGTGATCCTCACGACGCTCGGCACCGGCATCGGCACCGCGCTGCTGCACGACGGCACGCTGATCCCGAACAGCGAGCTCGGCCACGTCCACATCGACGGCGGCGACTACGAGATGCAGGCCGCGTTCTCCGCGGTGCGACGGGAGGGGCTGACCTTCGAGGAGTGGGCGGCGCGGCTGGAGCTGTACTACCGGCACCTCGAGTCGATCATGTCGCCCGACCTCATCGTGGTGGGCGGCGCGGCGGCGCACGAGTTCGCGCGCTTCTCCGGGTTCCTGCACCTCGACACCGAGATCATCGCGGCGAGCCGGGGCAACGACGCCGGGCTGGTCGGCGCTGCCCTGCTCGCGCACCGGGCGGGCGTCGCGCCCGACTGATCGGCCTCCGCGCGGTCCCGGTGGGCCCCGCCCCACGAGCGTGCGCGACACCGTCCGGCAGACTGGCGCCATGAGCACCGCCGCTCCCCGCCCGCTGCGCGTCGTCATGTCGCCGGACTCGCTCAGCGGATCCGCGACCGCCGTCGAGGCCGCCCGCGCCCTCCGCCGCGGCTGGCTCCGCGCCCGACCCGACGACGACGTGGTGGTCGCGCCCATGGCCGACGGCGGGCAGGGCACGCTCGACGTGCTCGACG
Organism: Clavibacter michiganensis subsp. insidiosus; assembly: GCF_002240565.1. Classification (GTDB taxonomy): domain Bacteria; phylum Actinomycetota; class Actinomycetes; order Actinomycetales; family Microbacteriaceae; genus Clavibacter; species Clavibacter insidiosus. Next base: position 271,344 of record NZ_MZMO01000001.1, on the reverse strand, counting down.
CGGCCGTCCCGGGAGCGCGGCGCGTGCCCGTCCGCGTCACCGGGCCCGACGACCGGCCGGTCGACGCGCACTGGCTCCTGCTGCCCGACGGGACGGGCGTGGTCGAGGTCGCGTCGACGAGCGGGATCACGCTGCTGGATCCGCTCCGCCCGCTCACCGCCCATACCCGCGGCTTCGGCCAGGCGATCCGCGCGGCACAGGATGCCGGCGTCCCGCGCCTGCTGCTCGCGCTCGGCGGCAGCTCCTCCACGGACGGCGGCGTGGGCGCGCTCCGGGAACTGGGCGCGCGGGCGATCGACGCGGACGGCTCCCGGGTCGGCGACGGCGGCGGCGCGCTCGCGGGCATCGCGTCGCTGGACCTCTCCGGGCTCCGGGCGCTGCCGGCGGGCGGCGCCCGGATCCTCGGCGACGTCCGCGCTCCCCTCACCGGGCCCGCGGGCGCCGCCGCCGTCTACGGTCCGCAGAAGGGCGCGACGCCGGCCGACGTCCGCGCGCTCGACGCCGGCCTCGCGCACCTCGCCGGCCTGCTCGGCGTGGATCCGGCCACCCCGGGCGCCGGCGCCGCGGGCGGCACCGCGGCGGGCCTCGTCGCATGGGGCGCGGTCGTGGGATCCGGATCCACCGGCGTGGCCGACGCGATCGGCCTGGCTGGGCTCGTCGCGGGCGCCGACGTCGTGATCACCGGCGAGGGTCGCTTCGACGCGCAGTCCCGGACGGGCAAGGTCGCCTCGCACGTGCTCGACCTCGCCCGGGCGCATGCGACCACGGCGATCCTCGTCGCGGGCTCCGTGGCCGCCCCCACCGACGGGTTCGCGGCCGCGCGTTCCCTCACCGACCTCGCCGGATCCGCGGACGCCGCGCGCGCGGACGCCGTCACCTGGCTCGAGCGCGCCGCGGAGGACGTGGCCCGCGGACGCGAGTGGACGGGCTGAGGCAGGCCGCCCGGGCTCAGTCCCGCGGGCCCGCAACCGGCTCGGCGCGGTCCGCGCGCCCGACGGCACCCGCCGCCCGCTCCCGCAGCGCCCGGTACTCCTCCGCCACGTCCGCCGCCGCGACGTCCCACGTGCGCCGGGCCGCGTGGGCCCGCGCCGAGGCCGAGAGCCGCGCGAGCGCGGGCCGGTCGGCGAGCAGGTCGCGGATCGCCCGGGCCCAGTCGGAGGGATCCCGCGAGGCCACGAACACGCCGCTCACGCCCTCCCGCACCGAGTCGACGAGCCCCTCCGTCCGCGACGCGACGACGGGCGTGCCGCACGCCGCGGCCTCGAGCGCCACGAGCCCGTACGTCTCCGCGGCCGACGGCATGAGCGCGAGGTGCGCACCGGCGAGCGTCCGTGCGGTCACCGCCCGGTCGAGCGCGCCCGCGAAGACGACGTCGTCCTCGAGGCCGAGGGAGCGCACGAGCGCGTGCAGGCTCGCCGCGTAGGCGTCCCGGCCGGGCGAGACCCCGCCGGCGATCACGAGCAGGGGCCGGGTCGCGGGATCCAGAAGGGCGAGGGCCCGCAGAGCCACGTCCTGGCCCTTGAGCGGCTGGATCCGCCCGAGCAGCACGATCCGCGGCCGTCCGCCGCCGTCGCGACCCGACGGCTCCCGGAGGAACGCCTCCTCCACACCCGGCGCCACGACGTGCACGGCCGCGGGATCCGCGTCGTACGCCTCCACGAGCAGCCGCTTCTCCGACTCCGCTGATGCGACCACGAGGTCCGACGCGCGCACGAGCCGCCCCTCGTCCGCGAGCCGCGACGCCGGTTCCGGGGTGTCCCCCGCCACGAGCCGACGGTTCTTGCCCGCGGAGACCGAGTGCAGCGTCAGCACGTGCGGCACGCCCCACGCGCGCGCAACGGGCAGCGCAGCCACGGCCGACAGCCAGTAGTGCGCGTGCACGACGTCCGCCGGCGGCAGCGCGGCGAGCGCGTCGGCGAACGCGGCCGTGATCCCGGGCAGCTCCTCCTTCGCGAGCGGCCCCGCCGGTCCCGCCCGCAGCGCGAGCAGCTCGACGCCCGGCGCGACGGGCAGCACCGCCGGGTCGGCCGGATCCGTCGCACGCGTGATCAGCCGCACCTCGTGCCCCTGCCGCCCGAGGCTCCGCGCGAGCTCCAGCAGGTAGACGTTGAGCCCGCCGGCGTCGCCGGTGCTGGGCTTCTGGATCGGCGACGTGTGCAGCGAGACGAACGCGATCCTCATGCGCCGATCCTACGAGCGGGTGCCGCGCCGACCCGCGGGCGCGACGCCCGTCCGATCACGACGCCGCTCGGACGGGGGCGGTGCGACGGGCCCCCGATCCGGGAGAATGGGCGGATGCGGTCGCCCGTCCGCAACCCGTCCACCTCCCCCTGCCCGGGGAGAGCCCGTCTGGAGGCCCGCATGACGCGACCCGCCGGCCCCGCGACCATGCAGATCGGCGAGCTCGCCGAGCGCACCGGCCTGTCGCACCGCACGCTCCGCCACTACGACGAGACCGGCCTCCTGCGCCCGTCCGGCCGCTCCGACGGCGGGTTCCGCCTCTACACCGACGAGGACCTGGAGCGCCTCCTCCTCATCCGCCGGATGAAGCCGCTCGGCTTCTCGCTCGAGGAGATGATGCGCCTGCTCGAGGTCTCCGACGCCCTCGACGCCGCCGGCCCCGACGACGACACCGCGTCCCTGCGGGCGGATCTCGCCGCCTTCGTCGCCGACGCGGAGGAGCGCCGCCGCCGCCTCGCCGAGCACCTCGCGATGGCCGACGAGTTCCTCGACCGCCTCCGCGCGCGCTGACCCGGAGGCCGCGCAGGCCGCCCGGCGCGGACCCTCACGCGACGGCCTCGTACCATGGAGAGGTGTCGACCATCACCCCTCCCCGCGCGCCCGCCTCGGCCTCCGCCTCCCCCGTGCTGCGCGAGGCGTCCCGCCGTCGCACCTTCGCCGTCATCTCGCACCCCGACGCGGGCAAGTCCACGCTCACCGAGGCGCTGCTGCTGCACGCGCACGCCATCGGGTCCGCGGGCGCCGTGCACGGCAAGCAGGGCCGGAAGTCCACGGTCTCCGACTGGATGGACATGGAGAAGGAGCGCGGCATCTCGGTGAGCTCGGCCGCGATCCAGTTCACCCACCGCGACACCGTCATGAACGTCGTCGACACCCCCGGCCACGCCGACTTCTCCGAGGACACCTACCGCGTGCTCTCCGCGGTGGACGCCGCGATCATGCTCGTCGACGCCTCCCGCGGCCTCGAGACCCAGACCATGAAGCTGTTCGAGGTGTGCCGTCAGCGCCGCATCCCGATCATCACGGTCATCAACAAGTGGGACCGGCCGGGCCGCGAGCCGCTCGACCTCATGGACGAGATCAAGGAGCGCACGGGCCTCCTCCCCACCCCCCTCACGTGGCCCGTCGGCGAGTCCGGCGCGTTCTTCGGCGTGGTCGACCGATCGAGCGGCGAGTGCGTGCGCTTCACGCGTACCGCGGGCGGCGCGAGCATCGCCCCCGAGACGCGCATGTCGCCCGACGAGGCGCTGGCCGCGGCCGGATCCGCGTGGACGAACGCCGTCGAGGAGAGCGAGCTCCTGCACGAGGAGGGCCAGGACCACGACGAGGAGTCGTTCCTCGCCCGACGCACCACGCCCGTGCTCTTCGCGGCCGCCGTCCTCAACTTCGGCGTGACCCACATCCTCGACGCGCTCGACGCCATCGCCCCGGCCGCCCAGCCGCGTCCGGACGAGCAGGACCGCGCACGTCCCGTGGAGGAGGACTTCTCCGGCTTCGTCTTCAAGGTGCAGTCGGGCATGAACACCGCGCACCGCGACCGCCTCGCGTTCATGCGGATCTGCTCGGGCGTCTTCCACCGCGGCATGACGGTCACGCACGCCCAGACCGGCCGCCCCTTCGTCACCAAGTACGCGCAGCAGCTCTTCGGCCGCGAGCGCTCCACCGTCGACGACGCCTACCCGGGCGACGTCGTCGGCCTCGTGAACGCGTCCAACATCCGCGTGGGCGACACGCTCTTCGACGGCGCGCCCGTCACCTTCCCGCGCCTCCCCCAGTTCGCGCCCGAGCTCTTCCGCGTGGTCCGCTCGAAGGACACCAGCACGCACAAGCAGTTCCGCAAGGGCATCGAGCAGCTGGACCACGAGGGCGTCATCCAGGTGATGCGCTCTGACCTCCGCGGCGACCAGGCGCCCGTCCTCGGCGCGGTCGGCCCCATGCAGTTCGAGGTCGTCGTCGAGCGGATGACGAACGAGTTCCGCGCCCCGCTGCGCATGGAGCCGCTCGAGTACCAGGTGGCCCGGATCACCGACGCGGCCTCGGCTCCGGCCCTCGCCAAGACGATCGGCGTCGAGGTGCTGGTCCGATCCGACGGCACGCACATCGCCCTGATCACCACCCCGTGGCGCCTCAAGGCGATCCAGCGCGACAGCCCCGAGCTCACCCTCGTCGACGCCGCGACTGCCCTCCCCGACGCCTGATGCCGCGGACGCGCGCGTGCCCCCCTCACCCGGTCACGGGTCGGTGCCCGTCGTTCCGCGGGATCCGACCGTGACCTCCTCGGCCGGTGACAGCCCGTCCTTCCACGCCGCTCCCGTCGACGCATCGGCCGTCGAGCCCGCTGCGATCCTCCCGGAGACGGCCACGGACGCCGTTGCGGTGGTCGTCCGCGGCCCGGCGATCGACGCCGAGACGCGCTGCGTGCACTACGGATCCGCGCTCGACGTCGTGGCCCTCCGCGCCCCTTGCTGCGACGCCTGGTACCCGTGCCACCTCTGCCACGTGGCCGTCGCCGACCACCCGCTCGCGGTGATCCCCCGCTCCGCCCATCACCTGCCGGCCGCGCTGTGCGGCGTCTGCCGCGCCACGATGTCCGTGCCCGAGTACCTCGCGGCCGACTCCTGCCCGAGCTGCGGCGCCGCCTTCAACCCCGGCTGCGCCGCGCACGCCCACCTCTACTTCGCGCCCTGACGCGGACGCCGACCTACGTGTCGTGACCCCGTCCACGCCCGTCGGCGGCCCGTGCCTCGTGACCGGTGACGAACGCCCCGTCGCCCCTCTAGGGATCCAGGCTCGACTACCCGCCCGCGGGCATGTCCGCGAAGCGCGAGAAGTGCCCGTGGAAGCCGACGGTGATGGTGCCCGTCGGCCCGTTGCGGTGCTTGGCGACGATGAAGTCGGCCTCGCCCGCGCGCGGGTTGTCCTTCTCGTAGGCGCTCTCGCGGTGCAGCAGGATGACCATGTCGGCGTCCTGCTCGAGCGACCCGGACTCTCGGAGGTCGGAGATGGCCGGCATCTTGTCGGCGCGCTGCTCGGGGCCGCGGTTCAGCTGCGAGAGCGCGATGACCGGGACCTGCAGCTCCTTCGCCATGAGCTTGAGCGCGCGCGAGAACTCCGAGACCTCCTGCTGGCGCGACTCGACCTTCTTGCCGCTCGTCATGAGCTGCAGGTAGTCGATGACGACGAGCTTCAGCCCGACCTTCTGCTTGAGCCGGCGGCACTTCGCGCGGATCTCCACGAGCGTCATGTTCGGGCTGTCGTCGATGTAGAGGGGCGCGTCGTTGATGCGGCCGCGGGTCTGCGCGATGGTCGTCCAGTCCCGTGCGTCCACCGTGCCCTTGCGCATGCTCTGCAGCGGGACGGACGCCTCGGCGGAGAGGAGGCGCATCGCGATCTCGCTGCGCCCCATCTCGAGGCTGAAGAAGATGGAGGGCATGTCGTACTTGATGCTCGCGGCCCGCGCGAAGTCGAGCGCCAGCGTCGACTTGCCGAGCGCAGGACGCGCGGCGACGATGATGAGCTGGCCGGGGTGCAGGCCGTTAGTGAGCGCGTCGAGGTCGGCGAAGCCCGTGGGCACGCCGGTCATCTGGCCGTCTTTGCCCTTCGCGGCCTCGATCTCGTCGATGGCGACCGTGACCGCGTCCGTCAGCGGCACGTAGTCTTCGGCCTCCACGCCGCCCGTGACGCCGTAGATCTCGGCCTGCGCGTTGTTGACGAGGTCGACGACCTCGCCCTCGCTGGCGTAGCCCATCTGCACAATGCGGGTGCCCGCTTCGACCAGGCGCCGCAGCACCGCCTTCTCGGCGACGATGGAGGCGTAGAAGCCCGCGTTGGCGGCCGTGGGGACGACGCTGGTGAGGGTGTGGAGGTAGTCCGCCCCGCCCGCCCGGCTCAGCTCGCCGAGCTTCGTCAGCTCGTCCGTGACCGCGATGACGTCCGTCGGCTCGCCGTGGGAGTACAGGGAGAGGATCGCGTCGAAGATGATCTCGTGCTTGGGGATGTAGAAGTCGATCGCCCGCACCTGCTCGACTGCGTCGGCCACGGCGTCCTTGCTGAGGAGCATGCCGCCGATGGCGCTCTGCTCGGCGAGGAGGTCGTGCGGCGGCGTGCGCTCGTGACCGGCGCGCTTGTCGCGCTCGTCCCGTTCGCCGGCGAGACCCAGATGGGCGATGGACACGTGCGGCTCCCCTCGGTCGGCTGGGCGGATGCGCCCGCACGACCGTTCTAGCTCGGACCTCCGACACCGCTCGGACGACGTCGGCCGGACCGCTCACGGGTCCTCCGCGACCCGTTCGACGGGCGCTGCCCCACGATATGGATCCGGTCACGCCAGCACCAAATGCCCCTGTGGACGAGACTGTGGACAAAGTGGGCGAAACGCCGGGGATCGTGTGGACTACCTGGGGACAAGCCTGTGCACTACTGACTTTTTTCGGGCCCGAATACCCCCTTGACCTGGGCTGGAGTTCTCCCCCACCAGTGTGGGAAAACTAGTCTGCACCAGGGCTTGAGAGTTCGTCTGCTAGGGGTCCGCCTGTGGATGGGGCTGGGGATCCAGGGCCCTCTGACCGGCTGGTTAACCGCCGATGGCGGTGGGCTCCAGGAGCCCACCGCCATCGATCTCGTGCTGCGTTACTTCGCGGCGACGACCTGCAGGCTGATCGTGGCGATGATGTCGTCACGGAGCCGGATCGTGGCCTCGTGGTTCCCCGTGGCCTTGATGGCGTTGGGGATCTCGATCTTGCGCTTGTCGACCTGGCCGATGCCGGACTCCTCGACCGCCTTGGCGATGTCGGACGTCTTGACGGAGCCGAAGAGGCGCCCGCCCTGGCCGGCCTTGACGGTCAGCTTGACGATCTTGGCCTCGAGGCGGCTCTTGAGGTCTTGCACCTCCTCGATGGTCGCGTGCTCGCGAGCGGCACGCGCGGCCTTGATCTGCTCGATCTGCTTCTCGCCGCCACGGCTCCAGATGACCGCGAAGCCCTGGGGGACGAGGTAGTTGCGGGAGAACCCGTTCTTGACCTCGACGACGTCGCCGGGGGAACCGAGGCCGGAGACCTCGGTCGTGAGGATCACTTTCGACATTCCATTACCCCTTAACGGCCGGAGCCGGCGTAGGGGAGCAGTGCCATCTCACGCGCGTTCTTGACTGCGCGCGCGATGAGGCGCTGCTCCTGCACCGAGACACCGGTGATGCGACGAGCGCGGATCTTTCCCCGCTCGGAGATGAACTTGCGGAGGGTGGCGACATCCTTGTAGTCGATGACGCCGACGCGGATGGACTTCGCCGGGGCGGCGTTCTTGCCACCCTTGGCTCCGCGGAGAGGCTTGCGGCGGTCGCCGCTGCTCTTTCCAGCCATGATTCTTCCTGTCTTTCGTACGTAGTGCGACGAGCCCTAGAAGGGCGTCTCGTCGTTGAAGTTGCCGGGGTTGGACCAGCCGCCGTCGCCGCCGCCGGAGTTGCCGCCGGAGTTCGCGGGGGTGCCCCACGGCTCCTCGGCCACCTGCTGCTGCTGGGGCTGTCCGCCGCCAAACTGGCCACGGCCACCGCCGCCGGAGTTGCCCCCGCCGCCGTTGCCGCCGCCGCCGGCCGCGCGCGTGACCTGAGCGGTCGCGTAACGGAGCGAGGGGCCGATCTCGTCGACCTCGAGCTCGATGGAGGTGCGCTTCTCGCCCTCCTTCGTCTCGTACGACCGCTGCTTGAGGCGGCCGGTAGCGACGACACGCGAGCCCTTGGTGAGCGAGGACGCCACGTGCTCGGCGAACTCGCGCCACACGCTCGCACGGAGGAAGAGGGCGTCGCCGTCCTTCCAGTCGTTGCTCGCGCGGTCGAAGGACCTCGGCGTGGAGGCGATGGTGAAGTTGGCTACCGCCAGCCCGTTCTGCGTGTACCGCAGCTCCGGATCACTGGTGAGGTTGCCCACGACCGTGATGATGGTTTCGCCGGCCATCGACTACTCCCCGGTCTTCTCGCTGGAAGCGGCCTGCGCCGCCGGCTTGCCGGGCGTCGCCGGAGCGGCATCCGTGGCGGGTGCCTGGGGCGCGGCGTCGGCGGCCTTGGACGTGGCGGCTGCCTTGCGGGCGGCCTTCTCGTCGGCGAGCTTGCGAGCTGACGCGACCATGGCCATGGCCTCCTCGGCACGCAGCACCTTGGTGCGCATGACGGCCTCGGACAGACCCAGCTGGCGGTCGAGCTCCTGCGTGGCCTCGCTCGTGGCGGTGAGCTGGACGACGGCGTAGATACCCTCGTTCTTCTTGTTGATCTCGTACGCCAGTCGACGACGGCCCCAGACGTCGACGGAGTCGACGGTGCCACCGCTGGTGCGGATGACGTTGAGGAACTTGTCGAGACTGGGAGCGACGGTGCGCTCATCGATCTCGGGATCGAGGATCACCATGAGTTCGTACTGATGCGTCACTAACCCACCTCCTTCGGACTTGAACGGTCGCAGACGATCTGCGACAGGAGGGTATGTGCATCTGTCCGCGCGGGGCAGGGGAATCCCGTTGCCGGGCGGACAACCTCGCAAGACTACCGGATGGGGAGGAGTCGCACCAGGCCGAGGGCCGCGGCCATGCGGATCAGGACTGCTCGGCGGCCCACCACGCGACGAGGCGACGCTGGGCCTCGTCCTCCGGGAGGGGGCCCTCGTCGAGCCGCAGCTCGAGGAGGAAGCGGTAGGCGCGGCCCACGACCGGGCCCGGCGGGACGTCGAGGATCCGCATGATCGCCTCGCCGTCGAGGTCCGGGCGGACGGCCGCCATCTCCTCCTGCTCGGCGAGCTCGGCGATGCGGGCCTCGAGGTCGTCGTAGGCGAATCCGAGGCGGTCGGCCTTGCGGCGGTTCTGCGTGGTGACGTCGGCGCGCGTGAGCATGTGCAGGCGTTCGAGCTCGGGGCCGGCGTCGCGCACGTAGCGGCGCACGGCCGAGTCGGTCCAGCCGCCCTCGGTGTAGCCGAAGAAGCGGAGGTGCAGCTCGATCAGTCGCGCGACGGACGCGATGGTGTCGTTGTCGAAGCGGAGGGCGCGGAGGCGGCGCTTGGCCATCTTGGATCCGACGACGTCGTGGTGGTGGAAGGTGACGACCCCGCCGGGCTCGAGGCGACGCGTGGACGGCTTGCCGATGTCGTGGAGGAGCGCGGCCAGCCGGAGCACGAGGTCCGGGGCCTCGCCCGGGTGACGGGAGCGCTCGTGGTCGATGGCCTGGTCGAGCACCTGGAGGGAGTGCTGGTAGACGTCCTTATGGCGGTGGTGCTCGTCGGCCTCGAGCTTCATCGCGGGGAGCTCCGGCAGCACGTGGTCGGCGAGGCCGCCCTCCACGAGGAGGTCGAGGCCCGCGCGCGGCTCGGGCGTGCGCAGCAGCTTGGAGAGCTCGTCGCTCACGCGCTCGACGGAGATGTCGAGGATCCGCGGTGCCATGTCGCGGATGGCGGCGAGCGCGCCGTCGTCGAGGCGGAAGCCGAGCTGCGAGGCGAAGCGGACGGCGCGCATCATGCGGAGCGGGTCGTCGCCGAACGAGACCTCCGGGGCGACGGGCGTGCGGAGCAGCTGGGCGAGGAGGTCGTCGATGCCGCCGGACGGATCCACGAGGACCACCTGGGGCAGGCGCACGGCGAGCGCGTTGACCGTGAAGTCCCGGCGCACGAGGTCCTCCTCGAGCGAGGAGCCGAACTCGACCTCGGGCTTCCGGGAGACGCCGTCGTACTGGTCGGTGCGGTAGGTCGTGATCTCGACCTGCTCCCCCTTGACGCGCGCGCCGATGGTGCCGAACGCGCGGCCGATGTCCCAGTGGGCGTCGGCGACGGGCTTCACGATCTCGAGGATGCGATCCGGGCGGGCGTCGGTGGTGAGGTCGAGGTCGGTCGCGGCACGACCGAGGAAGGCGTCGCGCACCGGTCCGCCGACGAGGGCGAGCTCGTGGCCCGCCTCGTGGAAGGCGCGGGCGAGCACGGCGACCGGGGGCGATGAGGCCAGCTCGCGGAGACGCTCGAGGGCCTGTGCGACGCTGTGCATGGTCGGACAGTCTACGGCGGGCTACGACCGGCGTCGGCGTCCACGGCGAGGGCACACAGGCCGCGCGGGGCCAGCCATTTAGAATCGCCAGATGCACGCCGCGCCTCGACACGACGCCGGCCCCACCCGCACGGACAGAGCACTCCGGTCGATCCGGCTATCCGCCCGACGCACGATCTCCACCCTCGTGTGCGTCACGGTCGCCGCCGGGACCCTCGCCGCCGGGACGGTCGCGGGTCCGTCGACCCCGGCGCACGCGGCCACCGACGGCGTGACGCTCACCGTCACGCCCGCGGCCGAAGGGATCCTCACCCCCGGTGAGGACCTCGCCGTCACCGTCTCCGTGGTCAACGCCACGGACGCCGCGGTCCCGGCCGGGCGCATCGACCTCGACCTCAACCGCACCGTCCTCGACACCCGCGCCAAGGTCGACGGCTGGCTCGACACGGCGTCCACCGACCAGAACACGCGGACCGGCCCGCGCATCGGCCGCACCGACACCCCCGAGGTGCCCGCGGGGGGCACGGTCGACGTGGGCATCACCGTACCGTCGGCGACCGTGGCGCTGCAGGGCAGCCGCGGCGGCTTCGGGCCGCGCGGGCTGACGGCCGAGCTCGAGGCGGGTGGCGCGGACGTCGCGACCGGGCGTGGGGCCGTCGTCTGGAGTCCGGGCGCGGATCCGACCCCCACGCCCGTCGCGGCCGTCATGCCGCTCACCGTGCCGCCGAGCGCCTCCGACTTCATCGACGCCGAGGCCCTCGCGACGTACACGGCCACGGGCGGCACGCTGACGCGCCAGCTGGACGCTGTCTCCGGGCGGCCCGTCGCGGTGGGCATCGACCCGCGGATCATCGCGTCCATCCGGATCCTCGGCGCCGACGCCCCCGCGTCCGCCGTCGAATGGCTGCAGCGCCTCCGCGAGATGCCGAACGAGACCTTCGCGCTGGCCTGGGCGGACGCCGACGTCGCCGTGCAGGCGCAGGCCGGCGCCGCGACGCTCCTCGCGCCCACGGACACCACCTACGCCGTGCAGGCGAGCCGGTTCGCCGCGCCGGGCTCGACCCCCGCGCCGAGCTCGACGCCCAGCGAGACCCCCACGGCCACGGAGTCCCCCGCCGCGAGCGGCACGCGCGGCGGATCCGCCGTCGCGGGGGCCGCGAGCGCCCCCGCCGAGACGCCCGCCCCCTCGTCCAGTCCCGAGCCGAGCCCCACGCCCACCGCGCCGGCCCTCACCCCCGTGCCGAGCCTCGCCGACCTGACCGCCTGGGACTACACGATCTCCGGGGTCTCCTGGCCGGCCGCGGGCACTGTCACATCCGGCGACCTCGGGGTGCTGGCCGCCAGCGGCACCACGACGGCGATCCTCGCGAGCGGCGACGTGCAGTCCACCGGCACCGCGTCCGGCGCCGCGACCGGGAGGATCGGCGACACGACCGTGCTCGTGACCGACGCGCGGGTCTCCGCCCTCGTCGACCGCGCGCTCTCCGCGGAGACGGACGAGGCGTTCGGGATCGCGCTGGCGCAGCTCTCCGCGACCCTCTCGGCCGACGCGCGCGCGGCCGACGGCCACGTCGTCGTCGCGGGCCTGGAGCGCGGATGGGCGGCCTCCGGCGGCCGCCTGGGACAGCTGCTCGACGCGATCCAGGGGCTCCCCTTCAGCGACACCGCGCAGCTGGGCGCGGCGTTCGCGACCGCGCCCGTCCCCCTCGAGGTGGTCGACCACCCGGAGGACGCCACCCGGGTCCAGCGGGTCGCCGACGCGATGTCCCTCGAGGCCCAGGTCGACGCGTTCGCGAAGGCGGTCGAGCGTCCCGAGCTCATCACCGGCCAGCAGCGGATGCTCCTGCTCGCCACGCTCGCGATCCGCTGGCGCGACGACGAGGATGGGCTGCTGACCGTCCAGGACGGTTACACCGCCCAGGCCGATGCGCTGCTGGACTCCGTCGCCATCACCACCCGCCAGAACACCGTCATCAGCGACACGACGAGCCTCCTGATCAACGTGAGCAACGCGCTCGACCAACCCGTCACGGTGCGGCTCTCGATCATCGCGGGCAGCGGGCGGATCCGCGTGGACGACTCCGCGCTCGTGACGGTCCCCGCGCACGGCAGCGCGTCGGCCCGACCGCCCATCACCTCCATCTCGAACGGCGACGTCGTGGTCACCGCGCGGCTGACGACCGAGGACGGCTCCGTCCAGATCGGCGAGAGCGCGCCCGTCGAGCTCTTCATCCGCGCCGGGTTCGAGGCCGTCGTGACGACCCTGTTCGTCGCCGCGGTCGCCCTCCTGTTCGGCTTCGGCCTGTTCCGCAGCATCCGCAAGCGCCGCCGCGCCCGCGCCCGGCAGCTCGCCGGCCTGCCCGAGGAGATCGATGACTGACCGGATCGCGCCCCGCACCCCTGCCGCGGTCGCCTCGTGACGGCCGCGCCCGCCCCGCGCGGAGGCGGCATCGGCCGAGCGTCGGCCCTCCTCGCCTCGGGGACGTTCGTCTCGCGCGTCCTCGGCTTCGTCAAGGCCATCGTCCTGCTGCAGACCATCGGCGCGACCCTCGGCAGCTCCAACGCGTTCTCCAACGCGAACCAGCTGCCCAACAACATCTACGTGATCATCGCGGGCGGCGTCCTCAACGCCGTCCTGGTGCCGCAGGTCGTGCGCGCCGCGAAGCACGCCGACGGCGGTGCCGGGTACATCAACAAGCTCGTGACCATCGCCATCGTCGTGCTCGGCGGCGTCACGATCCTCGCGACCGTGGGCGCTCCCGTCGTCTCGCGCCTCTACGCCGCCACCCTGCCGCCGGACGTGTTCGCGCTCGTCGTCGCGTTCGCGTACTGGTGCCTCCCGCAGATCCTCTTCTACGGGCTCTACGCCGTGCTCGGCGAGGTGCTGAACGCGCGCGGGTCCTTCGGCCCGTTCACGTGGGCCCCGGTCCTCAACAACGTGGTCGCCATCGCCGGCCTGCTCGTCTTCCAGGCCATGTTCGGATCCGGCAGCCGACCGGTCGACGACTGGAGCCTCGACAAGATCGTCGTGCTGGCCGGATCCGCGACCCTCGGCGTCGTGGCCCAGGCGCTCATCCTCTTCGTGTTCTGGCGACGCGTGGGACTGCGCTTCCGGTTCGACTTCGCGTGGCGGGGAGTTGGCCTCGGCACCGCCGGCCGCCTCGCCGGCTGGACCTTCGGCATGCTCGTCGTCACGCAGCTGGCCGGGATCGCGCAGTCGAACGTGGCCAACATCGCGGCCACCTCTGACAGCCCCTCGAGCACGATCCTCCTGAACGCGTGGCTGTTCTTCATGCTGCCGCACTCGATCTTCGCGGTCTCCATCGCCACCGCCTACTTCACGCGCATGAGCACGCACGCGGGCGAGGGCGACCACGACAGCATGCGGGCGGACCTCTCCTCCGCCGTCCGGCTCGTCGGCCTCATGACCGTGCTGTCCACCGCGCTCATCGCGGTGCTCGCAGGCCCCGTGGCGCGCGTGATGGTGTCGGGCGACATCGGCGAGGTCCGCGGCTACGGCGTCGTCCTCATCGCCTTCATCCTCGGGCTGCCCGCGTTCAGCACCCTGTTCGTGCTGCAGCGCGCCTTCTACGCGCTCTCGGACACGCGCACGCCGTTCCTCATCCAGTGCGCGCAGGTCGTGCTGTTCATCGTCGGCGCCCTGGTCATCTCCCAGCAGCCCGTCGAGCTGATCGGCGTGGGGCTCGCGGTGCTGCAGACCGTCACGGTGACCGGGCAGGCCGTGCTGGCCGCGGTGCTCCTCCGCCGGCGCATCGGCCGCATCGACGGCCGCCGGATCCTCCGCAGCGCCGTCGGCTTCGTCGTCGCCGCGGTGCCGACCGCGCTCGTCGGCATCGCGCTGCTCACCCTCGTCTCCGGTGGCGCGTTCGCCGGCGTCGGCGTCGCGTCCAAGGGCCAGGCGCTCCTCGTCGGGATCCCGCTGGCCGCCGTCATGACGGCCGTCTACCTCGCCGCGCTGGCCGCCATGCGCTCGTCCGAGCTGCAGCAGCTCGCGGGCCCCGTCATGCGCCGCATCCGCCGCCGCTGACCCCTCGCGCCGCCGCCGGCCCGACCCACGTCGAGGCCTGTCCGCGCACATGACCCCGCCCGGTGGAGCCGCAGGAATAGCCGCTACCGTGGGTCTGTTGCAGAGGTGAGCGGGTGCCGGGAAGACGCCCCGCCGAGCAGTGGAGGAGAAGCCGTCGTGCGTCAGATCATCATCATCGGTTCGGGTCCCGCGGGATACACGGCCGCCATCTACGCCGCGCGCGCCAACCTCACGCCCCTCCTCATCGCGAGCTCGGTCGAGGCCGGCGGCGAGCTCATGAACACCACCGAGGTCGAGAACTACCCGGGGTTCACCGACGGCATCCAGGGCCCCGACCTCATGATGGCGATGCAGGCGCAGGCCGAGCGCTTCGGCACCGAGGTCGTCCTCGACGACGTCACCTCCGTCGAGCTCACGGGCGAGGTCAAGCGCGTCACCCTCGGCAACGGCGAAGTGCACGAGGCCCTCGCGGTCATCGCCGCGACGGGATCCGCGTACCGCAAGCTCGGCCTCCCCGCGGAGGACCGCTTCAGCGGACACGGCGTCTCCTGGTGCGCGACGTGCGACGGCTTCTTCTTCCGCCAGAAGACCATCGCGGTCGTCGGCGGCGGCGACAGCGCCATGGAGGAGGCCACGTTCCTCACCCGCTTCGCGGAGAAGGTCTACGTGATCCACCGCAAGGACTCGCTGCGTGCCTCCAAGATCATGCAGGAGCGCGCGTTCGAGAACCCGAAGATCGAGTTCATCTGGAACGCGCAGGTGGTCGACATCACAGGCGGCGAGAAGGTCGAGGGCGTCGTCCTCGAGGACACCGTCACGGGCGAGCAGCGTCCCCTCGCGCTCGAGGGCCTCTTCATCGCCATCGGCAATGACCCGCGCACGCACCTCTTCCACCAGCAGCTGGAGCTCACCACCGAGGGCACCATCGCCGTCGACGGCCGCTCCTCGCGCACGAACCTGCCGGGCGTCTTCGCCGCCGGCGACGTGATCGACCCCACCTACCGCCAGGCCGTCACGGCGGCGGCGTCGGGCACGGTCGCGGCGCTCGACGCGGAGCACTTCCTCGCGTCCCTGCCCGACGCGCTGCTCGACGCGGCCTCCGACGGACCGGACGGCCCCGCGGGCCACGGTGCGCCGGCCGCCGGGAGCGCGGTGGATCCGGACGGCGAGCTCGTCGGCGCCGAGCGCCCGTAGTCCCCGGCGCGACGCAGCGCCCACCCTCACCGGAGGATCCGGGAACCACCCGGACCCGCAGAACCACACGAAGGAGCACTCATGTCCCACTCCCGCGACGTCACCGACGCCAGCTTCCAGGCCGACGTCCTCGACGCCGAGAAGACCGTCATCGTCGACTTCTGGGCGCCCTGGTGCGGCCCGTGCAAGGCCGTCTCCCCCGTCCTCGACCAGATCGCCGCCGAGAACCCCGGCATCGAGCTCGTCAAGATCGACGTGGACGACAACCCCGAGATCGCGATGAAGTACAAGATCACGTCGATCCCGGCCATGAAGGTCTTCCAGAAGGGCGAGGTCGTCAAGACCGTCATCGGCGCCAAGCCGAAGCCGGCCCTCGAGCATGAGTTCGCCGACTTCCTCAAGTAGCGGCCGCTCCCGCCGCACCGGCGACGAGCATCACCGGAGGGCCCGGCACCGTGAGGTGCCGGGCCCTCCGCCGTCCGGCCGAGCACCGCGATCCCGGGGCGCCGCCCGTTAGGCTGGACGGCAATCGGACAGTGAGAGACGTGACGTGACACCTGCAGGCAGCCCCCGCGAATCCGCGGGCACCAACCTCGACCCCTGGTTCCCCCACTACGCGGAGAGGACCTCCGGCCTGAGCGCGTCCGAGGTCCGCGCTCTCTTCGCCGTGGCCAGCCGACCCGAGGTCGTCTCGCTCGCCGGCGGCATGCCGTTCGTCTCGGCCCTCCCGCAGGAGCTCATCGTCACGGCCATGGAGAAGGTCATGCGCGAGCGCGGCCCCGTCGCGCTGCAGTACGGCGGCGGCCAGGGCACGCCCGAGCTGCGCGAGGACATCCTCGAAGTCATGGCCCTCGAAGGGATCCGCGGCAGCGTCGACGACATCGTCACCACCACGGGCTCGCAGCAGGCGCTCGACCTCGTCACGAAGCTCTTCATCGATCCGGGCGACGTGATCCTCGCCGAGGCCCCCAGCTACGTCGGGGCCATCGGCGTCTTCCGCAGCTACCAGGCGGTCGTCGAGCACGTCGTGATGGACGACGACGGCCTCGTCCCCGAGGCGCTGCGCGAGGCCATCGCGCGGATCCGCGGCGAGGGACGCACCATCAAGTTCCTCTACACGGTCCCCAACTTCCACAACCCGGCCGGGGTCACGATGTCGGCCGCGCGCCGCCCGGAGATCCTCGAGATCTGCCGGTCGAACGACATCCTCGTGCTCGAGGACAACCCGTACGGCCTCCTCTGGTTCGACCGCCCCGCACCGGACGCCCTGCGCAGCCTCGACGACGAGGGCGTCATCTACCTCGGCTCCTTCTCCAAGACGCTCGCGCCCGGCTTCCGTGTGGGCTGGGCCCTGGCCCCGCACGCCATCCGCGAGAAGCTGATCCTCGCGCAGGAGTCGGCGGTCCTCTCCCCCAGCTCCTTCAGCCAGCTGATCATCTCGGAGTACCTGCACGCGTCCGATTGGAAGGGCCAGATCGACACCTTCCGCGGCGTGTACCGCGAGCGCCGGGACGCCACGGTCTCCGCGCTCCAAGAGCACCTGCCGAGCCTGTCCTGGACCGTCCCCAATGGCGGCTTCTACGTCTGGCTGAAGCTCCCGGAGCAGCTCGATTCCAAGCAGATGCTCCCCCGCGCCGTCACGGCGCTTGTCGCCTACACGCCCGGCACCGCGTTCTACGCCGACGGACGCGGGCGCGACGCCATCCGCCTGTCGTTCTGCTACCCCACGCCGGAACGCATCCGCGAGGGCGTCCGGCGGATGGCGGGCGTGATCGACGACGAGATGGATCTGCTCACCACCTTCTCCGGCACAGGTGCGCTCGCGTCGCGTCCCACGACGTCCGTCGTCACCCCGCCCCCGGACCTCGACTGACCCTCCGCGTCCACGAACACCGACCGAAACCGGATCGAGCATCATGACCGCACACGAGCCCCTCTCCGTCCTCGTCCTGGCAGGCGGCATCTCCCACGAGCGGGACGTGTCCCTCCGCAGCGGTCGCCGCGTCGCGGACGCCCTGCGTGCTGCGGGCGTCCAGGTCTCCCTCCGCGATCCCGATGCCACCCTCCTCGACTTCCTCCGCGACACCCCTCCGGTCGTCGTCTGGCCGGTCCTCCACGGGGCGAGCGGCGAGGACGGCGCGCTCCTCGGACTCCTCGAGCTCGCCGGCGTCCCCTACGTGGGCTCCTCCGCACGGTCCGCCCGGCTCGCGTGGGACAAGCCGACCGCGAAGGCGATCGCGGAGTCCGCCGGCATCCGCACGCCGCGATCCGTGACCCTCCCCAAGGACACGTTCCGCGAGCTCGGTGCGGCCGCCGTCCTGCGCCTCGTCGCCGAGTCCGTGCCCGCCCCCTACGCCGTCAAGCCGGCGCGTGGCGGCTCCGCACAGGGCGTCACCATCGTGAGCGACGCCGACGCCCTGCCGCGGGCCATGGTGGACGCGTACACCTACGGCGACGTCGCCCTGATCGAGCAGCTCGTGGTGGGCACCGAGGTCGCGATCGGCGTCCTCGACACCGGTGACGGGCCCGAGGCCCTGCCGGCGACGGAGATCGTGCCCACGTCAGGCGTGTACGGCTACGAGGCACGCTACAACGCGGGCCTCACGCGCTTCTTCACCCCCGCGCGCATCTCCCCGGAGGCGACCTCGGCCGCGTCCGCGACGGCCGTCGACATCCACCGCGCGCTCGGGATCGGGCAGATGTCGCGGGTGGACATCATCATCGACGCCGCCGGCGATCCCTGGTTCATCGAGGTGAACGTGATCCCGGGCCTGACCGAGACCTCGTTGCTCCCGCAGGGCCTCGCAGCCGCGGGCGTCGAGGTGGGCGATCTCTACCGCCGCCTGGCCGAGGCTGCTCAGGAAGCATCCGTCGACCGCTGACGACGCACTCCCGGCGACACCGGTTCGACCGGAGACACGAACCGCTCGCTTGCAGCCCGACAGCGTCAGCTCGCGTCGGCGTCCGGCACACCCATCTCCTGGGCGATGCGCGCCAGATCCCCCACCGTCGCGAAGTCGATGACGATCTGACCCTTCTGGGCCGACATCGTCACCCGCACCCGCGTGTTCAGGTGGTCGCCGATGCGCTGGCCCGTCTCATCCAAATGGGCGTTGCGGGCCGACGTCGCGCTCTTGCGCGGCGTGGTGGTCCTCTGCCCTCGTTGCGCGGCAGCCTCCGCCGCCCTCACGGACAAGTCCTCGTTGACGATCTTGTCCGCGAGGTGCCTCATGGCCTCCTGGTCTCCGGATGACAGGATCGCGCGCGCATGGCCTGCCGACAGGACTCCGGCGGCGACACGGTGTTGCACGTCCTCCGGCAGGCGCAGCAGGCGGATCGTGTTGGTGATCTGCGGCCGCGACCGCCCCAGCCGCTGCGCGAGCTCGTCCTGCGTGATCGCGAAGTCGGCGAGCAGCTGCTGGTAGGCGCTCGCCTCCTCCAGTGGGTTCAGCTCGGAGCGGTGCAGGTTCTCGAGCAGCGCGTCCCGGAGCATGGACTCATCCGCGGTGTCCTTGATGACTGCCGGGATGGTGTCCAGCCCGAGCTCCTTGGTGGCACGCAGGCGGCGCTCCCCCATGACGAGCTCGTATCGCGCACGACCATCGACGTCAGCGCCCAGCGGGCGCACGACGATGGGCTGGAGCACCCCGTACTCGCGGATCGAGACCATGAGCTCTTGTAGCTCGTCATGGCGGAAGTCCGTTCGCGGCTGCTGCGCGTTCGGGGTGATGACCGCGGGGTCGAGGTTCGCGAGGCGCGCTCCGGGTACAGCGACGAGCTCCAAGTCGCCCGCGTCCTTCCGGATCTCCGCCGAGTTCCCGTGAACGCCGCTGGGCGCGCCTGCACCGATGCTGTCGGGGAAGAAGACGTCGACGGGGCGACTGCGCTCGTCTGACGTGGGGATGAGCGCGCCGATGCCGCGACCCAGGCCGGTTCTCTTGGTTGCCATTACTTCGGGGCTCCTCGGTGTGCGATCTCGGCTGCTGCCTCCAGGTAGGAGAGCGCGCCGGGTGAGTTGGGGTCGTAGCTGATGACGCTCTGCCCGTAGCTGGGCGCCTCGCTGATGCGGACGGACCGCGGGATGAGCGTCGTGAGCGTCTGCTGGGGAAAGTGCTCCCGTACCTCCGCCGCGACCTGCTGGGCGAGGTTCGTGCGCCCGTCGTACATGGTCAGGAGGATGCTGGACATCTGCAGATCGGGGTTCAGGTGCCGGGAGATCAACTCGATGTTGGAGAGCAGTTGACTGAGGCCCTCGAGGGCGTAGTACTCGCACTGGATCGGGATCAACACCTCCTTGGCCGCGCTGAACGCATTGATCGTGAGCAGTCCCAGCGAAGGCGGGCAGTCGATGAGCACGTAGTCGAAGTCGCGACCGTGCTCCGACGCGAGGAATGCGTCCAGGGCCTTCCGTAGACGGCGTTCTCGCCGTGGGAGGCTGACGAGCTCGATCTCCGCACCGGCGAGGTGGATGGTGGCGGGAACGCAGAAGAGCGTGTCGAACTCGGGGCTCCGCTGCACAGCGTCCTGGACGGGAATGTCGTTGACGAGCACGTCGTACACGCTCATCAACTCGCTCGACCGGTCAGCACCCAATGCCGTCGAGGCATTGCCTTGGGGATCCAGGTCCACGACGAGAGTCCGCGAACCCGACTTCGCGAGCGCTGCAGCGAGATTGACGGTCGTCGTGGTCTTTCCGACACCGCCCTTCTGGTTCGCGATCGTGAACACGCGGGTTCGGTTGGGGCGTGGAAGGACCAGGCCGGCCAGTGCCTTCCGTCGGCGACTGGTCTCCGAGAGCTCTCGAGCGATGGGACTGAGGTCGTCATCCATGCATGTCACTCCGTCCATGACGCGCTGCGTGCGCGGTCCGAGTCTGCAGGTCATGTTTCACGTGGAACATGAGGTCTCCGGGGTGGTCGTCGATCGCCAGAAAACGCCCGCCCATCTGCACTTTCCCTCGACGAAGATGCCACGAGACATCACGCCACCCGTGCCCGGATCACACGCGTCACCTCGTCGACCTGTCCTGAACCTAGCGTGATGACCTCGACGTCCTCGAGGTGGTACTTGCGAATGGCCTTGCTTGCGGCCTCGACCTCGCGCTCCGCATTCGCGCCCTTCATCAGGACCAGCTCCCCTCCGGTCTTCACGAGCGGCACAGTCAGTGGGATCAACTTGGAGAAGGCACTGACCGCTCGAGCCGTCACCTGATCCAAGCTGAACTCGTTCGCCACGTCCTCGGCGCGGGCCCGTCGAACCTTCACGTTCTGCAACCCGAGATGCGCGACCTGCTCCTCGAGCCACGCCACTCGACGCTCCATCGGTTCGATAAGCACGAATTCCACGTCGGAACGCGCTATGGCGAGGACCAGACCCGGAAGACCAGCGCCCGTGCCGATGTCGCCGACCAACCCCGGAGCCAGGAGCGGCGCGACCAGTACGGAATTGATGATGTGACGTGTCCAGAGCCGCGGTGGCTCGAGGGGGCCGATGAGCCCGAGCTCCTCGCCCCTGCTCCCGAGCTGCGACGCGAATTCCTGCGCGATGGGCATCCGGTCGCCGAACAAGGATCTGGCGACCTGCGGCTCCGATTCGACAGTCGTGTGTTCGGGCATCGCATGTCCATCCTGTGATCGGTGGCCCCAGCCGAGCCCGTCAGGCGCAATCACGTGACTGAAATGACCTGACGACGGTCACGATCTACCGCCCGTGCGAGTTTAGCGTCGATCACCGTGTCGCTCGACATCCATCGCTGCGTGGGGCCTGATCATGCGCGAATCTCAGCATGTTTCACGTGAAACGGCATATTGGGGATCAGGCGACACCAATCGGTCAGCGGTCATCATGACGGTCGGCTTCTGCGCCCCGTGCGGCGCGCCCATGCGATCACGTTTCACGTGAAACATCACTTCCGCTCCCAGACACGAGGATTGCGGATTCAGGCGCAGGCGAGCCGAACGGTCGAGCAATCGAGAGGCGAAGCCACATCGCGTCTCCGACGCTGTGGTGCCGCGGCGCACGCTCCGACTGTCGGATGACGCTCGCTCTGCATCAGACTTCGATGCCTTTTGGTGACACGATCGTACTCAATCCAAGATCCCCCGCGGCCGTCGCCGGATGCACGAAGGGCCCGGTCTAACGACCGGGCCTCTCATGCGCCTTCTCTCACGCCTTCGTGATCACCGTATGACGGTCACGTCCCTCGCCTTCGGACTCGGACGTGTACCCACGCTCAGCCACGATGTCGTGCACGAGCTTCCGCTCGTACGACGACATGGGAGGAAGCGAGGCAGTGGCTGATCCAGCGGAAATGCGCTCGATGGCTCGGTCGACCAGCTGAGCGAGCTCGACCTGGCGTGCATCTCGTGATCCGCCTACGTCCAGGATCAGACGGCTGAACACACCCGTCTTGTTCTGCACCGCCAGGCGGGTGAGCTCCTGGAGGGCGGTGACCGTCTCGGGATTGGACAGCAGGCGCAGATCCTCGGAGTCGGCAGCGTCGACCGACACGTAGGCGCGTCCGCCACGCTGATCGATGTCGATGTCGCCGTCGAGGTCGCAGATGTCGAGGAGCTCCTCGATGTAGTCCGCCGCGATGTCCCCTTCGTCGACGCCGACGGACGTGACCTCCGCCTCGACCCCCTCCGCGGGCACAGGCACGCCGCCCTGGTCGAGGTCGCTCGTCACGTCGCTCATCGGCTCTTGGATCCTGCCTGCTTCTTGGCGCGGTTCTTGCCCACTGGCTGCGGACGCTGGGCCGGCTTGCGCTCCTCCACGACGATGGTCGACGACTCGGCCGACGCCTCCGGAGCCACCAGCTTGCCCTTCCGGGCCAGGCGCGCTTCACGCGCACGCGCCGCCTCGCTACCGGGCGTCGGCATGTTGCGGATGACGAGGAACTGCTGACCCATTGTCCAGAAGTTCGAGACCAGCCAGTAGAACATCACGCCGAGCGGGAAGGCGATGCCGGACACCGCGAACACGAGCGGGAGGATGTACAGCAGGATGCGCTGCTGCTTGAACATCGGGCTGGCCTTCGTCTCCTCGGACATGTTCTTGGCCATGATCTGCAGCTGCGTGATGAACTGCGACGCGCTCATGAGCACGACCATCGTGGTCGCGATGACGATGACCGTGACGTTGCCGTTGGCCGTGGAGATCGCGGACTGCAGAGGAGCCCCGAGGAACGAGGACTCGCCGAAGGATCGGGACAGCTGCGCGTTCAACAGTCCGATGCCCGGGAGCTCCTCGACGGCAGCACGGTGGAGCACCGAGTACAGCGAGAAGAAGATCGGCATCTGCAGGAGCAGGGGGAGGCAACTGCTCAGCGGGTTGGTTCCCGTGTCCTTGTACAGGGCCATGGTCTCGCGGGACATGGCCTCGCGGGAGAACTGGTCGCGCTTGCCCTTGTACTTGTCCTGGATCTTCTTCAGCTGCGGCGCGACCTCCATCATGCGGCGCTGGTTCTTGATCTGCCGCACGAAGATCGGGATGAGGGCGGCGCGGACCACGAGCACCAGGCCCACGATCGACAGCACCCAGGTGGCGCCGTTGTCAGGATCCAGCCCGAGGGTGGTCCAGAGCGTGTGGAAGCCGACCAGGATGAGTTCGATGACCCACTTGATCGGCCACAGGATCGTTCCGAGGAAGTCCATGAGGTGGTCGTTAGCCCTTTCCGTGGCTGGGTGCGACGACGAATCCGAGCCTCGTGCGCCGGTACTGCTGGACCCGACGAGCCGGGACGTCGTCGATGCCGCCCTCCGCCCACGGGTGGCACCGGCACACGCGCCATGCGGCGAGGAGGCCGCCGTGGACGAGCCCGTGCTCCTGCACCGCCTCGAGGCCGTACGCGGAGCATGACGGGTAGTACCTGCAGACATCCCCATAGAGAGGGGAGACCACGCGCCGGTAGAGACCGATCACGGCGATGGCGACGTTCCGGGGCGCCAGGACGACGGAGGTCAGTGCCCTCTTCATATCGTCCTCACGGCCCGCGTCACGGCTGACGCCATCTCCTCCTGCAGGGTATCCCACGGTGTCCGCTCCATGCCTGGCAGTACGCGGATCACGATGGAGGTGCCCGGAGGGACGGTGGGCAGCAGATCCGCCGACAGGGCCTTGAGCCGCCTGCGGACCAGGTTCCGGGTGACGGCGTTGCCGACCTTCTTCGACACGATGAACCCGAATCGGGTCGGCGCATCGGCGGGTCCGGCGAGTGCGGACACGACCGCCGTCCCCGTCGTCGTCCGGCGTCCCCGTCTGACTATGGTGCGGTAGTCCGCACCGCTCGTCACGCGGTTCCGCCGAGCGAGCACGCGCTACGCGGAGAGCTCGGTGCGTCCCTTGCCACGGCGGGCAGCGAGGATCGCACGACCCGCGCGGGTGCGCATGCGGAGGCGGAAGCCGTGCTTCTTGGCCTTCTTGCGGTTGTTCGGCTGGAAGGTGCGCTTGCTCACGGTGAGTCTCCACTCAGGTTGGTCCACGGGGCCGACGAGTGCGGCTGGGAAGATGGGGCAGCCTCGAGGGGCTGGGTCAACTGCCTAAATCTACGGGCCGGGCGGCCTGCGGTCAAACCCGTGAGCGGGATCGTGATTATCCACACAGATCGGCCATCGGCCGGTATCGACATGCCGCCGTCGATAGAGTCGATTTGTCCTGATCTCCGACAGTGGCTACCGTGTGGCGTGGCCGCGACGCGTCGGGGATCGCCCGCGCGGTGCTGACGGCCCGTCCGCACACAGGGTGGATAACCCTGTGAGTAACTATGCTGTCCGCGGTCGCGGTACCCGGATGGTCCGCACCCTCGGAGCCTCCGGGGACGGACGCCGCACGCACGACCGCGACGCCCTTCCAGCGTCGACAGCAGTCCGCGCACCGCGTGGCGGCCCCGGCATCAGCCGCGGGACCGAGCCTGGTGACGGCAGATGGGGAAACATGTCCGACCGCTCCGACCCGACGCACGCGATCTGGCAGAAGGTGCTCGCCGCCCTCACCGCGGACGACCGGATCACCCCGCAGCTGCACGGCTTCATCAGCCTCGTGGAGCCGAAGGGCGTGATGACAGGCACCCTCTACCTCGAGGTGCCCAACGACCTCACGCGGGGGATGCTCGAGCAGCGCATCCGGGTGCCCCTCCTCAATGCCATCGGCTCGCTCGACGAAGCCGCCGGGGTCAGCAACTTCGCCATCGTGGTCAACCCGGAGATCGCGCAGGACGCGTTCGCCCAGCATCCCGAGCCGGCCACCGAGCAGCCGTACATCGAGACGCCGACCATCACGGCGCCCACCGACAACCCGGGACTGCCGGCCTCCCCGTCGCGCGGCGACTCGCGCCTCAACCCGAAGTACGGCTTCGACACCTTCGTCATCGGCGGATCCAACCGCTTCGCCCACGCTGCGGCCGTCGCCGTGGCCGAGGCGCCCGCCAAGGCCTACAACCCGCTCTTCATCTACGGCGACTCCGGCCTCGGCAAGACGCACCTGCTCCACGCCATCGGCCACTACGCCATCAGCCTCTACCCCGGGATCCGCGTGCGGTACGTGAGCTCCGAGGAGTTCACCAACGACTTCATCAACTCGATCGCGAACAACCGGTCGTCGCTGTTCCAGTCGCGCTACCGCGACAACGACATCCTCCTGATCGACGACATCCAGTTCCTCCAGGGCAAGGACTCGACGCAGGAGGCGTTCTTCCACACCTTCAACACGCTCCACGACCACAACAAGCAGGTGGTCATCACGAGCGACCTGCCCCCGAAGCACCTCACCGGCTTCGAGGACCGCATGCGCTCGCGCTTCGAGTGGGGCCTGATCACCGACGTCCAGGCGCCCGACCTCGAGACGCGCATCGCGATCCTCCGCAAGAAGGCGCAGAGCGAGAAGCTGCAGGTGCCCGACGACATCCTCGAGTACATGGCCACCAAGGTCACCTCGAACATCCGGGAACTCGAGGGCACCCTCATCCGCGTCACCGCGTTCGCCAGCCTCAACAAGACCCCGGTCGACCTGGCGCTCGTGCAGACGGTGCTGAAGGACCTGATCACGCTGGACGAGGACAACGTCATCGCGCCGGTCGACATCATCAACCACACCGCGGCCTACTTCAAGCTCACGGTCGACGACCTCTACGGCTCGTCCCGCTCGCAGGCCGTGGCCACCGCCCGCCAGATCGCCATGTACCTGTGCCGCGAGCTGACCAACCTCTCGCTGCCCAAGATCGGGCAGCTGTTCGGCAACCGCGACCACACGACGGTCATGTACGCCAACAAGAAGATCACCGAGCTCATGAAGGAGCGCCGCTCCATCTACAACCAGGTGACGGAGCTCACGAGCCGGATCAAGCAGAACCACCGCTACGGCAAGATGTGAGGCCCTCCTGCACGTGCCGTAGCGCGCGTGCAGGAGACGAAGCAGCGGAAGGGGTCGGACCACGAGGTCCGACCCCTTCCGCGTGCGCGGGCAGCGGCAGACGGGGTCCATCGGAGCGGAGAGGACGTCCGGAGAGGTCCGGAGCACATTCCCGCATTGGGGAGAGCACGTCCCCGCCTCGGGGAGAGAGGGCCGGACGGGCCGGATCCGCTGTTCCCCACAGTGTGCACAGAGTGTGGATAACTGTGGAGAACCGCCGGAGCCGATGTGGGTTCGAGAACCCGGCCTGTGGAACCGACATCGTCGCGCCGTCGGCATCCCGCCGAGTCCCCAGGCCGCTCCACACCCCTCCCACAACTTCCAGACGTGTAGTTCCCGCTCGATCACGGGGACTCCGAGAGTTGTCCACAGATTCCACAGCGGTTAAGACTATTGATCCTTAAACCCTTCATTGGATGTCGCCCAAGAACCTCAGGGTGTGGAGGGATCGACGGTCGTCGAGGCCCCCGTCGGCACGGCTAGCATTGACCGACAAATCTTCCGCTCATCGAGGGGTCCACAACGTGAAGTTCCAAGTCAACAGGGACGTCTTCAGCGAGGCGGTGTCCTTCGCCGTCAAGCTCCTGCCGCAGCGCACGACCCTCCCGATCCTGAGCGGGGTGCTCATCGAGGCGACCGAGGACGGACTGACGCTGTCGTCGTTCGACTACGAGGTCTCGGCGCGCACGCAGATCCAGGCGGACATCGAGGAGCCCGGCCGCGTCCTGGTCTCCGGCCGACTCCTCGCGGACATCGCGAACCGCCTCCCGAACGCCCCGGTGCGGTTCACCACCGAGGACTCGAAGATCACCGTCTCGTGCGGATCCGCGCACTTCACGCTGCTGAGCATGCCCGTCGAGGAGTACCCGACGCTGCCGCAGATCTCGGAGCAGTCCGGCCTCCTGCCCGCCGAGCAGTTCGCCGCCGCGGTCTCGCAGGTCGCCGTCGCCGCGTCCCGCGACGACGTCACGCCCGTCATCACCGGGGTCCAGCTCGAGGTGGGGGAGACCAGCCTCGGCCTCATCGCGACCGATCGCTACCGGGTCGCCGTGCGCGAGATCGACTGGGACGGCGGCGACTCCACGACCGACGGCATCAGCCGCACCGCGCTCGTGCCCGCACGCACCCTGCAGGAGATCGGCAAGACCTTCGGCCACAGCGGCACCATCTCGGTCGCCATCACGGACACCGACGACCGTCAGCTCATCGCGTTCAGCGCCGACAGGAAGACCGTCACGTCCCTGCTGATCCGGGGCAACTTCCCCCCGGTCAAGCGCCTCTTCCCCGAGACGGTCGACAACTACGCGGTCATCAACACGGCCGACCTCATCGAGGCGACGCGACGCGTCCAGCTGGTGCTGGAGCGTGAGGCGGCCCTCCGCTTCACCTTCACCATCGACGGCCTCACCCTCGAGGCCATCGGCTCTGAGCACGCGCAGGCATCGGAGAGCATCGACGCCCTCCTGACCGGCGTCGACACCGTGGTGTCGCTGAAGCCCCAGTTCCTGCTGGACGGCCTCGGCGCCGTCCACTCCGAGTTCGTCCGCCTCTCGTTCACGAAGACGGACAACCCCAACAAGCCCGGCCCCGTGCTCATCACGAGCCAGTCCTCCAAGGACCAGGCCGGCGCTGACAACTACCGGTACCTGCTGCAGCCGAACCTGCTGCTGCGCTAGACCGCGATCAAGGAGAGAACATGCACATCGGACTCGTCGGACTCGGCAAGATGGGCGCCCGCATGCGCGCGCGCCTCGAGGCGAACGGCATCGAGGTGACCGGCTACGACACGAACCCCGACGTCTCCGACGTGGCCACCCTCGACGACCTCGCCGCAGCGCTGCCCACCCCGCGCCTCGTCTGGGTCATGGTCCCGGCCGGCAAGGTCACGCAGAACGTGGTGGGCGACCTCGCCCGCATCCTGGAGCCGGGCGATCTCGTGATCGACGGCGGCAACTCCAAGTTCACCGACGACTTCGCGCACGCAGGTCTTCTCAAGGACAAGGGCATCGACTTCGTCGACGCCGGCGTCTCGGGCGGCGTGTGGGGTCTCGAGAACGGCTACGGCCTCATGGTCGGCGGTCCCGTCGAGCAGGTCCAGCGCGCGATGCCCGTCTTCGACGCGCTCCGTCCCGAGGGACCCCGCGAGGAGGGCTTCGTCCACGTCGGCGACTCCGGCGCCGGGCACTACGCGAAGATGGTCCACAACGGCATCGAGTACGCGATGATGCAGTCGTTCGCCGAGGGCTACGAGCTCCTCGCGGCGCGCAAGGACATCATCAAGGACGTCACGGGCACCTTCGAGGCGTGGCAGCGCGGCACCGTCGTGCGCTCCTGGCTGCTCGAGCTCCTGGTCAAGGCGCTCAAGGAGGACCCCGGCTTCCAGGACATCGAGGGCTTCGTGCAGGACTCCGGCGAGGGCCGCTGGACCATCGAGGAGGCGCTCGACAACGCCGTCCCGATGCCCGCCATCAGCGCGTCGATCTTCGCGCGCTTCTCCTCCCGCCAGGAGGACTCCCCGGCCATGAAGGCCGTCGCGGCGCTGCGAAACCAGTTCGGCGGCCACTCGGTGCAGAAGAAGTCCTGACCACCGGATGATCGTCCGTCACCTCTCCCTGGGTGACTTCCGCAACTACACCCGCGCGGACGTCGCGCTCCTGCCCGGTGCCACCCTCTTCGTGGGGAGCAACGGTCAGGGCAAGACGAACCTGGTGGAGGCGCTGGGCTTCCTGAGCACGCTCGGGTCGCACCGCGTCTCCACCGACCAGGCGCTCATCCGCCAGGGTGCGGACTCGGCGGTGATCCGGGCCCTGCTGCAGCACGCGGGGCGGGAGCTCCGGGTCGAGGTGCAGATCAACCGCTCGTCGGCGAACCGCGCGCAGGTGAACAGCACGCCGACCAAGCCGCGCGAGCTGCCCCGGTACTTCTCGAGCGTGCTCTTCGCGCCCGAGGACCTGGCGCTCGTGCGCGGCGATCCCTCCGGCCGACGCCGGTTCCTGGACCAGCTGCTCGTGCTGCGCACGCCGCGGCTCGCCGGCGTGCTGTCGGACTACGAGCGGGCGCTCAAGCAGCGCAACACCCTGCTCAAGTCCGCGCGGGCGCGCGGGATGAAGGCCGACCAGCTGGGCACGCTCGACATCTGGGACGAGCGTCTCGTCGCGATCGGCTCGCAGATCATCGCGGCGCGGGGCGCGCTGGTCGAGGCGCTCCAGCCGGAGCTCGCTCGCGCGTACTTGGCAGTGGCGGGATCCGATCACGGGCCGTCGGCGCGTCCGGAGCTGAGCATCCTCGCCGACGATCCGGGGGAGGACGACGTCGCGGATGAGTCCGGCGCGCGCGACGGCGGGCGCTTCACGCGGGCCGAGGACGTCGTGCCCGTCTTCACGGCGGCCGTCGCCCGCATGCGGCCCCGCGAGCTCGAGCGGGGTCTGACCCTGGTGGGCCCGCACCGCGACGACGTCCTGTTCCGGCTCAACGGGTTACCCGCGAAGGGCTACGCCAGCCACGGGGAGTCGTGGTCGTTCGCCCTGGCGCTGAAGCTCGCGTCGGCCGAGCTGCTCCGACGCGACTCGCAGACGGGTGATCCGATCCTCATCCTCGACGACGTCTTCGCCGAGCTCGACCAGGCCAGGCGCGGGCGCCTCGCGGAGGCCGTGACCGGCTTCGAGCAGGTGCTCATCACCGCCGCGGTGTTCGAGGACGTGCCCGAGCACCTGGCGGCGAACGCCGTGCACATCCGCGCCGGCGAGATCGTGGACGCACCGGCACCCGCCGACGCGGACGGGGGAGCGGCGTGATCCCCCGCGCTGCCGACGGCGGACCGCTGCCCGAGTCCGAGGCGGTCGCCGTCTACCGCCGCTTCCGCAAGGTGTTCGGCGATGCGTCCGTGCGGTCGCCGTCCGCCCGGAAGCGCCGGGAGCAGAAGGCGGGGAGCTCGCCGTTCCAGCCGGGACGGGATCCCGACTCCCTCGGGAACGTCATGGACTCGCTCACCTCGCGGATGGGCTGGACGTCCTCGTTGTCGCAGGCCGAGCTCATGGCGGCGTGGACGACCATCGCCGGCGAGGAGACCGCGGTGCACTCCTCCCCGGTCGGCATCGAGGACGGTCTCCTCACGGTCGAGTGCGAGTCGACGGCGTGGGCGACGCAGCTCCGGCTCATGCGCGTGGAGATCACGACGCGCATCGCCGAGCGCTTCCCCGACGCCGGCATCCGGTCGATCCGCTTCCAGGGGCCGAACGCCCCGTCCTGGAAAAAGGGTCCCAGGTCGATCCCAGGGCGGGGCCCGCGCGATACCTACGGCTAAGGAGGCGAATCAGGTCACCCCTGCCTCGAAAGCGCGGCAGACGGCCGGTTAGGGCGGTGCGAAGGGTACTCCTGCGATAGAATGAGGGGTCGCCCGCAGTCCAGGGACGACGGTCCCCGGATCACCTCGTGATCCGCGCGCGTCCGCCGTCGGACAGGGGCGCGTCGACGCGGCAGGAGCCACCACTTCATGACATCGGATGCCTCACAGGACCTCCCCGACGACTCCACCCCCGACGAGGTGGAGATCGAGGAGACGCACAACGACTCCGACCACATCACCCGCCAGCAGGTGAGCAACGACTACGGCGCCAACGAGATCCAGGTGCTCGAGGGCCTCGAGGCCGTGCGCAAGCGACCCGGCATGTACATCGGGTCGACCGGCCCGCGCGGCCTGCACCACCTGGTGAGCGAGATCGTCGACAACTCCGTCGACGAGGCCCTCGCCGGGTTCGCCAGCGACATCCAGATCACGATGCGGAAGGACGGCGGCATCCGCGTCGTCGACGACGGCCGCGGCATCCCGGTCGACATCCACCCGGTCGAGGGCATCTCCACGGTCGAGCTCGTCCTCACCAAGCTGCACGCCGGCGGCAAGTTCGGCGGCGGCGGCTACGCGGTGTCCGGCGGCCTGCACGGCGTCGGCAGCTCCGTCGTGAACGCGCTGTCGGAGCGCCTCGACGTCGAGGTCCGCCGTCAGGGCGCCGTCTGGCGACAGAGCTTCACCATCGGCGTGCCGGACGCGCCGCTGCAGAAGGGCGAGGGCTCCACGGAGACCGGGACGACGATCACCTTCTGGCCGAGCCGGGAGATCTTCGAGACCGTCGAGTTCGACTACGACACCCTGCGCGCGCGGTTCCAGCAGATGGCGTTCCTCAACAAGGGCCTGGCCCTCACGCTGCACGATGAGCGCGGCGTGGACGGCGCGGAGCACCGCACCGAGAAGTTCCTCTATGAGCGCGGCCTCGTCGACTACGTCGAGCACCTCGTGAAGGCGAAGAAGACCGAGGTCGTCAACGCCGACGTCATCGCCTTCGAGTCCGAGGACACGGTCAAGAAGATCAGCCTCGAGGTCGCGATGCAGTGGACCACCTCCTACACGGAGAGCGTGCACACGTACGCGAACACCATCAATACGCACGAGGGGGGCACCCACGAGGAGGGCTTCCGCGCGGCGCTCACCACGCTGGTGAACCGCTACGCGCGCGAGAACAAGCTGCTCCGCGAGAAGGACGAGAACCTCACGGGCGACGACGTGCGCGAGGGCCTCACCGCCGTCATCTCCGTGAAGCTCGGCGAGCCGCAGTTCGAGGGCCAGACCAAGACCAAGCTCGGCAACACCGAGGCGAAGGCCTACGTGCAGCGCATCGTCGGCCAGCAGCTCGGCGACTGGCTCGAGAAGAACCCGGCGCAGGCGAAGGACATCATCCGCAAGGGGATGCAGGCGTCGCAGGCGCGGCTGGCCGCCCGCAAGGCGCGCGAGCAGACCCGGCGCAAGGGCCTGCTCGAGTCGGGCGGCATGCCCGGCAAGCTCAAGGACTGCCAGAGCAAGGACCCGGCGCTCAGCGAGGTGTTCCTCGTCGAGGGCGACTCGGCCGGCGGATCCGCGGTGCAGGGGCGCAACCCCACGACGCAGGCGATCCTGCCGCTGCGGGGCAAGATCCTCAACGTGGAGAAGGCCCGTCTCGACCGCGCGCTGCAGAACAACGAGGTGCAGTCGATGATCACCGCGTTCGGCGCGGGCATCGGCGAGGACTTCAACGCCGAGAAGGTCAGGTACCACAAGATCGTGCTGATGGCCGACGCGGACGTCGACGGCCAGCACATCACGACCCTGCTGCTCACCCTGCTGTTCCGGTACATGCGGCCGCTCATCGAGCTCGGCTACGTGTACCTCGCGCAGCCCCCGCTGTACCGGCTCAAGTGGTCGAACGCCGACCACCAGTACGTCTACACGGACGCCGAGCGCGACGCCCTCCTGGCGCACGGGCAGGCCAACGGCAAGCGCATCCCCAAGGACAACGGCATCCAGCGCTATAAGGGCCTCGGCGAGATGGACTACAAGGAGCTGTGGGAGACCACGATGGATCCGGCCACCCGCACGCTCATGCAGGTGACGCTCGACGACGCCGCGGGCGCTGACGAGGTCTTCTCGACGCTGATGGGCGAGGACGTCGAGTCCCGCCGCAGCTTCATCCAGCGCAACGCCAAGGACGTCAGGTTCCTCGACATCTGATCGACCGGGCGGCGGCACGGCCCGATGCCGACCGCCGCCCCACGCCGACCCCACGATCCACCGACCTCTGAACGGGACCCCCATGGCCGACGACAAGACTCCGGACGACGAGCAGGGCACGGGGGCGACCCCGGACGACGAGCAGGCGCCGTCGACCGGCGACGCTCTTCCGCAGGAGGGCGTGACGCCGGCGTCCTCCGCCGCCGCGGCCTCCGACTCCCTGCCGGGCGCCATCATCGACCCTGACGCCACGGTCGTCGTCACGCACGACCGCATCGAGCAGGTCGACCTCCAGCTCGAGATGCAGCGCTCGTTCCTCGACTACGCGATGAGCGTCATCGTCCAGCGCGCGCTCCCCGAGGTGCGCGACGGCCTGAAGCCTGTGCACCGCCGCGTGATCTACGCCATGTACGACGGCGGCTACCGGCCCGACCGCTCCTTCTTCAAGTCGGCCCGCGTGGTCGGTGAGGTCATGGGGCAGTTCCACCCGCACGGCGACTCGTCCATCTACGACGCGCTCGTCCGCCTCGTCCAGCCGTGGAGCCTGCGCTACCCGCTCGCGCTCGGCCAGGGCAATTTCGGCTCCGCCGGCAACGACGGCGCGGCCGCCCCGCGGTACACCGAGACCAAGATGGCCCCGCTCGCCATGGAGATGGTCCGGGACATCACCGAGGACACGGTCGACTTCCAGGACAACTACGACGGGCGCACGCTCGAGCCGAAGATCCTGCCGTCGCGCTTCCCGAACCTGCTGGTCAACGGATCCGTCGGCATCGCGGTCGGCATGGCCACCAACATCCCGCCGCACAACCTCCGCGAGGTCGCGGCCGGTGCGCAGTGGCTGCTCGCCCACCCGGATGCGAACCGGGAGGAACTCCTCGAGGCGCTCCTCGAGCGGATCAAGGGCCCCGACTTCCCGACCGGCGCCCAGGTGCTCGGCACCAAGGGCATCATCGACGCGTACCGCACCGGCCGCGGCTCCATCACGATGCGGGCCGTCGTCGCCGTCGAGGAGATCCAGGGCCGCGTCTGCCTCGTCGTCACCGAGCTCCCGTACCAGGTGAACCCCGACAACCTGGCGATCAAGATCGCCGAGCTCGTGAAGGACGGCAAGCTCGGCGGCGTCGCCGACATCCGCGACGAGACCTCCGGCCGCACGGGCCAGCGCCTCGTCATCGTGCTCAAGCGCGACGCGGTCGCCAAGGTCGTGCTGAACAACCTCTACAAGCACACGCAGCTGCAGGAGAACTTCGGCGCGAACATGCTCGCGATCGTCGACGGGATCCCGCGCACGCTGGCGCTCGACGGCTTCATCTCCGCGTGGGTCGACCACCAGATCGACGTCATCGTGCGCCGCACGCAGTACCGCCTCAACGAGGCCGAGGCCCGCGCGCACATCCTGCGCGGCTACCTGAAGGCGCTCGACGCGCTCGACGACGTCATCGCCCTCATCCGCCGGTCCGAGACGGTCGAGGTCGCCCGCAGCGGCCTGATGAAGCTGCTCGACATCGACGAGCTGCAGGCCAACGCGATCCTCGAGATGCAGCTCCGCCGCCTCGCCGCGCTGGAGCGCCAGAAGATCCAGGACCAGGCGGCCGAGCTCGAGGAGCGCATCGCCGAGTACAAGCACATCCTGGCGACGCCCACCGTGCAGCGGGAGATCATCAGCACCGAGCTGCAGGAGATCACCGACAAGTACGGCGACGACCGGCGCACGGAGATCATGCTCGGCTTCGACGGCGACATGAGCATGGAGGACCTCATCCCCGAGGAGGAGATGGTGGTCACGGTCACGCGCGGCGGGTACATCAAGCGCACGCGCATCGACAACTACCGCAGCCAGCACCGCGGCGGCAAGGGCGTGCGCGGTGCGCAGCTCCGGGCCGACGACGTGGTCGAGCACTTCTTCGTCACGACCACGCACCACTGGCTCCTGTTCCTCACGGACAAGGGCCGCGTCTACCGCGCCAAGGCGTACGAGCTGCAGGAGGCCGGCCGCGACGCCAAGGGCCAGCACGTCGCCAACCTGCTCGCGATGCAGCCGGACGAGGAGATCCAGCAGGTCCTCGACATCCGCGACTACCAGGTGGCCCAATACCTCGTGCTCGCCACCCGCGACGGCCTGATGAAGAAGACGGCCCTCACGGAGTACGACACGAACCGCACCGGCGGCATCATCGCGATCAACCTCCGCGACGGCGACGCGCTCGTCTCTGCGCT
Source organism: Clavibacter michiganensis subsp. insidiosus (assembly GCF_002240565.1). GTDB lineage: Bacteria > Actinomycetota > Actinomycetes > Actinomycetales > Microbacteriaceae > Clavibacter > Clavibacter insidiosus. The sequence continues at coordinate 236,686 of NZ_MZMO01000001.1, read as the reverse complement.
CCTCGTGGACGAGGACGACGACCTCCTCCTCGTCTCCCGCAAGGGCATGTCGCTGCGGTTCTCCGCGGACAACCAGGCGCTCCGTCCGATGGGTCGATCCACATCCGGCGTGAAGGGCATGACGTTCCGCGGGGACGACACGCTGCTCAGCGCATCCGTCGTCGGCGAGCAGGGCTACGTGTTCGTCGTCACCGAGGGCGGCTTCGCGAAGCGCACCGCCGCGGACCAGTACCGCGTGCAGAACCGCGGCGGCATGGGCATCAAGGTGGCCAAGCTGCAGGACGCCCGGGGCGACCTCGCGGGGGCGCTCATCGTCGGCGAGGAGGACGAGATCCTCGTCGTGCTCGCCAGCGGCAAGGTGGTACGGTCTGTCGTGGCCGAGGTCCCGGCGAAGGGCAGAGACACCATGGGTGTCGTGTTCGCCCGGTTCGCGGACGACGACAGGATCATCTCACTGGCCAAGAACTCCGAACGCAACCTGGTGGTCCCCGAAGCTGCGCCCGACGCGTCCGACGGTACCGCTGCTGGAAAGGGAACACCTGATGAGTAGTGTCGCCGAGAAGCTCGCGAAGAAGTCCTCGCGTGCCACCACCACCAAGCAGGTGCGTCTCAAGCTCGTGTACGTCGACTTCTGGTCGGCGCTGAAGCTGGCGTTCCTCTTCTCCGTGGTGCTCGGCATCATCACCGTCGTCGCGACGTTCCTCATCTACGTCGTGCTCCAGACCACGAACGTGTTCGGCACGGTCGACCAGCTGTTCCAGGAGGTCTCCGGATCCGCGGACTTCTCCCTCCAGGACGTCTTCGGCCTGGGCCAGGTGCTCGGGTTCGCGATCGTCGTCGCCGTCCTCAACATCGTCGTCGGCACCGTGCTCGGTGCCGTGGCCGCGCTGCTCTACAACCTGAGCGTACGCATCACGGGCGGCGTCCTCGTCGGCTTCACCAACGCGTAGCCGATTGGGAGAAACGGGCAGGCGTACGGTAACGTGTACCTGCCCGATGGGGATATAGCTCAGTTGGTTAGAGCGCTTCACTGATAATGAAGAGGTCCCAGGTTCAAATCCTGGTATCCCCACCAACACCCCCGGATCCGCATGATCCGGGGCATGGCGGGACACGAGTCGGTAGATCGCCAGGCGGTCCGAGGCTCGCCGATCGGGGTCATAGCTCAATTGGTAGAGCGCCTGCTTTGCAAGCAGGAGGTCCGGGGTTCGATTCCCCGTGACTCCACATCACGCCCCTCATCGGGCGCCTCCGATCGCCTCACGCGTCCGGTCGAGGCCGCACGACGAAGGCCCGGCCACCTCTCGGTGTCCGGGCCTTCGTCGCATCGCGAGGCGATCGAGGAGCGGCGATCAGCTCGCGGGCTGGTCCTTGGCGGTCGCGTCGACGGCCTCGGGCTCATCGTCGGCGATCCACAGGTCGTCGTCCGCGCGGAACGTCTGGTACAGCGCGTAGCCGACGCCACCGACCACCACGACGCCGAGGGCGATGAGGGCGACGCCGCCGAAGCCGAGGCCCTTCTTCGCCGGAGCGACCTGCGGGACGTAGCGGCCCACGTAGGAGCGGCCGTTGTCGACGTAGTGCTTGCCGAACTCCTGCGCCTTGGAGGACACCTTGCCGGCCTTCTTGACCGCGTCCTTCACCTGCTTGCTGTTGCGGATGCCCTCGGTCGCGGCGACCGCGGATCCGGCAGCACCGGCGACGGCCGGTAGGACCGTGTGGGTGAAGCCCTTGTAGGCCGAGTCGGCCGCGGTGCGGACGCGCTCGGCACCGGCCTCGTATCCCGGACGGATGTGGTCGTCGACGCCGCGCTTGACGGCGGGGACGACGTGCTGGTCGGAGAGCTTGCGCGCGGTGTGCGCGGCCTCGGCCACGACGACGTTGGCCCGGTCGAGGACCTCGCGCTGCTCCTTGAGGACGGCGGCCGCGTGGGTGCGGAGCTTCGCCAACTCCTTCTTGTTCTTGCGTGACAGACCCAAGGGGACCTCCATCGGTGTGATTTCGCCAGGATCTTCAGTCTGGCACGGGTGCCTCTGCGGGCAAACACGACGGACCCTGTGCGTCCGCCGAGTCCCAGCTCCGCCGTGAGACCATTGCTCCATGTCTGCGCACACTCACGTCGCCACAATGACGACCAACCACGGCACCATCGTCCTCAACCTCTTCGGGTCGCACGCGCCCCAGACCGTCGAGAACTTCGTCGGCCTCGCCACGGGCGAGAAGGAGTGGACCCACCCCCAGACCGGAAAGAAGTCGACCGACCCGCTCTACGACGGCGTCGTCTTCCACCGCATCATCAAGGACTTCATGCTCCAGGGCGGCGACCCGCTCGGCCAGGGCACCGGCGGCCCGGGCTACCAGTTCGACGACGAGATCAGCCGCGACCTCGACTTCTCGAAGCCGTACATCCTCGCCATGGCGAACGCCGGCACCCAGGGCGGCCGCGGGACGAACGGCTCGCAGTTCTTCATTACCACGGCGCCCACCACGTGGCTCCAGGGCAAGCACACGATCTTCGGCGAGGTCGCCGACGACGCGTCCAAGAAGGTCGTCGACGCGCTCAACGCCGTCCCGACCGACGGCCGCGACCGTCCCCGCGAGGATGTCGTGATCGAGGGCGTCACCATCGAGAAGGTCTGATGACCGATTCACCCCGTACGGCGGCCGACCGCTGCTACCGGCACCCTGACCGGCAGAGCTTCGTGCTGTGCCAACGATGCGGGCGGACCATCTGCCCGGAGTGCCAGACGCCGGCCGCCGTCGGGGTGATCTGCCCGGAGGACATGAAGGAGCAGCGTCGCACCGCTCCACGTTCCCGGGCCTCGTTCGTCACGCGGATGACGCGGAGCTCCGCGCCCGTCGTGACGTACGGGATCATGGCGGTTTGCGCCGTGGTCTGGATCCTCCAGGTGCTGCCCGTCGTGGGCGACTACGTCACCACGTCGCTGTGGTTCGCGCCCGTCTACGGCAGCGTCGCCTCCGGTGACTACGAGCCGTGGCGGATGCTCACGAGCGCGTTCACGCACTCGCCGTCGAGCATCCTGCACATCGTCTTTAACATGCTGTCGGTCTTCGTCTTCGGTCGCGTCCTCGAGCCGATGCTCGGACGCGCCCGCTTCCTGGCCCTCTTCCTGATCTCCGCGCTCGGCGGCTCGCTCGCGGTGGAGGTCATCGGCTCGGCGATGGGGGAGCCCCTGCAGGCCGTCGTCGGTGCCTCGGGCGCGATCTTCGGCCTCATGGGCGGCTACTTCGTGCTCGCGCGGAAGCTCGGCGGGAACGTCGGCCCGCTCCTCGGCATCATCGCGATCAACCTCCTGCTCGGCTTCGTCGTGCAGGGCGTCTCCTGGCAGGCCCACGTCGGCGGGCTCGTGACGGGCGCGTTCGTGGCGCTCGTGCTCCTGCGGACGCGGGACGGCCGTCAGCGCGGTGCGCAGATCGGCTCGCTCGCGGGCCTCGCGGCGGCCATCCTCGTGGCGGCCGCCGTCTTCCCCGTCACCCTCTGACCGACCCGCACGTGCGCGCGCCGTCCTCTCGGGGGCGGCGCGTTCGTCGTACACGGGGCGATCGATTCCCGTGCCTCCGGGGCCCAGCGGGGTTATCCACAGGCCAGTCCACAGTGGGGATAGTTACACGCGTGTGATTAGGGGCCGATGGGGGATGGCCTCCGACGGGGTGGGGCGGTGTCGACCTCGGCCGGATCGCCAGGCTCGTGGGCTTCCGCGGGTAACCCGCCGTGCCGGCGGGATCCGGTGCGACAGCCCGCGCGGTTCTCCACATGTGTGGAGGGTTGTGCACAGGAGCTCTGTGGACAACGGGGGATCCTCGCGCGCGCATCGCCGGAGATGCAGAAGAGCCCGTCACCAGCGGGTGGTGACGGGCTCTCGTGATCGGGCTGGGGTCAGCGCCACCTGGTGGTCATGAGGAATCCGATCAGGATGAGGCCGAAGCCGATGAGGATGTTGCCGACGCCGAGGTCGGGGATGGGGAACGCGTTGAGGCTGACGTAGTACACGATGAGCCACGCGAGTCCCACGAGCATGAAGCCGAACATGATGGGCTTGAACCACACGGGGTTCGGGGCGTCCTCGTCGCGCACGCGTTCCTGGCGGGAGGGTCTCGTCGTCTTGTCGCGGGCCATGCGGAGATTCTAGCCGTACCCTCCTCCACCGGGCCGGGAGGATGCCCGGCTCCACGGGACAGCCGTGGGGGCTGTCCCCGCATGTGCGCCGCCTACAATCGGCACATGAGCGCTCAGGATCCCGCCCCCTCCCGCCGCGCGACGCGGCGCCGTGGCAGGCGGGGGGATGCGCTGCTCGGCACGGTCGGGGTCCTCGGCGAGCTGCTCCTCACGGCCGGCGTGCTCATCATGCTGTTCCTGGGATGGCAGCTGTGGTTCAACGACATCGTCGTCAGCAGCGGCCAGCGCGACCAGGCGCTGGAGAACAGCCGGAGCTGGGCCACGGCGGCGCCGGAAGCAGCGGCTACTCCCGACCCGGCCGCCTCGCCCGCGGCACCGGGGGATCCCGTCATCACCACAGCGCCCACGACGGACGCCACCGACTTCGGCAACATCTACATCCCGCGCTTCGGCCCCGACTACGTGGTGCCCGTCGCGACCGGGGTGGGCCTGTCGAGCGTGCTCAACCACGGCAAGATCGGCCACTACCGGGAGACGCAGATGCCCGGTCAGGTGGGCAACTTCGCCGTCGCGGCGCACCGCACCACCTACGGCAAGCCCTTCAACCAGATCACCGACCTGCGGGTGGGCGACGCCATCGTGGTCGAGACGCAGGACGGCTGGTACACCTACCGCTTCCGTACACTCGAGTACGTGAAGCCCACCGGAGTCGACGTGCTCGACGAGGTGCCCCAGGCACCGGACGCGCAGCCCGGGGACCGCATCCTCACGATGACCAGCTGCAACCCGCTCTTCTCCGCCGCTGAGCGCGTCATCGCGTACAGCGTCTTCGAGTCCTGGCAGCCGCGGTCGGATGCGGCCACGCCCGCGGCGCTGGCCGGCACGTCTTTCGCGAAGGCGGGCTGAGCGTGTACGCGGCGCTCTGGCGCGTCCTGCCCGGACCGGTGTGGGTCCGGCTGCTCATCGTCCTCGTGCTGCTCGCGGCCATCCTCTTCTCCCTCGTCACCTGGGTCTTCCCCTGGGTCGACTCCATCGTCAACACCCAGGAAGTCACGGTGCATCAGTGACACGCGTCCTCGTCATCGACAACTACGACAGCTTCGTCTACACGCTCAACGGCTACCTGCAGCAGCTGGGCGCCGAGACCGTGGTGATGCGCAACGACGACCACGCCGACGCCGACATGGCCGGGGTCATCTCCGAGTACGACGCGGTGCTCGTGTCGCCGGGGCCGGGCAAGCCGTCGGAGGCCGGCGTCTCGATCCCCACGGTGACCGCCGCGCTCGCATCGGGCACGCCGCTGCTCGGGGTCTGCCTCGGGCACCAGGCGATCGCCGAGGCCTTCGGCGCCACGGTCACCAACGCCGAGGAGCTCATGCACGGCAAGACCTCGTTGGTCACGCACGACGACGGGGACTTCTACCTCGGCGTCCCGCAGCCGTTCACGGCTACGCGGTACCACTCGCTGGCCGTCGTCGACGGGACGGTGCCGTCCGACCTGCTGGTCACGTCCCGCACCGAGGGCGGCGTCATCATGGGCCTGCGACACGAGGCGGCGCCCATCGTCGGCGTGCAGTTCCACCCGGAGTCGGTCCTGACCGAGGGCGGCTACCGCATGCTCGGCAACTGGTTGGAGGGCGCAGGGCTCGCCGGTGCTCGCGACACCGCCTCGCGGCTGTCGCCGCTCGTCCACGTGGCCTGATCCGTCCGGGTGGGATGAGGGCCGTCCGGGCGGCCTGAGCCGCTGCCCCTCCGACCGCGATGGCCGCGGACATCGCGGAATCCGGCGTCCGTCATCGGCGGGTGCTCGGTGGCAGAGGAGCGGGATCAGCCCTGCGTGGGAGCCGGGGTCGGAGTGGTCGGTGCCGGTGTGCTGCGGACCGCGCCCGTGCAGTAGGTGAGGGCGACGGTGGAGCGCTGGGCGACGTCTCCCGGCGGCACCGACTGCTGGATCACCGGTGATCCATCGGCGCGGCCGCATGAGGGGTCGCGGCGGGTCGTGACGGTCAGATCCGATGCCTCGAGGAGCTTCTGCGCATCCACGAGGGGCTGGCCGAGCACGTCCGGCAGGGCGACCTTGCCGTTGGACAGGGTCAGCTTCACCGCGGAACCCTTGTCGACCTGCTGGGAGGATGCCGGCTCCGTCTGCATGACCACGCCGTCGGGGACCGTCGGCGACGACTGACGCACCACCTCGCCCACCTTGAGCCCCGCGGACTCGAGGTTGGCGGTGGCGGTGCCCTCGTCCATGTTCATGACGTTCGGGACCTGGACCTCCGGCGGGCCAGAGGACACGAACACGTCGATCTGGGTCTTGGCGGCGACGTTCTCGCCCGGGTCCGGGTTGGTGCGCAGCACGATGCCCTCGGCGACCGAGGTGCTGGCCTCCTCGCGTTCGAGGGGGACGAGGTCGGCCTCCTCGAGGGCCGCCGCCGCGCTCGAGTACGTGGAGCCCGTGACGTCCGGGACGGTGGGGCTGATGTCGGGTGGCGCGATGTTGCTGAGGCTGGTGACCCAGATGACGACGGCGATGAGGATCACGACGACCACGGTGACGCCGGCCCAGATCCAGGGGACAGGCGGGCGGCTCTGGGTGCGGACGGTGCGGTCGTCGTCGACGCCGAGCTGGCGGAGCGCCTGCTGCGAGGAGGAGGGGCCGGCGGGGGCGCCGAAGAGCGTGGCTCCCACGTCGTTGGTCGGCGCCTCACGGGGAGCGAGCGTGCCCGCGGCGGCGCGATCGAGGTCGGTGCGGAAGTCGCCGGCCGTCTGGAAGCGCGCGTAGCGGTCCTTCGCCATGGCCTGCAGGACGACCTGGTCGAGCTGCGGCGAGACGGCGTCCTGGACGGTGCTCGGAGCGACGGGCGTCTCGCTGACGTGCTGGTAGGCGACGGCGACGGCCGTGTCGGCGCGGAACGGCGCCTGACCTGTGAGCATCTCGAAGAGGACCACGCCGGCGGAGTAGAGGTCGGTGCGCGCGTCCACCGACTCGCCCTTGGCCTGCTCGGGGGAGAAGTAGCGGGCGGTGCCGAGGATGGCGGTGGTCTGCGCGATGGTGGCGGAGGTGTCGGACACGGCGCGCGCGATGCCGAAGTCCATGACCTTCACCTGGCCGGTGTGCGTGACCATGATGTTGCCGGGCTTGATGTCGCGGTGGACGACCCCCGCGCGGTGCGAGTACTCGAGCGCGGTGAGCACCTGGCCCATGATGCGGACGGCCTCGTCCGGATCGAGCGGCCCGTCGGTGATGACGTCCTTGAGGAGGCGGCCCTCGACCCGCTCCATGACGATGAAGGGGACCGTGTGCGACGCGCCGTCCTGGTCGGTGACCACGTCCTCGCCCGCGTCGAAGACCCGCACGATGGTGGGGTGCGACATGCGCGCCGCGGCCTGGGCCTCCTGGCGGAAGCGGCCGCGGAAGGCGGGATCCTCGGCGAGGCCGCGACGGAGGACCTTGACGGCGACCCGGCGACCGAGACGGGAGTCGACTCCCTCGAAGACGTCGGCCATGCCCCCGCGACCCAGCAGCGCCCCGACCTCGTAGCGGCCGCCCAGCACACGGGTGTCGGTCACGGGCTGCCTCTCGTCGGGATCGGGTTTCGGACGGGGATGAGCTTACCGGGGGTCCCCTGGGGATCCGGGCGGACAGGGGACGCGCGGACGGGGGCGGACGAGCAGTCGCCGTCCGCCCCCGGGTGGAGGGCCGGTCAGGGGTTCCGGTGCGAGCTGGAGACGAGCGAGCGCTCGTCCGTGCGACCCGGGGCGGGGGTCGGCGCCATGCCGGTCGTGCCGCCGTTGCCGCCGCCGGTGCCGCCGGTGCCGCCGGTGCCGCCGCCGGTCCCGCCGCCGCCGGTACCACCCGGGGCCGCCTCGACCGTGACCGTGACGGTGCTGCTGTACGGCGACTCGTTGGTGCCGCAGATGGCGAGGTACTTCACCGTGAACGTGCCCGGGTTCGTGCCCACCTTGATCTCGCCCGACGTGGTCTGCGCGTTCGTCGGGTTCGTGCTGCCGCCCCAGGTGCCGGTGGCGCCCTGCGAGACGGAGTCCGCCTGGATCTGGTAGCCGTTGAGCGTCTGGCCGGCGGGGCAGGAGTACGCGGGCCAGGAGATGTCCACCGTCTGGCCGGCGCGGACGTCGGTCGGCGTGACGGTGGGCGTGCCGGGCGCGGCGGTGGGCAGCGTGGGCGGTCCGTAGGCCGTGATCTGGATGGTGGCGCCCTTCGCGACCGTGCCGGTGGGGGTGATCGCCGTGACGCGGCCCTCCTCCTCGCCGGACGGCGCGGCGCTGCCCGTGATGACGGTGACCTTGAGGCCGAGGTTGGTGAGCTCCTGCGTGACCGTCTTCTGGTCGCGGCCGATGTAGTCGTCGCGGTTGACGTCCACCGTGCTGGCGGTGGGTGACGGGGTGGGCGTCGGTGTCGGCGACGGGCTCGGCGAAGGCGAGGCGCTGGTCTCGGTGGGTGCCGGGGTGGCGTCGTCCTCGCGCTGGCCCGCCGTGAGGGCGATGGCACCGGCCACGATCGCGCCGATCACGAGGATCGCCACGACCACGAAGATCCAGATGGCGCGCTTGCGGGCACGCGGCTCCTCGGGCTCCTCGTCGTCCGCGTCGTCGAGGAGGAAGGGATCCGCCGTGCCGGCGCGCGGTCCGGAGGAGGACAGGACCGTGGTCGCGCTCGTGTCGGCGGCGCGGCGGCCGGACGGCATGAGCTGCGTGGCCTGCGTGGGCGTGCCCGGGTCCGCCAGCGCGGCGGCACCCGCGACGGCCGCGACCGCGATGGTCGCCGTGGCGACGTCGCCCCGGCGGAGCGCCTGCGCGGCGCGCGCGAGGTGCGAGGCGCTCTGCGGACGATCGGCCGGCTTCTTGGCGATGCACGACATCACGAGGTTGCGTACGGGCTCGGCGACGGTGACCGGCAGCTCGGGCGGCAGCTCGTTGATCTGCGCCATGGCGATCGCGACCTGCGACTCGCCCGTGAAGGGGCGGCGGCCCGCGAGGCACTCGTACGCGACGATGCCCATCGAGTAGACGTCGGTGGACGGGGATGCCGGGTGCCCGCTCGCCTGCTCGGGGGAGAGGTACTGGACGGTGCCCATGACCTGGCCCGTGGCGGTGAGGGGCACCTGGTCGGCGATGCGCGCGATGCCGAAGTCGGTGATCTTCACGCGGCCGTCGGGCGTGATGAGCAGGTTGCCCGGCTTGATGTCGCGGTGGACGAGCCCAGCCTGGTGGGCGGCGTGCAGCGCCAGCGCGGTCTGGGCGATGATGTCGAGCACCTTGTCGGTGGACAGCACGCGCTCGCGCTCGAGGATGGTGGAGAGCGCCTCGCCGGGCACGAGCTCCATCACGAGGAAGGCGCTGCCGTCCTCCTCGCCGTAGTCGAAGACGTTGGCGATGCCCTCGTGGTTGACGAGCGCGGCGTGACGGGCCTCGGCGCGGAAGCGCTCGAGGAACCCGGGGTCGCCGAGGTACTCGTCCTTGAGGATCTTGATCGCGACCTTGCGCCCGATGACGAGGTCGGTGGCCTCCCACACCTCGCCCATGCCGCCGATGGCGATGCGATCGCCCAGCTGGTAACGCCCTCCGAAGGTCAGTCCGCTCGTGGGTCTCATCTGTCCAGCACCGCCTCAATCACTTTCTTCGCCACGGGGGCGGCGAGGGTGTTCCCCGAGCCCGATCGTCCTCGTCCGCCGCCGTCCTCGACCAGGACCGCGACCGCCACCTGCGGGTCCGCCGCCGGCGCGAAGCCGGTGAACCACAGCGTGTACGGGTCGTCGCTGCCGTTCTGCGCGGTGCCCGTCTTGCCGGCCACGTCGACGCCACTGATTCTCGCATTCGACGCGACGCCGCTCTGGACGTCGTCGATCATCATCCGGGTCATGGTGTCGGCGGTCTCCTTCGAGATCGGGTCGGCGAAGCGGCTGGGGGAGAAGCCGGAGAGCTCGCTCAGGTCGGGGTTGAGGACGCTGTCGACGACGCTGGGCTTCATGACCTCGCCGCCGTTCGCGATGCCGGCCGTGACCATGGCGGTCTGCAGCGGGGTCGCGCGCACGTCGAGCTGCCCGAACGCGGACTGCGCGGTCTGGGCGTCGTCGAGGTCGGGGGAGAAGACGCTCTTGGCGCTGGCCATGGGGACGTCGATCGACTTCCCGTAGCCGAAGGCGTCGGCCATCGCCGCGATCCGCTCGGAGCCCAACGCGATGCCGAGCTGCGCGAACGGGATGTTGCAGCTGAGGCGCAGCGCGGTCGCGATGCTGACCTCGGCCTCCGGGCCGCACGCGCCCTCGCCGGCGTTGGTGATGACCGTGCCGGTGCCGGGCAGCGTGAAGGTCGGGGGGTTGGGCAGCAGGGAGTCGGGCGTGTACTGGCCCGACTCGATGGCGGCGGCCGCGGTGATGAGCTTGAACGTGGATCCGGGCGGGTTGAGGCTGTTCACCGCCCGGTTGATGATCGGGCTCGCCGGGTCCTCGAGGAGCGACGAGTAGCTCTGCTGCACGGCCGCGCGGTCGTGCGACGCCAGCGTGTTCGGGTCGTAGCCGGGCTTCGACACCATCGCGAGTATGCGGCCGGTCTTCGGCTCGATCGCGACCACGGACCCCTGCAGCGACCCGAGCGCGTCGTACGCCGCCTGCTGCACCTTCGGGTCGATCGTGAGCTCGACCGACGCGCCCTTCGGGTCCTGCCCGGTGAAGGTGCGCGTGAGGCTGTCGAAGAACTGCGTGCCGCTCGTGCCGCTGAGGACGTCATTCATGGAGTCCTCGAGGCCCGTGGATCCCTGGCCGAGCGTGTAGTAGCCGGTGACCGCGCTGTAGAGGTCGGGCTGCGCGTAGGTGCGGAGGAACTTGTAGCGGTCGTCGACGGGGACGGAGGAGGCGATGGGCGTGCCGTCGACGAGGATCGAGCCGCGCTCGGCCGAGTAGCTCGCGATGATGGTGCGGCTGTTGCGCGGATCCGCCTGCAGCGTGGGCGCGGAGACGACCTGGATGACCGACGCCGCGACGAACAGGGCCACGAACATGGCCAGGACGAACACGGAGACGCGCTTGAGCTCGCGGTTCACGACTCGACCACCAATCGGGGCTGGTTGCGGACGGTGTCGGAGAGGCGGAGGAGCAGGGCCGCGATGATCCAGTTGGCCAGCAGCGAGGATCCGCCCGCCGCCATGAACGGCGTCGTGAGGCCCGTGAGCGGGATGACGCGGGTGACGCCGCCGATGACGATGAAGACCTGCAGCGCGATGACGAACGACAGCCCGATGCCGAGCAGCTTGCCGAAGTCGTCCTGCCCGGCGAAGCCGATGCGGAAGCCGCGCGAGACGAGCAGCAGGTAGAGCGCGAGGATCGCGAAGAGGCCCGTGAGGCCGACCTCCTCGCCGAGGCTCGCGAAGATGAAGTCGCTGTTGGCGAGCGGCGTGAGGTTGGGCATGCCCTCGCCGAGCCCGCGCCCGAACAGGCCGCCGTCCGCCATGCCGAACAGGCCCGTCACGAGCTGGTAGCTGCCGCCGTTCGCGTCGTAGACGGCCGGGTCGAACGGGCTGAGCCAGGCGTCGACGCGGCCGCCGACGTAGCCGAGCGTGCTCGCGCCGTACGCGCCGCCGAGGAACAGGACGAGGCCGAGGACGACCCAGCCGATGCGGCCCGTGCTCACGTACGTCATGACGATGAACAGGCCGAAGTAGAGGAGCGACGTGCCGAGGTCGCGCTGGAAGACGAGCACGCTCATCGACACGGCCCAGACCAGGAGGATCGGGCCGAGGTCGCGGACGCGCGGGAAGCGCATCCCGAGCACCTTGACGCCCACCATCGACAGGCTGTCGCGCGCGGTGACCAGGTAGCCGGCGAAGAAGACCGCGAGGCAGATCTTCGCGATCTCGCCGGGCTGGAACGAGAAGCCGCCGATGTGGATCCAGACGCGGGCGCCGTTGATGTTCTGGCCGATCACGGGGAGCATCGGCAGGAGCAGCAGGATCAGGCCGACGAACATGGCGATGTAGCGGTAGCGCTGCAGCACGCGGTGGTTCTTCAGCAGGACGATGACCGCGAGCCCGCACACGATGGCGAGGCCCGACCAGACGATCTGCCGCACGGCCACGCTGTCCCAGCCCGAGAGCCCGCCGGCGAGGTCGAGCCGGTAGATGGCCGCGATCCCGAGGCCGTTGAGCACGGTCGCGATGGGGAGGATGAACGGATCCGCGTCGGGCGCGAGCCAGCGCAGCGCCACGTGCATGCCGAGCACGAGGACCGCGAGGCCGGTGGCGGGGATGAAGAAGCTCTGGTCGAACGCGCCGAGCACGCCGAGCTGCACGAGGTACAGGGCGCCGCCGTTGATGACGGAGGCCAGCACGACCAGCGCGAGCTCGAGGTTCCTGAGGCGTCGGGGCACGTGGATCCGCGGGATCCTGGGCGCGCGCTCGCGGCCGCGCACGGGCGCGTCCGTCACGCCGGCGCTAGCCACGCGCGGCCTCCTGCAGCCGGTTGACGATCTCCTCGGCGCCCGCGAGCGAGTCGGCGTTGATGGTCTGCTCCACCTGCTGGCGGTAGAACGGCTGGAGGTCGTCGACCTTGACCTCGGTGCGCGCGTAGACGTGCGAGAGCTCGATCGGGCCGATGGTCTGCTGCACGCCGTTGTAGACCGCGACCGTGCCCTCGGACTCGCCCACGTAGTAGCGCGACTGGGTCCAGCGGTAGCCGAGGACGCACGCGAGCACGAGGCCCGCGAGGATCAGCGCGACGCCGACCAGCCAGGTGACGCGGCGCCGGAGCGCGCGCCGCTTGTCCTCGGCGATGAGGGCCTCGAGGTACTGGTCCGACTCCGGCTCGAACTGGGCGTCGCGCGCGGCCGTGGTGGCGCGCAGCGGGTGCAGCAGGAGCGACGGGATGCGGACGGCGCGCTTCGCCGGCTCGTCGCCGAACGCGAGGGGCTGCGCCGCGGATCCGACCAGCACCGGCTCGGGCGCCGGGCGGGAGGCGGCCGCCTCGTCGTCCTCGTCGAGCACGTCGACGACCACGACCGTGACGTTGTCGGGGGCGCCGTGGTCGAGCGACTCCTTCACGAGCGCGTCGGCGACGGTGTCGGGCGTGCCCGCGGTCGCGAGGATCTCGGTGATCCGCTCCTCGGACACGTAGCTGCTGAGGCCGTCCGAGCAGAGGAGCCAGCGGTCGCCCGTGTGCGTGTCGAGCACCTGCGTGTCGACCTCGGGCGCCGCGTCGACGTCGCCCAGCACTCGCATCAGCACGGAGCGGCGCGGGTGGACGAGCGCCTCCTCCGGCGTGATGCGGCCGCTGTCGACGAGGCGCTGGACGAAGGTGTGGTCGGCGGAGATCTGGCTGAGCTCGCCGCGGCGGAAGAGGTAGATGCGCGAGTCGCCGATGTGGGCGATGGCCACGTGACGGCCGACGCGGGCCAGCGCGCTCACGGTCGTGCCCATGCCGGTGAGCTCGGAGTGCTCGAACACGGTCTCGGCGAGGAGCTGGTTGGCGGCGACGAGGCCGGCCTGCAGCGCGAACTCGGCGTCGTGCGCGGAGGCGTAGGGCTTGTCGGCCTCGATGATCCGCGTGAGGGCGACCGCGGAGGCGACGTCGCCGCCCGCGTGCCCGCCCATGCCGTCGGCGACGACGAAGAGGTCCCGCCCCGCGTAGCCCGAGTCCTGGTTGTTCGACCGGACCTTGCCCACGTGGGAGACGGCAGCGGCCTGCGTCACTGTCGCCACGCCGCTACCGCCTGAGCTCGAAGCTGGTCGCGCCGATGCGGATCGGCGTGTCGAGCGGCACCTGCGTCGGCACGCTCACGCGCTTGCCGTCGAGGAAGGTGCCGTTGGTCGAGTCGAGGTCCTGGATCATCCACTCGTCGTTCCAGAGCAGCAGGCGCGCGTGGTGGGTGGACGTGTAGTCGTCGCGGATCACGAGGCCCGACTCGCTCGAGCGGCCGATGGTGAGCGGCTCGGTGCCCAGCGGGATCTCCGTGCCGGCCTTGGCGCCCGAGGTGATGACGAGGTGGCGGGCGGTGGAGGTGGTGGCCTTCGCGCGGGACGGGACGCCGCCGGAGTTGGCGCCGGACGGCATCGACGAGATGGGCGGCGGCTGGACGGCCGGCTGCGGGGACCGGGGCGGGGCGGCGGCCGAGGCGGCGTACGGGGACTGCGAGAACGGGGATCCGCCGGCCGAGCCCGTCTCCTCGCGCAGCTTCCGCACGCGCTGGCCGAAGAGGTCGGAGCGCAGCGCGTAGACGATGCCGAAGATGAACAGCCACAGCACCGCGAGGAACGCGAGGCGGAGGACGAGGAGGGTCAGCTCGGTCACGACGCTCCCCAGAACCCGTCGTCGTGGCCCCGGCCCCGGGCATCGCGTCCGCCGCGCTCCTCGGTGGCCTGCGGCACGACGCGGAAGGTGATGGTGGTGCGGCCGATGCGGACGACCGACTCGGGCGGGAGCGGCGCCTTCGTGACGGGCGCGCCGTTCAGCTCGGAGCCGTTCGTGGAGCCGAGGTCGCGGACCTGGGCGCGGGATCCGTCCCACGCGATCTCGACGTGGCGGCGGGACGTGCCCGGGTCGTCGACCGTGATGTCGGCGTCGCTGCCGCGGCCGATGACCGTGCGGCCCACGGGGAGCGGGTGGCGGGTGCCGGCGACGTCGACCACGGGCATCCACGTGACGCTGCCCTCGGCCGTGCGGCTGTCGATCTCGAGCACGCCCTCGGGGATGGAGTCGTCCTCGCGGAAGCCGACCTGCACGACGCCGGCGAACTGGTAGCCCTGCGAGGAGGCGTGCTTCTCGACCGCCTGGCGCAGCTGGTCGGTGAGCGCGGTGCCGATGCTCGCCATGCGCTCCGCGTCGGGCCGGGAGACCCGGAGGGTGAAGGAGTTGGGCACGAGGATGAGGTCGCGGTCCACGACGGCGGCGTGGGTGTCGAGCTCGCGACGCAGCTGCGCGGCGATCTCCACGGGCTGCAGGCCGGACTTGAAGGTCTTCACGAAGGCGCCGTTGACGGCGCGCTCGAGGCCCTTCTCGAAGTTGTCCAGGATTCCCACGTGTGATCCGTCCTCGCGCGGTCCTTCCGCGGATGAATAGGGAGATCGTAGCCAACTCGCGAGGCGGCGCCCTGGACACGGGCCCCGCGGCGGGTGCGGATCGCCCTCGGGGAGGCGCGGACGGGGGCCCGCGCGGCGCGGGATCGGCTCCGGGGCGTGATAATGTCGTCCGGTTGGCGCGAGTGGCGGAATTGGTAGACGCGCACGGTTCAGGTCCGTGTGTCCGTGAGGACGTGGGGGTTCAAGTCCCCCCTCGCGCACCAGCAGAGCAGGAGGCCCCCGGATCACCCGGGGGCCTCTTCGCGTCTCCCGGGGGATGAGGGCGGACGAGCGATCCCGGCTCAGCCGATCGGATCCCGCGCCCGATGCCCCGGCGCCCCCGCGCTCCGCACACGGGGGACGTGACGCACCCGACGCTCGCCCGCCCCGCCCGACCGCTCCCCGTCGGCGCCGCGCGGCCCGGTGCTCGCGGTGCGCTCCGCGTCGTCAGCCGCGCCATCGCCCGCCACCCGCTCGCGATCCTCGCCGTCCCCGCCGGGAGCGCGTGGATCGGGCTCATGGCCAGCCTCGGCGAGCTCGCGCACCCGGCCGCCACCGCGATCGGCGTGGCCGTCACCATGCTGGTGCTGGCCTGGTCCGAGAGCCGCATCGGGATCCTCCGCACCGCCCTGGTCGCGGCCCTCGGGTCGCTGGCGCCCGTCGCGGTCGCCTCCCTGCTCCTCGCCGCGGGCGTCGCCGTCGGCGACCTCGGCTTCGTCACGCTCAGCTGGTGGATCGCCGCCGTCTCGGGCGACGCGATCGGCGTCCTCGGCGCGATGGGGTCGCTCCTCGATCCCGGCCCCACGGTCGCCGTGCTGTGCGTCCTCATCGTCGCCGTCGCGCTGCTCCTCCGCGGCCGGCGTCTCGGGCTCGTGCTGGGGATCGCCGCGCTGCTGCTCGTGCTGACGACGTGGCTCATGCCGGCGGCGGCGCTCGTCGTGCTCGTGGTGCGGCGGCGCTCGTTCGCCGCACGCGCGGTCGTCGACGGGCGCTCGGCCGGGCGCGACCGGGTGCTCGTGCAGCTGATGCGCGCGGACGCCGGATTCCTCGGCTTCATGGGCACGTGGTCGGGCAGCAGCCACTGGTTCGCCGGCGACGCCGGCGACGAGGCCGCCCGCGGCGGCGTCGCCTACCGCGCCGCGCACGGAGTGGCGCTGACGGCGTCGGATCCGCTCGCCTCCGCTGGCGACGCGCCCGCGACGATCCGTGCCTTCGCCGGCACTGCTCGACCCGCGGCCTCGTGCCCGCCTTCTCCAGCATCCACTCGCGGCACCTGCCGGTCTTCGCCGAGCTCGGCTGGAGCGTCACGCCGGTCGCGGAGGAGGCCGTGATCGACCTCGCGGGCTTCTCCACCTCCGGCAAGCGCCGGCAGGACCTGCGCACGGCGACCACCCGCGCCGCCCGCGACGGCGTCGACGCGCTGTGGGGCACGTACCGCGGCCTGCCCGAGCCGCTCCGCCGCGCGGTCGACGCGCTGAGCGGCGACTGGGCCGACGCGAAGGCGCTGCCCGAGAAGGGCTTCACGCTCGACGGCCTGCGCGAGCTCGACGACCCCGAGGTGCGGATCCTGCTGGCCGTCGACGCGTCGGGCCGCGTGCACGGCGTCACCAGCTGGCTGCCCGTCTTCCGCGACGGTCGGGTGGTGGGCCGCACGCTCGACGTCATGCGCCGCGGCGCCGACCCGATGCCCGGCGTGATGGAGTTCCTGATCGCCACCGCCGCGCGCGCGTTCCAGGAGGAGGGGCTCGAGACGCTGAGCCTGTCCGGCACGCCGGTCGCGGGCGTCGGGGCGATGCGGCCCGCCGGCGCGGTCGACCGGGTCGTGGCGCGCCCGCTCACGGCGACCGGCCGCGTGCTCGAGCCGTCCTACGGCTTCACGTCGCTGCTGCGCTTCAAGGCCAAGTTCTACCCGCGCTACGAGACGCTCTGGCTCGCCTGCCCGACGGGCGAGCCGGGCCGCCAGGCGCGCGGCACGGGGCGCCAGCCCCGGCCACGCGGGGGACCGCGGCGCCGCGACCGGCGACGGCGGCGGATCCACCGGCGGGAGGCGGCACGCGTGAGCGACGGACCGGACGCGGGCGACGGCCCCCCTCGGCGGGACCCGTCGTGAGCGTCGTGGTGGTCGACGACGAGGCGCTCGTGCGCTCCGGCATCGCGATGGTGCTCGGCGCCAGCCCGCGCATCGCCGTCCGCGCGGCCGTCTCGAGCGACACGGCCGTCGCGACCGTGCGGGAGCACGCGCCCGACGTGGTGCTCCTCGACATCCGGATGCCCGCTCCCGACGGACTCGCGATCCTCGCCGAGCTCATGGCCGAGCCCCGGCCGCCCGCCGTCGCGATGCTCACCACCTTCGACACCGACGACCAGGTGCTCGAGGCCCTGCACCGCGGCGCGTCCGGCTTCCTCCTCAAGGACACGGATCCCGAGCAGCTCGCCCGCCACGTGCTCACGCTCGCGTCCGGCGGCATCGTGCTCGCGCCCGGCCTCCGTCCCGGACGGAAGGCCGACGTCGACGCCGGCGGCAGGGCGACCGCCGCGGACCGCGTGCGCGCCGTGCTCGTCGACCTGCTCGTGGCCGGGATCGCCGCGGCCCTGTCCGCCGGGTTCCTCTCCGCCGCCCAGGCGTCGGGGGAGGTCGTCGCGGGGATCGTCGCCCGCCTCGGCCTCCTGCTCCGCCGCCGCTGGCCGTGGCTGAGCGTGCTGGCCGCGCTGCCGGCCTTCTACGAGGGCGTCGCGTACGTCCCGCTCGTGATCGCCCTCTTCGACCTGGGCCTCTCGCGCGCGCCGCGGTGGCAGGTCGCGGTGGCGGCCGGCGGATCCGTGGTCGCGTACATGGCGCCGCTCTGGCCGCCGGAGGACGTCCCGTTCCTGGTCGAGCCCCTCGTGGACGCGACCATCTACACCGTGGGACCCGCGCTCCTCGGGGCCTTCCTCCGCGAGCGGCGGACGGCCGCGGCCCGGCTGCGCGAGCTGCGGGAGGCGCAGACCCTCGGGCAGCGGCAGGCCGCCGAGGTCGCGCTCGCCCGGAGCGCGCGGTCCTGGTGCGGGAGATGCACGACGTCGTCTCGCACCAGGTCAGCCTCATCGCGGTGCAGGCCGGCGCGATGCAGGTCGGCGCGACCGACGAGCGATCCCGGGAGGTCGCGCGCGCGATCCGCGGGCTCAGCACCGTGACGCTCGAGGAGCTCCGCGGCATGGTCGAGGTGCTCCGCGCGGCGGGCGGCGAGCGGCGGGAGGTCGCGCCGCAGCCGACGCTCCAGGACGTGCCGGCGCTCGTGGCGGCCAGCGGGATCTCCGCGACGACCGGGATCGACCTCCCCGACGACCTGCCCGCGGCCGCCCAGCGCGCCGTCTACCGGACGGTGCAGCAGGGGCTCACCACCGCGCGGAAGCACGGACCGGCGCGGCCGTGCGGATCGCCGGACGGCTGGACGCGGGCCACGTGGTGCTCGAGGTCGAGGCGGGCCAGGCGACGCTCCCGCCGCTCGACCTGCCGAGCGGGCGACACGGCCTCACGGGCCTGCGCGAGCGCGCCCAGCTGCTCGGCGGGACCCTCACGGCCGAGACGCGCCCCGACGGGTCCCACCTGCTCCGGCTGCGCTTCCCGCTCTGAGGCGGGTCGGCGGGTCGACGCCGGCGTGGGTCAGCGGCCGGCCGCCGCGGACGGGACCGCAGCCGTCTCGGCGTCGGAGGCGGGCTCCGGGCCGGGCCAGATGGTCCACGCGACCGCCCAGAGCGTGCAGATGCCGAGGAGGACGGTGAGGCGGGCGATCCAGTCCTCGAGCGCCTGGGTGCGCGCGGCGTCGCCGACGAACGCGATGGCGGCGAGCAGCAGGGCGCAGGCGATCGCGTAGGCGGCCACCGTGAGGATCCAGAGCCGCCACTCGTGGCGCACCCTGGCGCGGCCGGATCGGGGCGGGCGCACGGGCGCCGGGCCGCCCGCGAACCGGTGGGCGAAGCGCACGTCGAGCCAGCGCACCATCGAGTGGCCGAAGGCGACGGATCCGCCGAGGTAGGCGGCGCCGAGGCCGTGGGTCCAGTCGGCGGTCGCCCCGCCGCGGAGGTCGATGGTCACGGCGACGAGCAGCACGAGATCCACGACGGGCACGCACCCGAGGAGCACGGCGGCGAGGCGCGGGCGTCGCAGGGCGTAGCGCACGGCGAGCCCGGCGGCCAGCACGGCCCAGAAGCCGATCTCGCAGGCGATGATGACGACGACGATCACGCGCGGGCCCCCTCGTCGCTCGGCTGGTCCCCACCGTATCGACGTGGGGCCCGGCGGCGACGCCCCAGATGCGGGGCGCCGGCCGGGCGGCTGGTCAGCCCTGGCGGGCCTTCATGCGCGGGTTCTTCTTGTTGATGACGAAGACGCGGCCGCGGCGGCGCACGACCTGCGCGCCCGGGATCTTCTTGAGGGCCTTGATCGAGTTGCGCACCTTCATGGGGATGGTCCTTTCACGAGAACGGTTCTCAATAGACTAGCGCCATGCCCGCTCGCGACCACCTCCCCCTGCCCGTGTACCCGCAGCCGCCGTCGGGCGTCGTCCTCGTGGTGGGCGAGGGATCGGGGCTCCGCGCGGTGCTGCGCGACGCGGTCGACGACGTCGCGGCGAGCGTGCTCGTGCTGCCGCCCGAGGAGGCGGATCCGGTCGAGCCCATCGCGCGGTTCCTCGACGACCTCGCCGAGCGGGGGCCGGGCGCGGAGGCCGTGGTGGGGATCCCCGCGACCGCCGACGCGCGGGCGACCGGGATGCAGCTCGACCTGCTGCTGCGCCGCGAGCACGAGCTGCAGCGGACGCTCGGCGGGACGGGGTCCGGGTTCGGGCTGCGCCACGTCGTCTCGGTCGTGGCCGCCGACCGCCTGCATTCGATCGCCTTCGGCCGGGTCGAGGACGCGTTCGACGAGGCCGAGACGCTCGCCGACCTCCTCGAGTACGCGACCGTCGTGGTGCTGACCGGCATGGCGCGCGTGCCGCTCGAGTCGCGCGGCACGCTGCTCGCGCTCGTGCGCCGGCTCGCCCCGCGCGCCGCCGTGCTCGACGCGCGCCGGCCGCTCGCGCTCCACCGGCTGCCGCGCTGGGGCGACGTGGCGGGGCTCGCGGCGTCGGCGGGGTGGATGCGCGAGCTCACGGCGGCGGGCGTCGCGTCGCGTCCGGGGGAGGTCGATCGGCTCGACGGGCCCGTGGGATCCGTGGTCGTGAGCGACCCGCGGCCGCTGCACCCCGAGCGGCTCGCGCTCGCCGTGGAGGAGGAGCTGCGGCCCGACCGCGCGGGCCTCGTGCTGCGCTCGAAGGGCTTCGTGTCGCTCGCGTCCCGGCCGGGCGAGGTGGGCGGGTGGTCGAGCGTGGGATCCATGCTGACGCTCCAGCCGACCGGGATCGACCCGTGGCAGGAGGGCGCGCCGCACGGCACGGAGATCGCGTTCTTCGGCGTGGGGCTCCGGCCGGCCGTGCTGCGGCGGGCGATCGGGCGGGCCGTGCTGACGGGCGAGGAGCTCGCGGCGGGGCCGGCGGCGTGGGCCGGCTACGCGGATCCGTTCCCCCGCGTGGACGCGGGCTGACGGCGCGGCGCGCCCGGCCGCCGGCGAGCGTGACGGCCAGCCGAGAGGGCATGCGCGCGCCTGGTCACTGCTCGGCGCCCGGCGTTCAGTGGGGAGGTGAAGCAGAACCGCACCGCGGCGGGCACGACCCGCACCACCCGCACGACCACCCGCACCGCGCACGACCGCACGGCCGACGACCGGCCCGGCGAGGAGCGGCCCGCCGCTGAGGATCCGGCCATCGTCCCGGAGCCCGCGCCGGGCCCCGAGCCCGAGGACGCGCTCCGCGTGGCCCGCGAGTCGTTCGGCTGGGACGAGCTGCACGACGGCCAGGTGCGCACGATCGGCCCGCTCGTCCGCGGCCGCGACGCGCTCGTCGTGATGCCCACGGGCTACGGCAAGTCCGCGATCTACCAGGTCGCGACCGTGCTGATGGAGGGCCTCACCGTGGTCGTCTCGCCGCTCATCGCGCTGCAGGCCGACCAGGTGCAGAACCTCGAGGACGCGCCCGCCGCGCCGCCCGCGCGCGTGATCAACAGCACGATCCGCGGGAGGGCGCTCGAGGAGGCGTGGGCGACCGTGGAGGAGCCCGGCGCGCGGATCGTGTTCCTCACGCCCGAGCAGCTGGCGCGCGACGCGGTCGTGGAGCGGCTCGTGGCGCGCGGGGTGTCGCTCGTGGTGATCGACGAGGCGCACTGCGTGGCGTCGTGGGGCCACGACTTCCGGCCCGACTACCTGGGGCTCGGCGGCGTGATCGACGCGCTCGGGCACCCGCCGACCGTGGCCATGACGGCGACCGGATCCACGCCCATCCGCACCGAGATCGAGGAGCGCCTCGGCCTCCGCGACCCGTTCGTGCTGTCGAGCGGCTTCGACCGGCCGAACATCCGGCTCGAGGTACGGCGGCACACGGAGGAGGCGGAGAAGCGGCGCGCGATCGTCGCGCACGTCGTGGAGCAGACGCAGCCGGGCCTCGTCTACGTCGCGACGCGCAAGGACGCCGAGGACTACGCCGACGAGATCCGCGCGGCGGGCCTCCGCGTCGACGCGTACCACGCGGGCCTGCCGGCGGCCGAGCGCGAGCGCGTGCAGACCGCGTTCCACGAGGACGACGTGGACGTGGTGGTCGCGACGAGCGCGTTCGGCATGGGGATCGACAAGCCGACCGTGCGCTACGTGATCCACGCGGCGCCGCCCGAGTCCGTCGACGCGTACTACCAGGAGGTCGGGCGGGCGGGGCGCGACGGGGAGCCGGCGGTCGGGATCCTGCACTACCGCGCCGAGGACCTCGGCCTCCGCCGCTTCTTCGCCGCGCGCACGCCGCGGCCGGCGAGCCTCCGCGACGTGTACGCGGCGGTCGCGGTGGCGGGCGTCGACGGTCCGGTGCGGCCGGCCGTGGTCGCCGAGCGCGCGGGGATGTCGGCGCGCACGGTGGGCGGCGTGCTCAACCTGCTCGTGGACGCGGGCGTGCTCGGATCCGACCGCGACGGCGCCTTCGTGCGCGAGGAGCTGGATCCGCGCGAGGCCGCCGCACGTGGCAAGCACGTCGCGCAGGAGCGCGAGCGCATCGAGGTCTCGCGGCTCGACATGATGCGCGGCTACGCCGAGACGCCGCAGTGCCGGCGGCAGTACCTGCTCGGCTACTTCGGCGAGGAGTCGCCGGAGCGCTGCGGGAACTGCGACGCGTGCGACCGGCTCGACCAGGAGGACGCGCACGAGGAGGCGATGGGCACGGGCGCTGCCGATCCCGCCGCTGCCGCCGCCTCGGACGAGGCGTTCCCCGCGCAGTCGCGGGTCAACCACGCCGAGTGGGGGCCGGGCACCGTGATGAGCACGGAGGAGGACCGGATCACCGTCTTCTTCGAGAGCGAGGGGTACCGCGTGCTCTCGCGGCGGATCGTGGAGGAGGGGGAGCTGCTGCAGCAGGCGTGACCGGGGGCGTCTGCGAGGGTGGCCCCATGCACCTCTCCTTCCTGCACCGCAGCCGCTGGATCGCCTACGGCACCGCGATCGCCATCGGGATCGCGGGCGTCGCCGGGCTGGCGGTGGGGAACCCGCGGGGGTGGATCCCGGTGGGGATCGCCGTGCTCGCCGTGCTGTTCCAGCGGCTCGTCTCCCGGGACGTGCGGCGGGCGCGGGAGGCGGGCACGGATCCGCGCGACACCGTCGGCTGACCGGGTGGACTAGCCGCGGAACGTCGATGCAGATGCATGCAGTTCTCCGTTGGCCTACGTTGTCAATCAGCGGGACGAGCCCTTCGGGTGGGACGTCCTCGCACAGCGTCGGCCTCTCGGGGGAGAGGGTCCGACCGCCCGGCCCTCCGTGCACGGAGGCCGGGCCACATCCCTTCCGCGGCGTCGCGGTCACGGCAGATGCCATGGCCGCGGTCCGCTCGGGTCGGCCGCCGCCCGTGCTGGCAAGCTCGACGCATGCCCGCCCCCGCATCCGCCTCGCACGATCCCGCCCACGCGCTCGACCTCGACCGGCTGCTCGCATCGGTCGCCGACGATGGCGGCGGCGAGGTCGACGACAGCATCCCGCAGCTCGCGGAGACGGATCCGCGGCTCGCCGGCATCGCGCTCGTCACGCCCGACGGCCGCACGCACGCCGCGGGCGACAGCGCGCACCGCTTCTCCATCCAGTCGGCCGTGAAGCCGTTCCTGTTCGCGCTGGCGCTCGCCGACACCGGCGGCGCCGCGCTCGACGCGGTCGGCATCGAGCCGACGGGCGAGGCGTTCGACGCGATCAAGCTGGAGAGCGGCACCGGCCGACCGCCGAACCCGATGGTCAACGCGGGGGCGATCCTCACGGCGAGCCTGGTGCGCGGATCCTCCCTCGAGGAGCGCACCGAGCGGATCCTCCGGGGCCTCAGCGCGTTCGCGGGCCGGGAGCTCGAGGTCGACGAGGACGTCGCCGAATGCGAGCAGCTGCTCGGCGATCGCAACCACGCGCTCGCCCATCTCATGCGCTCCGAGGGCACGCTGCACGTCTCGGCCGACGACGCCGTGGCCGCGTACGCGCGGGCGTGCGCGGTGCTGGTGACCCCCGAGATCCTCGCGGCGATGGGCGCCACGCTCGCCGCCGGTGGCCGTAACCCGCTCACGGGGTCAGGCGTGGTGTCCCGCAAGGTCGCGCGTGACGTCGTCTCCGTCATGGCCACGTGCGGCGTCTACGACGGCTCCGGCCGGTGGATGCGGCGGGTCGGCGTGCCCGCGAAGTCGAGCGTCTCCGGCTCCATCGTCCTCGCCGCGCCCGGTCGCCTCGGCGCCGCCGTCTTCAGCCCGCCGCTCGACGGCCAGGGCACGAGCGTGCGTGGCGCGGTGCTCGCGCAGCGGCTCGCGGACGAGCTGGGGCTGCACGCGTTCGGGTCGACGGCGGAGGACGCCTGACGGGTCCGTCGCCCGGTCAGGGCTCGCACGTGCCCGGCGATCCTGTCGACCCCTTCCACCTGCTCGCGGTGCGCAGATAGCGTCGCCCGGACGCGCCCGCCGACCGCTGGAGGATCCCATCACCGCACGCGACCTCATCGCGCTCGCCGCCTTCGACGCCCCGACGCTGGACGACGTCGGCGGCCCGGGCGGCTCCGGCGGACCGATGGCCGGACTGGTGCTCGGCGGAATCGTGTCCCTGCTTCTCCCCCTCGCGGCCGTCGTGCTCGGCATCGTCATCGCGGTGTCGGTGGTCCGGACGCGGCGGGCCACGGAGCGCATCGAGAAGCGGCTGGAGGCGCTGGAGCGGGCGTCGCGCGAGGCGACGGCGGCCGGCCGCGAGGGGACGGGCGCGCGCCCGGACGCGACCTCGCGCTAGCTGTACTGAGTCATGACGTTGGTGACACTCGGGCCGCGGGCGTCAGCCCGTGGCTCGAGTGGATTCGTTCAGTGTTGTAGTGCTGGATCCACGGATCAAGGGCGTCGGTTCTGGCTTGGTTGCTGGTGAAGGGTTGCCGGTAGGCCCACTCGGTCGCGAGGGTGCGGTTGAAGCGTTCGACCTTGCCGTTCTGCCAGGGGCAGTGCGGGCGGATGAACTTCTGCCTCGCACCGAGCTGCGTGACCGCGTTCTGGAACGCGGCCGAGTGCCGGTAGGCGAACGCGTTGTCCGTCAGGACCCGTTCGATGCGGGTGATGCCGTGCTCGGCGAAGTACGCCGCGGCCCGGGTCAGGAACCCTGCCGCGGTCACGCCCTTCTCGTCCGGGTGGATCTCCGCGTAGGCGAGGCGGGTGTGGTCATCGACCACGGCGTGGACGTAATCGAACCCGATCCCACGACCACGAACCTGTTCGCTGCGGCCATGCGCCCGCCAGCCGCCGCCGTCCGGGATCCGGCCGAGCTTCTTCACGTCGACGTGGATCAGGTCGCCGGGATGCTCATGCTCGTACCGGTTTGCCGTCGACCGGGATGCCCGGATCACGGCCCCGGTGACGGGGTCCAACCATGCCAACGGCGGTGCCCCGTGCCGCCGCAGGATGCGGGAGATCGTGCGGGCTGGAACACCGGTCACCGGCGCCAACCGGGCAGGACCTGATCGCAATCGGGTCCTCGCTTCCACGACGGCTCGTTCTCGTTCCGGGCTCGTCCTCGTCGGCACCCGTCTCGGCCTCGAGGACCGGTCCGACAAGCCTTCGAAACCCTCGGACCGGAACCGATTCACCCACCGATGCGCGCACTGACGCGACACACCGAGTTCGCGCGCGACATGCGAGACCGGCCGACGATCCTCGACCACCCGCCGCACGAGGAGAACCCTCCCGTGAACCGTCAGACGAGCATTAGCGTGGGACATCGAGGCCTCCTGGCAGTGGCAGAACTAGACAGCTCCATCAAGCCAGGAGGCCTCCTCACACGCCCCGAAGTGTCACCAACGTCATGGCCGGGTACAGCTAGCCGCGGGATCGGGCGTCGCGGCGCGCTCCGCGACGCCGCGCCCGCTCCGCCGCATCCGCCATGGCCTCCGCGTGCGCGGTCTTCGCGCGCCCGATCGCGGCGTCGTCCCCGCGGCGGATCGCGATGCCCTCGGCGACCTGCGCGCGGATCCCGCGGATCGAGTCGCCGAGCGTGGGCGCGAAGTCCGCGTGCTCCTCGTCCCGCTCCTCCTCGCCCACCGGGAACCGCCGCAGCTCGGCCGACGCGTCCTCGGTCGACGAGCCCTCGACGGGTGGCCGCTCGAGGTGCGCGAGGCAGAGGCGGGTGACCTCGTCGGCGTGGTCGTGCATCACCGAGTGCGCGGCGCCCGGGATCTCCCACAGCCGCGCCCGCGGCAGCAGCCGGCCCATCTCCTCCACCCACGCGCGCGGGACGACGGCGTCGTGCTCGCCGCGGATCACGAGCGTGCTGGCGCGGATGTCGGGCAGGCGCGCCTCGATCGGGAACGACATCATCCGCGGCAGCACCCGGAGGAACCAGCGCACGCCGCAGACGAGGTACGCGCGGATGGCGAGCACCTTGATCCGGCTCGGCTCCCGCACCGAGGAGCGGAGGAAGCGGAGGGCGGCGCGCGGCACCCATCGCGCGGCCGGATCCATGACCGGGCTGATGAGCACCACCGTGCTGATCGCCGACCGCCGGGCCGCGAGGTCGGCCACCACCTGCGTGCCCATCGAGTGGCCGACGAGCACGGGGTCGTCGAGGCCCAGGTCGTCGATCGCGGCGCCCACGAGGTCGGCGTACTCGCGGATCGCCAGCGCGCGGCCGGGATGCGCGACACCCGCGAACCCCGGGAGGTCGAGCGCGTGCACGGTGCCGCGCGCGTCGAGGTGCGGGGCGAGGCGCTCGAAGTAGTCGGAGCTCACGCCGATGCCGGGCACGAGCACGAACGCGCGGTCACCAGGGCTGCCGAGGGTGCTGATCCGCACGGTGAGGCCGCGGTGCACGAGGCGCGTGACGCGGACGGTCGTCGCGGGGCGGCCGTGCTCGGTCATGCGGTGCCTCCTGCGGCGGGCGGGTCGTCGGGCGCGATCCGCGAGGCGTCCACGGTAGGGCACGGCGCCTGCGGGTCAGCCGATCCGGCGTGCGGCTACGCCCGGGCCTCGTCGCCCGACACGCACAGGCAGAACGGGTGCCCCGCCGGATCCGCGTACACGTCGAAGCGGTCGGGCGCCGCCGGGTCCGCGGCCGGCTGGAGCAGGCGGCCGCCGAGGGCGAGCACGCGCTCGCGGCCCGCGTCGAGGTCGTCGACGTAGAAGTCCAGGTGGATCTGCTGCTGCTGCCGCGGGCCCTCGCCCGGCCACACGGGCGGCACGAAGTCGGGCGCGGGCTGGATCCCGATCTGCCAGCCGGCGTCGAAGGACACGTAGTGCCAGTCGTCCTCGTCGGCGTGCACCTCGCCGTCGAGGAGCCCGGCCCAGAAGGCGCTCTCCGCGGCCAGGTCCGGTGCGTCGAGCACCACGATCGTCTGCCGGACCCTCATGGGCTGCTCCTTCTCTCGTCGTCGAGCGCGTGGCGCCAGCCTGGCACCGGCGTCCGACACCGACCAGGATCCGTCGCTCGCGCCCCTGGGATCCGGACCCCGACCGACGGTAGGTTTGACGGCACGGCGCGTCTCGCGCCGGTCGAACCCTGCGGGCATCGTGGCTCAGCCGTCCAGACGCGACGGCGGGAGCGTGCGGTGGCCGTCGGGCCACCAGTCCACCTCCTGAAAGGAGCGACCATGTCCGCCCCCTCCGTCCAGCTCTACACGGTCCGCGACGCCGTCTCCGCCGACCTGCAGGGCGCCGTCGCCCGCGTCGCCGAGATCGGCTACACGCAGGTCGAGCCGTACGCGTTCGTCGAGCGCGCGGACGAGTTCGCCGCCGCGTTCGCCGCGTCCGGCGTCACCGCTCCCTCCGGCCACGCGCCCGTCATCGACGGCGACGACGACCAGGCCGCCCGCACGTTCGATGCCGCCGCGAAGCTCGGGATCCAGACGGTCATCGACCCCTTCATCCCCTCCGAGCGCTGGCAGACGGCCGACGACGCGCACCGCATCGCCGATCGCGTCAACGAGCTGCAGGTGCAGGCCGCCGCGCGCGGGCTCGCCTTCGGCTACCACAACCACCAGTGGGAGTTCGCGAACAAGGTCGACGGCCGCCCCGTCTACGAGCTCTTCGTCGAGCGCCTGAACGCGGACGTCGTGCTCGAGCTCGACACCTTCTGGTCGACCGTCGGCGGCATGGACACGCCCGCGCTCCTCCGCCAGCTGGGCGAGCGCGTGCAGTTCCTGCACGTGAAGGACGGCAAGATCTCCGACGCCATCGCGAACGTGCTCCCGAGCGCCGAGTCCGCGCTCGTCGTGCCGCCGGAGCTCGCGCAGGCCTTCAAGATGCAGGAGCCCGCCGGCCAGGGCGACGTCGACGTCGCCGCCGTGCTGGCCGCCGCACCCCACGCGCTCCGTGTCGTCGAGTTCGACGACTACGCGGGCGACGTGTTCGACGGCATCGCGGCGTCCTTCGCCTGGCTGCAGGAGAACGACAAGTGACCGGCGGCACCGGCCGCGTCGGCGTCGGCGTCATCGGCGCGGGCGTCATCTCGGGCACCTACCTGGAGAACATGACGGCGATGCCGGACCTCGAGGTCCTGTTCGTGGCCGACATCGACCTCGACCGCGCCCGCTCCCGCGCCGAGGAGCACGGCGTGCCGAACCACGGCACGGTCGACGAGCTCTTGCGCGTGGACGAGATCGAGATCGTCGTGAACCTCACGCTGCCCGCCACGCACGCCGAGGTCGGGCGGCGGATCGTCGCCGCCGGCAAGCACGTGTGGAGCGAGAAGCCGCTGGCGCTGGACCACGCGTCCGGCCAGGACCTGCTCGAGGCCGCGCGCGCCGCCGGCGTGCAGGTCGCGTGCGCGCCCGACACCGTGCTCGGGGCGGGGATCCAGTCGGCCATGCGCGCCATCGCGCGCGGCGACATCGGCGAGCCGCTCACCGCGACGACGCTCTTCCACGTGCCCGGCCCGGATGCTTGGCACCCGAACCCCGAGTTCCTGTTCGCGCGCGGCGCCGGACCCCTGTTCGACATGGGCCCGTACTACGTCACCACGCTCGTGCACGCGTTCGGCGCGGCGGAGACGGTGAGCGCGGTCTCCTCGACCTCGCGCACCACCCGCACCATCGGCAGCGGACCCCGCGCGGGCACCGACTTCCCGGTGGAGGTGCCCACGCACCACGCGGCGCTCATCTCGTTCGCGGGCGGGCAGTCGGCGCAGTCGACCTTCAGCTTCCAGAACGCGCTGCCGCGCATGGGCTTCGTCGAGATCTCGGGCAGCGAGGGCACGATCGTGCTCCCCGACCCGAACACCTTCGAGGGCGACAGCCAGCTGTGGCGCTTCGGGCAGGAGGGGCCGGAGACGCTGACCGCGGCCGGATCCACGTACGGCCGGGGATCCGGCGTGCTGGACCTCGCGCGGAGCATCCGCGGCGGCGACCCGGTGCGCGCGTCCGGCGAGGTCGCGGCGCACGTGCTCGACGTGCTGCTCGCGATCCGCGACGCGGCCGACAGCCGCGAGGTCGTCCAGGTCGCGTCGAGCGTCGCGAAGCCGACGCCGCTCGCGGAGGACTGGGACCCGGCGGCGGCGACGCTGTAACGCCGCACCCGCTCGGCGGCCCCGCATCCGTTCCCGGATGCGGGGCCGTCCGACGCTCGGCAGGCGGCGGCCCGCGGAGGAGACTGGACCCATGCAGCTGCACCGCGTCACCACCGGATCCGGCGCGCGCCACGTCGGCCTCGTGCACGGCCTCGGCGCGGACGGCGCCACCTGGGCTCCCGTCGTCGAGAGGCTCGTCGCGACGGGCCGCTTCACCGTCACCACCGTCGACCTGCGCGGGCACGGCCGGAGCGGCCGTGCTGCGTCCTACGGCATCGAGGGGATGGCCGACGACCTCGCGGAGTCGCTGCCGCGCGGGCTCGATGCGGTCGTCGGGCACTCGCTCGGCGGATCCGTGCTCGTCCGCGCCGTCGCCCGCCTCGAACCCGCGCGCGCGATCTACCTCGACCCCGGGTTCCGGCTGGCGCTGCCGACCACGGGGATCCGCGGCCGTCTCTTCTGGGCCGCGCCGCTCGTCGGGCTCGCCGCGGCGCAGATCCCGCGAGCCCGCGCCGCCGCGCGCGTGCGCGCCGCCTACCCGGCCGCCGTCCGCGCGTCGCTCGACGCGGCGCAGCAGCGGTTCGACCGTCGCATGGCGGTCGGCGTCTTCCGGGACGTGGCCTTCCACCCGCTCGCGGTGAGCGCCCCCGCCGTGCCGTCGACGATCGTGCTCTCCGACGACGCGCCCTCCGTGCTGCCGGACGCGTACGCCGCCGAGCTCGCGGGCGCCGGGTGGGACGTCCGCCGGCTGCCCGGGATCCACCACGACATGCAGCTCGAGGACCCCGATCGGGTGCTCGCCGCGATCGAGGACGTGCTGTGACGGACGCCGAGCACCCCGGCCGCCCGGCCGACGCCGAGATCGCCGCCCGCCTCGCCGCCGCCCTCCGCGCGCCCGACGCGTCCGCCCGGCTGCAGGCCGCGCTCACCGCGGGCACCCGGCCGGATCCCGCGCTCGTCGATGGCCTGATCCACCGCTGCCGCGTCGAGCCCGACCTCAACGTGCGCGAGATGCTCACGTGGGCGCTCATCCGGCACGACCCCGAGATCACGATCCCGCCGCTGATCGCCGAGCTGACCTCGCCCATCCCGCAGGCCCGCGGCCAGGCGCTGCACACGCTGTCCAAGATCGGCGACCGGCGCGCCCTGCCCGCCATCACGCCGGCGCTGCTGCGGGATCCCGACGACCACGTCGCGCGCACCGCCTGGCGCACGTCGTCGGGTCTCGTCGACGGCGACCGGGATCCGGCCGGCGCGCGCTGGCTCTCGCAGCAGCTCGCGTCGCAGCTCGGCCGCGGCGGGCGCGACACGCAGGCGAGCCTCGCGCGGGCCTTCGCGAGCGTCGGCCGGGCCGCGCTGCCGGTCCTGGAGCGGTCCCGGCGCGCGGCGGACGCCCGGGTGCGGATCCACGCGCTCGCCGTGATCGCCCACCTCGGCGATCCCGAGCTCCGCTTCGACGACGCGATCGACGAGGCCCGGCGCACCTCCTTCGGCGCGCACCTCGCCCGGCGTCCGGGCTTGCACCTCCCGTAGCGTCATGTGGTCGGGTGGTCCCATGACCCGCCCCGCCGAGGAAGGCCCCGCCATGCACCCGTCCCTGATCCCGCCCCGCCAGGTCCGGATCGGCGACGCCGCCGCGTTCGTCGGCACCACGCCGCGGGCCATCCGCCACTACCACCAGATCGGCCTGCTCCCCGAGCCCGAGCGCGGCGCCGACGACCGCCGTCGATACGGCTACGCCGAGATGATCCGGCTGCTGTGGATCCGGCGGATGGCTGACGCCGGGATCGCCCTCGACGACATCCGCGACGCGTTCGCGGACCCGGCCGCCGCACCCGCCGGTGCGGACGACGGCGCGGCGGACGACACCGCGGACGCCGACGTGGACGGCATCCTCGCCCGGCTCGAGGCGACCCTCGACGCCCAGGAGGCGGAGCTGCGCCGGCAGCGCGCGGCCGTCCGGCGCATGCGCGCCCGCGGCAGCCGCCTGGGCCTCATCTCCGACTTCGTCGCCACCCGCCTCGAGGGCCTGCCCGCCGGATCCCTGCGCCCCGCCGACCTCGACGCCCTGCTGGTCATGGAGCGCGTCTTCGGGCCGCTCGGCGCGGCCCTCAACGCCACCCGGTACATCGCCATCGCCACCCTCCCGGGCCTGCGCGCGGCGTCCGACCGCGTCGAGGCCGCCGAGGAGGCGCTCGACGACACGGTCGCCGTCGACGACCCGCGCGTGGCGGAGGTCGCGGCCGAGCGACGCGCGTTCGAGGCGACGCTGCACGCGGCGATCGACGGATCCGACCTCCCGCGCCTCGACGACGAGCTCGTCGACGCCTGGCACGCGCTGCACCCCGAGGGCGCCGACGTCGCGGACGAGGTCGGCCCCCGCCGGCCCGCCCGGTCCATGAGCGCGATGGACGCGATCGCGAAGATGCCCTACGACCTCTCCCCGGCGCGGCTGCGGTGCATGGAGCTGGCGGCGGAGTCGTACGTGGGCGAGGCGCCCGCACCCTGAGGGGGCGGCGGGCACGCGGATCCGGGCATCCGAGCCGACCCCG
This sequence comes from Clavibacter michiganensis subsp. insidiosus, assembly GCF_002240565.1. Classification (GTDB taxonomy): domain Bacteria; phylum Actinomycetota; class Actinomycetes; order Actinomycetales; family Microbacteriaceae; genus Clavibacter; species Clavibacter insidiosus. The sequence continues at coordinate 204,836 of NZ_MZMO01000001.1, read as the reverse complement.
CCGCCGACCCGCGGAGTAGGTTCGCCGCACGGCGCCCCGCGACGGGAGCGCCCGGATCCGCGCCCGCCCGCGGACGACGAGAGGCGCGCCCATGGCCGAGATCGTGCTGTTCCACCACGTGCAGGGCGCGACCCCCGGCGTGCACGCGTTCGCCGACGCGCTGCGGGACGGAGGGCACGTGGTGCACGTGCCCGACCTCTTCGACGGCGCGCTGCCGGAGTCCATCGAGGCGGGCCTCGCGCTGATGGCAGGTCTCGCCGACCACGTCGTCGCCGAGCGCACCGACCGCGCCCTCGCCGGGCTGCCCGCCGAGCTGGTCTACGCCGGGTTCTCGTGGGGCGGATCCATCGCGCAGCGCCTCGCGCAGACCCGGCCGGGTGCCCGCGGTGCGCTCCTCTACGAGTCGTTCGTCTCGCTCTCCGCGGAGTGGTCCTTCGGGCCGTGGCCTGCCGGGCTGCCCGTGCAGGTGCACGGCATGGCGCGGGATCCGTTCTTCGCCGGCGAGGGCGACCTCGACGCGGCCCGCGAGCTGGTCGCCGAGGTCGGCCCCGAGCTCGCCGAGGTCTTCGTCTACGACGGCGACGCGCACCTGTTCACGGACGCGTCGCTGCCGTCGTCGGATCCCGTCGCCACGGCCCTCGTGCTCGAGCGGTCGCTCGAGCTGCTCGCGCGGATCGGCTGAGAGCGATGGTGAGCTGCGATGCGGCGTCGGCGCAGATGAATCAAGCATCACTCTGGGCGAATGCGCGAAAAGCCCGCTGGTATCGTAGATGACGACGCGCTTCACCGCAGGCAACGTCGTCGGGGAAATTCTTTGCTCGGCAACAGGCGATGCAGCCCCTGGCAGAGCCTCATTGCTCGTAGATCCGAATGCAGCTGATATGGAGCACGATGGCCGACGGCTTTGACATCACCGACTTTCGCAGCGGCCTCGCGGGTGCTGGAGTGGCGGCCTTTGCATCATTTGTCATCGACTGACGCAACCGCAGGGACGCGCGGGCGGCCGAGCTAACGGCGGCCCGTCCGAATCTACTTTCGGAGACAGCCACGCTCAGCGGAGTGCTCCTTGGCGTCGACAAGGATGCCGATGTGATGCCCAAGGCGGCTGTTCTTCAGTTGCTCGCAACCCGCGAAGCCCTAGATCGCATGCGCCGAAAGACATGGTTCAAGGGCGAGCAGGCTTCATGTAAAGCCCTCGATGCCCGAATCATCACAATGGGTTGCTATACCGAGAATGGCCCTGTCAGCATTCTGCGGTCTAGCACATCTAGACTCATTGACGACCGATCAAACCGTGAGCCGTTCGACCGAAAAGCCGTTCCGGAATGGCCCACCATGAGCTGGTTGCCGCACTTCGGGATCGCTGATGAAACCGGGAAAGGCCCTTTCCTGTTGCTTCTGGGCCAACGCACGGTAAGTCTGGGGATCCCTCTGATGTAGGAACTTCCCAAGGCTTCGGTGGGCTGTGTGACTCAGCGAACCTGACCTAGGCGGTGACGGCCAGCAGCTGCTCCGCCTCGCGACGCGCCCGGTCGATCTCCGCGGTGCCCTGTCCGCAGGCGCGCAGGCACGTGGCGGCGATCGCGTCGCGGTCGGCGTCTCCCGGCTCGCCGCGGCGACGCAGCTGGATCACGAGCTCGGCCAGCTGGATCAGCACGGCCCCCAGCGCGTCCGGCCCGATCGTGGCGCGGACCTCGGCGCTCGCCGCGGCCGTGCCGAGCCGCCCGTACGCGTCCTGCAGCTCGCGGCGCTGCACGCGGAAGCCGTCGTAGCGCTCGCCCTGCACCTCGGGCAGCAGGTAGAGCGTGCCGATGTTGTGCGGGGTGTCGGCGAGCGTGTGGAAGTCGACCATCACGAGCGCGAGCAGGGCGGCGGCCGCGGAGGCGCGGTCGGGCACGAGGTCCTCGATGCCGCGCACCACGTCGAGGCTGGGGCGCACGGAGCGCGTGAGCAGCTCGACGAGCAGGTCGTCCTTGCCGGTGAAGTGGTAGTAGAGGGACGCCTGCCGGATCCCGACCCGCTCGGCGATCGCGCGCGTCGACGTGCCGCTCAGTCCGTGCTCGGCGAAGAGCGCGGCCGCGGCGTCGAGGATCTGCTCGCGCGGGCTCAGCGGGGATCCGGCGTCGGGCACAGCCCGGGGGCGACCGACGCGGGCCGGCTTGTCGTCCTTGGCCATCCCGCCATCCTCGCAGGTGGGGATCACGCCGCTCCGATCACCGCGAGCACCTGCCCGGGCGCGACCTGCTCCCCGGGCCGGACGAGGACGTCGAGCACGCGGCCCGCGACCGGCGCGCCCACGACCGACTCCATCTTCATCGCCTCGACCGCGAGCACGGCGTCGCCCGTCGAGACGAGGTCGCCCGGGCGCACGTCCACGCGCCAGACGGTGGAGGTGAACGGCGCCGTGACGGCCGTCGCGCCGGGCGGGATCGCGACGGTCGCGGCCTCGACGACGGGCGGCTCGTCGCGCACGTCGAACTCGCCCGACTGGCGCCAGCGCGCCTTCTCCTCCTCGAACGCGCGCGTATGCGTCTCCCGGAACGCGCGGATGGAGGGGTCGTTCGCCCGCAGGAGCTCCTGGTGCTCGGCGAGGGAGAACTCGCCGTCCTCCGTCTCGTAGTGCCCGCGTCCCGCGTCCGTCTCGGCGCGCAGCTCCAGCAGCTCCTCCGCGCCGACCGGGTACCACTCGATGAGGTCGAAGAAGCGCAGCGCCCAGGGATCCTCCTGGAAGAGCCCGCCGCGGCGGAAGCGGTTCCAGATCTGCACGGTGCGGCCCACGAACTGGTACCCGCCCGGCCCCTCCATCCCGTAGATGCAGACGTACGCGCCGCCGATGCCGACGGAGTTCTCCGCCGTCCAGGTGCGCGCCGGGTTGTACTTCGTGGTCACCAGGCGGTGGCGCGGATCCAGCGGCGTGGCCACGGGCGCGCCGAGGTACACGTCGCCGAGGCCGAGCACGAGGTAGCTCGCGTCGAAGACCGTGCGGAAGACGTCGTCGACCGAGTCGAGGCCGTTGATGCGGCGGATGAACTCGATGTTCCACGGCGTCCAGGGCGCGTCGTCGCGGACGCCCGCCATGTAGCGCTCGATCGCGAGGCGCGTCGCCGGGTCGTCCCAGGAGAGCGGCAGCCGCACCTTGCGCGACGGCACGACGAGCTGCCCGGTGGGCGGGATCTCGTCCTCCAGCTCCTGCAGCAGCCGGGTGACGGAGGCGCCGCGACGAGCGCGCCCACGATGAGCAGCGCCCCGCCGAGCCCGGAGACCGTGAGCGCGCGGATGATCGTCTTCGGCGTCGTCTTCCGCGGGCTGTGGGTCTCCTCGGCGAGCTCGCCCGCCGAGTCGAAGCCGACCATCACGTAGGCGGCCATGAGGGAGGAGGCGAGGAAGGCCCACACGTAGGGCTCCTCGCTCGCGGATCCCGCGGTCGTGAAGACCACCTCCGGTCCCCGCCTCGGCAGCAGGAACAGCACGGCGACGAGCGCGACGACGCCCACCATCTCGATGGCGACGCCCGCCGTCGTCACCCGGGCCATGAGCCGCACGCTGAGGATGTTCACGACCGTCGTGATGGCCAGCATGATGATCCCGAGCAGGACCGCGTTCGCGGAGCCCGTGGGGGAGGCGACCGACGGATCCGCGTCCGGCCCGCCCACGATCTGGAACCCGGCCCAGATGGACGGCAGCACGGCCTGCACGGCGATGGCCGCGACGGCGACCGTGAGGATCTGGCCGACGATCATGGTCCAGCCGGTGAACCACCCGAACGTCGTGCCCGCCAGCCTGCTGGACCACTGGAAGATCGCGCCCGAGATGGGCCACGACGCGGCGAGCTGCGCGAAGTTCAGGGCCACCAGCAGCTGCCCGACGAACACGATCGGCCAGGCCCAGAAGAACGCCGCGCCGCCCAGCCCGAAGCCGAGGCCGAAGAGCTGGAACACGGTCGTGAGGATCGAGACGAAGGAGAACCCGGCCGCGAAGGAGGAGAACGGACCGACGCCGCGGTGGAGCTCCTGGGCGTAGCCGGGCGGGATGAGGGGGGTGGCCGCGGTGGGGGTCGCGGCCGGCGAGGGGAGGTGCGGGGTGCTCAATGTTCTGGCCTCTCACGAGGGCGCGGTGGAGCGGATGCGCCGGAGATCCGGTTGCCCGGTCGGAGTATCTATCGAGCGATAGGTATTTCCGTCCACTGTGGTTCTGCCCGGTATCGACCCCGTTTCCCTCGTGTTACCGGCGTGTATCTTCTCCGCCGCGACGGATCCGGTGCCGTCGCGCGCAGCTCGCGACCGACGTCAACACCCTCCAGGCCGTCGACGGGCCGACGAACGAGGCGAAGTCCGACCAGGGGCCCGCGACCTGGCTGCCGCCGGCCGCGGCCGCGTGCCGTGCCGCGAACGCGATGAGGCGATCGCTGTTCTGGATCATCCACGCGGCCGCGGAGTTCAGCGACTCCTCACGCCGGAGCCAGATCCGCTGGCCGAGCTCGTTGCGGGCGTCCGCGTAGACCTCGAACGTGAACGGGTCCCCGAGCTCCGCGCGGCGCCGCATCACGTACCCGAGCACGGGCCGGTCCTCGACCTGGATCCGCCAGTAGCCGGCCTCGAGGTGCGCCCACGGGTGCAAGCCGACGTCGCGCACGAGGCTGTCGATGCCGTCGAGCTTGCTCTTCACCTTGCTCACCGGGTGCTCTCCTCCGTCGATCCGATCGAGTGGGAGCGCCCGGCCGCGCTCGTCGGCAAGCGGACGAACGAGCGCCGACCTGAGGCAGGGGTCGGCCGGCCGACTGACCCGAGTTCAGGGTCCTGGGCCCGTCGCTCGTGGGCCCGTACAGTGCACGCGCACGGGGCGCAGAGGGTTCCATCGCCCACGGCCAGGGTCGCGGACGTGGCCCGGCCGTGAGGGTGGCGGGCTCGGCATTCCCCCATGCCGAACCCGTCAGCCCAGGCGTCCTCTTGCTCCTCGTCCTCGGAGCCCGCAGTCGACGCCATGGTCTCGTACTGCGTCTCGCATCCCCTGAGGCAACGAGTGGCCCGACATGCACCGTTGCGAGGACGAGGACGTAGCTTGTGGATTTGCGACTCCCTCGGACCCGCTGATTGCCTAAGCTCATAGCTCTCTACGAGATTGGACCTCCATTAATATGTCATTCATCACCCGCTCGATTCACCCTATCCGTCATGCCCGGCGGGCGTGTTTTCTCGCCGCAGCCGTCGCACTTTCCGCGGCCGTTGGTCTCGGCGTCGCGCCGGCATCGGCATCTGAGGCCACGACAACGCCAGCGGCTGTGCGTAACGAGAACGGTTCCCTCGAGTCTTCCCTGGCTTCAGGCCGCAATGTCCAAATCCAGTTCCAGACGCATTGGACCCCGGGTGGGCGCAACGTGGACTTCATCAGCGTCCGGTCAACGAAGGGATCTTCCTCTCACTGCTACTCGATGGGAGCCTCCCGCCCCGGCGTTGACATGTGGCCCTTCATCAAGGTTGACCTGCCGGAGGGTACTTATGACGTGATCAGTTACAACGGCTCCACGTGCGACCCCGCTTACCAGTTGGCCGGAGGTCACGGGCTCATCAACACCAGTGGTCATAACTGGATGGTCCACAACGGATCCGCACCAACGCGGCGTGCCTGACGCAGGACTGAAACGCTGTGCCGAAGGTCGTACCTTCTCCTGGTATTCGGCGGAGCCGGCCCGCCTATCGGCCATGCGCTCGCGGGCGGCGGTCTCGCGGGCATCGTGAGGACTGCGACTGGAGGCTGCACGCTAACGATGACGACGAGGTTGGCGACGCGCCGCTCACCGGCGCTGCCGGGTGGGCTGGGGAGCGCCGCGACGTGGATGGAGGGGGCCCGGGATCGCGGGACGAAACCATTGAGGGGGACATGCCGATCAGCCAGTTCTTTCGCGAACAGTCGGGGCATGCGCTCGCAACGGGGTAAGAGCACGCGGTAACACAGGCGGCCTGCTCCCCTTGTTCCACTTTCCTTCCGTATCTTCACTCTGCTAACCCTTCGTGGCAGTGAAGATGTTGCCCGGATAGTTGTCCAGGGCAACACGGATCCTGTTCTTGCCGGAACCCTGGGTGAAGACGAACGTGCCTTTGTTGCCGGTCGACTCAACACCGTTCTGCTTACCCCCAGTCGCGGTCCCCACGTGGGAAGGGCTGTGGGGGTCGCCACGGCACCGGGTGACACGCGCCTCGTGTGTCAACGGCTCCCGTTACCCTGGTTCGCAGGAGGCGCCCGAGGTGCTGGCCTCATGCCCTAATGGGTCACTCGTCGGCCGCCCGGGCTACCGGCACGGGCCGTGTGAGGGCGGAGCGTCGCGCGAAGTGCCGTGGTCGGGATCGTCCTGCAGCCATGTCCCACAAGGTGCTGCTGGTCCGCATCACCGTTCCAGGATGCGAGACGTGGCTGCTCTCTGCGACGTGTACTCGGTCGGCACTGGGTCCACTGACGGTCGGCACCGGTTCAGGACGACGGCCGCCGACGGACGAGCAGCCTTCTCGGGCCATCAGGACGGGCCGGGTGAAGCGAGCTCGACCGGGGCCGCGGCGCGAGGCGTGAGCCTCTGGTGCGGTGAGCGCTTCACGCGCATCCGGAGCCCGAGGTGCACACTGCTGTACACACACGAGGGGAGCGGGGCATGCACTTTGAGCGCGTACCGGAAGATGTCGAGTGGCCGGCGGAGATGGAGCTGACGATCACGGAGTTCCCGCGTCCGCTGATGGAGCTGCTGTATGTGAAGCACGCGTGGGAGCTCTCGCCCTGGATCCAGATCCCCGACCTGGACCCTGAACCCCCGGTGGGGGCGTCTCGGCGCCCGGCGCACTGGGACCGTGCGGCCCTTGAGGTCCGGTGGGCGGAGGTCTGGCGGGCGAACATCTACTGGAACGCTCGCTCGCAGGGTGACTACAGCGACAAGACCGACCTTGCGCAGCACTTCGGTATCACCGGTCCGGTGTGGTGGAGTCGCGAGCACGGGTGGGACGGCATTGACCAGGCTGCGTTCTCCGAGTGGATGGCGACCCTCGATGGCCTGACGACCGCCACCGTGTTCGAGTCTCCCGAGCGCCGGGCGCTGCCGGACGCCGTGGCGGCGTGGCGGCACGGCCTCCGGCAGATCTTCGTCATGCCGTACAAGCCCTCCGGCGGAGCCGAGTGGAACGGGCCGGAGTTCATGACCGTTGCCGCGGGAACGCGGAGGGATCCAGATGTGTACCCCTCCGCGCTCCGTACCGGTCTCTCGATGAGCTGACCAGGCCGCAGTCCTAGAAGACGTCTATGGGTCCTCCGGAGTAGCAGACGAAGCCACCGAGGAGCACGGCGTGCGAGCCGAGGGTTACCTGTGTGCTGCCGCCCTGCTGCGTGTCGCGGATCGCCGGCGAGATCTGGGGATCGCTCGTCCAGCTGAGCCGGCCGGCGCTCAGGCCTGAGAAGTTGAACTGATGCACCTTCGTGCCGGTGGCGATGAGGGACTCGTCCACGAACCAGGCGTGGTCGACCGCGGGCGCCTTCACGACGTAGCTCGTGACGACGCGAATCGTGTTCCCTCCGTTGTAGACGGCGGTCACGGTCGACGAGCCGCAGTTGCCCTCCACAGTGCCGTCCGGGTGGACGACGGCCGCGTTCTCCGCGGCGGCCTCGGCCCACTTCTTCTTGGCGTCGTCGGTGACGGGGACGGGGACGGTGCGCCCATTGACGGTCTGCAACTCGAAGCCCTGGGCTTTCGCGGCTGCCGCGTCGTAGCCGCCGAAGCTCATCGGCGTCACGACCGTTCGAGTCGTGCTGGCAAGCGCCGCCTGCGAGGGGACAGCGGCTACCAGCAGGAGCGCTGCGGCGCCGATGGCGGCTCGCGCATGGTGGTTCCGGATGTGACGCATGCGTACACCTTCCGATTGCCGGACCGCCGCTGATGCGGCGCATCCGGGCCGCCTCTCGGCGACGATCTGAGGTGAACTCCTTCGAGGGTCTGACGCGGTCGGATTGCGCACCGTCGAGCTACAGCCGCGGATGCGCCCACTTCTCCGGGCCGTCGTCGACGCGGGGGAGCGTGACCTGTCCGCTCTCCTGGATGGGGTGTCGATCGACGGCGCGGTAGACGGTGGCGCGAACGATCGAGAACAGGTCACAGAGCTCGCTGATCGAGTGGTCTCCTGCCCGGTACAGCGCGACGAGGTGTCGCTCGGCGGCGGGGGAGAGCTTGGGCTTATCGCCCTTGAGCTTGCCCTTTTTCGCGGCGACCTTCATGCCCTCCCGCGGGTGCGCGCGGATGCGCTCCCGACACGCGCGGAGGGGCCGGCAGCGCGTGGCTGCCGGCCCCTCCCCATGCGTCGCGATCGGGTCACGTCGCGGGCGTCACCGCACGGCCACCCGCGTCGGCGCGAGCAGCCCCAGGAACGCGAGGTCGTCCGCCACCTTGGTGATGAGCGCGCGGTCGAGCGACGGGATCTCCGACGCACCGAGCGGGCGCACCGCACGGACGGCCTCGGCGAACGCGTCGGCGGGGATCGCCGAACCGGCGTGCGGTTCCTCGGGCGAGGCGAACGCGTGCATCAGCGGCAGCACGGACCGGGCGCGGTCCGCGTCCGGCAGCGATCCGAGCGCCGCGCGGAACCGGTCGACCCACTCCGCGTGGTCCTCGACGCGCTCGATGTCGTGCCCGTCCTCGCGGAGCCAGTCGACGAAGGTGTCGAGCGAGACGTCGTCGTCGTGGGGGTTCACGACGTTGAACGTGCGGTGCCCCTCGCTGAGCGCCGCGCCGATCCCGTCGATCGCCGCGGCCGTGAAGTCGGCCGGCAGGCCGTCGTAGTGCGACCGCTGCCGCTCGCCGTCATGGCCGCGCCGGACGAACGAGGCCGGGGCGAGCCCGGTGGTGAGCACGCTCCAGATCAGGCGGGTGAAGACGTCCGGGAGGTTCACCTGACCGCGCCAGCGCGGGTGCGCCAGGATCATGTCGGAGCGGAACACGGCTACGGGGACGCCGTGGTGCTCGTGCGCCTCGCGGAGCAGGACCTCGCTCGCCCACTTGCTCGCGCCGTACCCGTTGGCGTACTCGTCGCCGACGGCCCACTCGGGGATCGTGGCGCGGATGTCGGCGTCCTCGTCGAGCGCGCCGGGCGCCGACGACTCGGCGTCGGCGGCGGCGCTCGGCCGTGCGCCGCCCGCGACGGCGACGCTCGACACGAAGGTGACGGGCACGCTGCCGGCGGCGATCGCCAGGCGGATCACCTCGGCGGTGCCGACGACGTTCGGGCCGAACAGCGCGGGGTACGGCAGCACGTGGTTCACGAGGGCGGCGGCGTGCGCGACGAGGTCGACCCGGGCGGCCAGGTCGATCCACCGCTCCTCGTCGAGTCCGAGGCGATGCTCGCTGACGTCGGCGGCCCGCACCTCGAGCGAGCCCGACAGCTCGGCGAAGCGCCGGGCGAACGCGGGATCCGCGGCGAACGCGGCCTCGAGGCGGCGCCGGGCGTCGGCGTCGTCGGCGCCGCGCACGACGCACACCAGCGTGCCGCCCTCCGGGGCGAGGCGCTCGAGCCAGTCGATCGCCATGAACCGGCCGAGGTAGCCGTTCGCGCCCGTGAGCAGGACGGTCCGGGATCCCGGCCGGGCGGCCGAGGCGCGGGGGACCGGCGTCGGGATGCCGCCGAGCACCCGGTCGAGCCGGAGGTCGCCCACGCGGAGGGTCGATGCGTCGGCGCCGTGCACGCGGGTCACGGTCGGCCGGTCGTCGGAGGCGGAGCGCTCCACGTACGCGGCGACGGCCGCGAGGTCGTTGGTCGGGTCGGTGAGGACGCCGACGGGGACCTCGGTGCCGAACACGTCCTCGAGGATCCCGGAGAACGTGAGCGCCGACAGCGAGTCCCCGCCGAGGTCCTGGAACCGGGCCGCGGCGGCGGTCGCGGGGGACACCTCGGCCCCGAGGAGCCGGAGCGCGGCGCGCACCACCGTGTCGACCGTCGGCTCGTCGCCGGCGCGCTCGCGGAGGGCGGCCACCAGGGAGCCGGTCTGCTGCTCCTCGAGCGCGTCGTAGAGGGCGGCGAAGCGCTCGCCGTACCGCTGCGTGAGGCGCAGGCGCAGGAGCTTGCCGGCGTCGGAGAGCATGCCGTCGTCGACCGTGAACGGCCGCGGCTCGACGATCACGCCGCGGGGCACCTCGTAGGGGGCGAGGCCCTGCTCGCGGGCGGTGCGCTGGAGGGCGGCGAGGATGTCGCGGTCCGACGCCCCGGCGTCCGCCGGCACGACGACCGCGACGAGGAACGCGTGCCGGCTGTCGCCGTGCAGGGCGATCTGGTGCACCTCGGGCGTGATGCCGTATGTCGCCTCGAGGGACGCCACGGCGACGAACTCGCCCTGCGACAGCTTGAGCACGTTGTTCCGACGGTCGACGTACTCGTACGTGTCCGGTCCCGTCCGGGCCATGACGTCGCCGGTCCGGTAGAAGCCGTCCTCGTCGAACACCGCGGCGGTGACGTCCGGTCGGCGGAAGTACCCGGCGATCACGGCGGTGCTCTTGATGAGCAGCTCGCCCCGCGGGTGCGGGCGATCGGTGGTGCGGTACCCGAGCTCGGGGACGTCGACGAGCTTGTGCTCAGTGACGGGAGGCTGCTGGATCACCCCGTCGTGGAGGATCCCGCCGGCCTCGGTCGACCCGTACAGGTCGTGCAGCGTCAGCCCGAGGCAGCCCTCGATGTAGGTGCGGAGCTCGGGCGTCAGCGGGGCGCTGGTGCAGATCGCCCGGGTGATCCGCCCGCCGAAGGCGCGGACCCGCAGGTCGGCCTGGACCTCGGCGCGCACCGCATCCGGGTCCGTGCCGCCGGCGGCGAGCCGCCGCTGCTCCTCGCGGTCGCCCTCCTGCCGGACCAGCTCCGCGACGCGCGGCACGAAGACGAACTCGGTCGGGGCGAAGGCGCGGAGGTCGTCGAAGAGCGTCGACAGGTCGGTCGAGGTCGCGAGCGCGACCGTGCCCCCGCGTCCGAGGGTGGCGAGCAGGGAGGAGCGGCCGGTGAGGTGGCTCATGGGGAGGTACGCGTACCCGACGATGGCGTCGGCCGCGTCGGCCGCGTCGGCGGTGTCGGGGCGGAGGGCGTGCCACATCCGCTCGACCATGGAGCGCGTGTACATCGCGCCCTTCGGCGTGCCCGTGCTGCCCGACGTGTAGAGGAGGAGCGCGAGCGGATCCTCGCCGGGCGCCGGGTGCCACGGGCTCCGGCGCGGCAGGCCGGCCCCGCGGGCGACGAGCGCCTCGAGCGTCAGGCCGGTGCCGGTGCCGGTGCCGGCGTCGGTGTCGGTGTCGAGCAGCATCGTCCGGATGCCGTCGGCCGAGGCCTCGACGACCGCGCGGGCCGTCGCGGACTGCTCGGCGGTGGCCGCGATCCACACCGGCGCCGTCTCCTCGACGATCGCGCTCAGGGCCCCGACGGGCGCGCTCGCCTGCAGGGGGACGCTCACCGCGCCGAGGATCCACGTGGCGAGGTCGAGGGTGACGGCGTCCGCGGTCGCGGTGCCGAGCACCGCGATGCGGTCGCCGGCCGACACGGTCTCCCCGAGCGCCGCGGCCAGCGCGCCCGCCCGGTCCCACAGCTCCCGGAAGCTCGTGTCCGTGATCTCCGGCCCGGACCGCTGCCGCAGCGCGATCCGCTCGGCGTGCTGCTCGAAGACCGCCTCGATCGACGTGTCGTCGTGCTGATTCCTCATGTTCTCGTTCCCCATGTGCTCAGTCCCCAATGTGTTCGTCCTCTCGTCGTTCGTCCCGGCGCGCGTCTGCGCTCCGGCCTCAGTGCTCCTCGAGCGCGATCCCCGCCAGCGCCAGACCCCCGGCCACTGCCCACTTGCCGGTCCCGGCGAACGTCGGTCCCCGGCGCGCGCGGGCGGCGAAGGAGCCGTCCGGATGGAGGGCGACGTCCGCGCCGTCGATGCCGTGCCACCCGCCGTGCGCCGACGTCCGCGCCTTGGCGACCGCTTCGGCCGCGGCGAAGAGCACGCTGTCCGGGCTGTCGATCCCGGCGGCGCGGAGCCCGTCGAGGCCCGCGGCGACGGGTGCGCTGCCGAGATCCGCCACGCGCGCCAGCACGCCACCCGGCAGGGGGCGGGCGGGTGTCGCGTCGATGCCGATCCCGGCGTGCTCGTCGCGGCGACCCACGGCGCACGCGCGGAGCCCGACGCAGTGCGTGATGCTGCCGACGACCCCGGTCGGCCACACGGGCGCTCCGCTGCGCGCGACCGGGATCGACGCGCATCGGATGCCCAGGGCGCTGAGCGCCTCACGTCCGAGCACGCGACCGGTCACGAACTCCGCGCGACGGGCCGGGAGCGCGGTCGCGACGGCGTCGCGCTCGTCGTGGGCGAGGACCCCGTCCACGTCGTGCTCCGCGGTCGCGACGACCACGGAGCCAGGGAGGAGGGCCCCCAGGGGATCCGCGTAAGTAGTTGCACTGACACAACTAAACCCCCGCTTCCTCCATGGTTCCCGGGTCCTGGGCGGCGCACTACACTCCGCCGCCGGGCGAGCGCGGAGGGGCGGGCGGCCGCTCGGCCCGTGCCGTCCGGCACCTCGGAATCGCCCCGGCGGCCCTTGACGGAGCGGGCGCGGGGGAGTCGGCTGGATGCTCCCGACGGCGGTCCTCGCCTCCCGGCGACGGTGCCCGCCGTCCCCGCGAACCCCTCAGGAGGATCACCATGGCTGGACGCTTCGACGGCAAGGTCGTCATCATCACGGGCGCCGGATCCGGCATCGGCGAGGCCACCGCGCGCCGCTTCGTCGCCGAGGGCGCGAAGGTCGTCATCACCGACAGCGTCGAGGACAAGGTCCGTGCGGTGGCCGATTCGCTGCCCGCGGGCACCGCCACCGCGCTCGTCGCGGACGCAGCCATCTCGGCCGACGCCGACCGCGTCGTCGCCACCGCGATCGAGGCCCACGGCCGCCTCGACGTGCTCGTCAACAACGCGGGCACGTTCCAGGCCGGGCCGATCTCGGGCATCACCGACGAGGAGTGGCACCGCGTCATCGACACCGACCTCTCGGGCGTCTTCTACGGCACGCGCGCGGCGCTCCCGCAGCTCATCGCGACCCGCGGATCCATCGTCAACGTCTCGTCGGTGTCGGGCATGGCGGCCGACCACCACATGAGCGCCTACAACGCGGCCAAGGGCGGCGTGAGCAACCTCACGCGCGCCACCGCGCTCGACCACGGCGTCGACGGCGTGCGCGTGAACGCGGTCGCGCCCGGCCTCATCTGGACGGAGCTGGTCGCCGGCAAGGAGGACGACGAGGAGCTGAAGGCCGAGTTCGCGAAGCGCATCTCGCTCGGCCGCGGGGGCGAGGCCGACGAGGTGGCGGCCGCGATCGCGTTCCTCGCGAGCGACGACGCGTCGTTCATCACCGGCGCGATCCTGCCGGTGGACGGCGGCACGACCGCGAGCAACGGGCAGCCCTCGCAGGCGTAGGGCGCGGGGTCAGGCCGCCGGATCCGCGGGATCCGCGGGCTGCCCCGCCCTCAGCCGCGCCGTGCGCTCGCGCACCAGCTCGAGCCGGGCCTCGTCGAGCGCGGCGGATGCGGCCCGCGCCCGGCGGCCCGCGCGCGCGAACCGGACGAGCACCACGAGCGCGATCACGAACCCGACGATCACGGCGACCGTGACGATCGACCAGACCACGTCGTACGCGGCGGGCAGCAGGATGCTCGGCCGCTCGGTGCTCTCCATGTCGCGCATCGGCTCAGGCGATCGGATCCGCGGGCCCGGCGTCGGGCGCGTCCCGCCCGTCGGCCTGCAGCCGCGCGGTCTGCTCCCGGATGAGCTCGAGCCGCGCCTCCTGCAGCGTCGTCGTGATGAGCAGCGTCTGCCGGGCCGCGAGCGCGAGCCGGATGAGCACGACGGCCATGATGACGACGAGCACGACGACCGCGAGCGAGACGAACAGGTACCAGGCGAGGCCGAAGCCGATGCCGGAGTTGGAGATCATCCCCCGAAGCTATCGGCCGGGACCGCTCCCGCACGAGGGAGCCACCCGCACTGAGGTGGACGCCGATGGGCCCGGCCCCCTTGGAGGAGCCGGGCCCGTCGGGCGTGCGATGCGCGGGTCAGCGCACCGTCACGCCCGCGCTCGCGCGCGCCTGGTTGTCGTACAGGTAGATGACGCCGCTGACCACGACGGTCACGGTGTGCCCGCGGTCCGCCGCCGTCAGCGTGTAGGTCTTCGCGGTCGCGCCGGGGATGACCTTCCCGTCGCGCTTCCACTGGTAGCCGAGCTCGAGCGAGGACGGCTTCCAGACGCCGGGCTGCGCCGTGAGGGTGCGGCCGACGACCGGGTTGCCGGTGATGCGCGGCGTGCCGGCCGTGATGACGGGCGCGGCGACGACCTTCGTCTGCCCCGATGTGCGGGTCACGGGGACGTACCCGTCGCGGGATCCGCGCACGGACACCGTGAGGCGGTGCCCGGCGTCGTATGCGTCGACCGTGCGGGTGGCGCCGGTCGCTCCGGGGATCCGCTCGCCGTCGCGGAACCACTGGTACTCGAGCGTCACGGGCGCGGGCTGCCAGAGGCCGGTGCGCACGGTGAGGGTGGATCCGTACTCGACCGTCCCCAGGATCTGGGGCTGCGGAGCGGACGTGAGCGCCTGCGCGCCCGGCGCGCTCGCCGTGCTGGCGTCGACGTGCACGTAGCGCCAGGCGTCCGGGATCGGGCCGAAGGTCAGGTCGAAGGCCACGCGCTTGCCGTAGCCCGGGGTGACGGTGACGGATCCGGTGCCGCCGGCGTCCACGAGCGCGCCGCCGTCGATCTGGTAGAAGATGTCGCTCTCCTCGGGCGTGGAGCCGTTGAGGGCCGCGCGCACGTCCCAGCGGAACGTGACGGACGGGCCGTCCACGATCACCTCGGGCGTGTACTCGTCGGGGCCGCCGACCGACCGGACCGTCGTGGGCGCGGACGCCGTGCCGATGACGGCGACGCCGCCAACGGTCCCGGCGACGCGCACGCTGATCAGGTGCTCACCGGGGGAGGCCGGGATGTAGACCTCGTCCTCGTCGCCGGAGACGCTGCCGGTCCCCTCCGAGAGCCACGGCCCGGCGCCGTCGAGCTGGTACTCGTAGCGGAGGCCGGAGTTGTCGGCGATCCCGCCGAGGTCCACCGAGATCACGCCGTGGAAGTTCGCGTAGGCGCCGTAGTCGAAGCCGTAGCCGCGCACCGTGGGGGCGGGGATGCGGACCGCCGCGGTGGTCGACGAGGCGGCGGCGGGCGCGGGCGCGTCGGCCGCCTGCGCGGGCGCGACCCCCGCGAACGCGGTACCGGCCGCGACCACGACGGCCAGGGCGGTGAGGGGGAGTCGTCGTCCCCCGGTGGTGCGGGTCATGTGCGTTCCTTCCTTGCGGGCCGGGTCGCCCGTGTCCATGGTTCTCGCTGGGGTGGACGCCGCGCATCCCCCCGTCCGGGCCGCCCCCGGACGAGGCGTACCGTGGACGGGACCCGCCCCGCACCGTCAGGAGCCCCCGCATGCCCACCGTCCTCCTCACCGGATTCGAGCCCTTCGACGGCGACACCAGCAACCCGTCGTGGACGGCCGTGCAGGAGGTGCGCGACCGCTGGGACGGCGACGCGGAGATCCAGGTGCGGCAGCTGCCCGTCGACTTCGCGAAGGTCGACGACGCGCTGCGGGCGGCGCTCGCCGAGGTGGATCCCGACGTCGTGATCGCCGTGGGCCTCGCCGGCGGCATCGAGACGCTCGAGGTGGAGCGCGTCGCGATCAACGTCGACGACGCCCGCATCCCCGACAACACGGGCTCCCAGCCCATCGACGAGCCGGTCGTCGACGGCGGCCCGGCCGCCTACTTCAGCACCCTGCCGATCAAGGCGGCGGTCGCGGCGGTGCGCACGAAGGGGATCCCCGCGGTCGTCTCGCAGACCGCCGGCACCTACACCTGCAACCACGTCTTCTACCTGCTGATGCACGAGCTGCGCGAGCGCCCGGGCACGCGCGGCGGCTTCGTCCACATCCCGTACTCGACGGAGGAGGCGATCGGCACCGATCGCCCCTACATGCGCATGGAGCAGCTCGCGACGGCCCTCACCGCCGTCGTCCGCGCGACCCTCGCGAACGCGACCGACGTGAAGGTGGGCGGCGGGTCGCTCGACTGATCCGCGCCGGGCGGCTGGCTCCGTCGCGCTCGCGCCTGGGGATCGGCGCCGCGGCTCCCCGGGTCGCGCCGCCTACCCTCGCGGGCGTCCCCTGGCAGTCGGTCACGCGGGTCGCGGGCGTCCGGCCCCGGCCGTCCCGTCCCGTGACGAGCGCGTCGAGCTCCGCGGCGCCGCATGCCGACCACCGATCCCGGGGCGGATGAGAGGCTCCGCATGATCGACCCGAGGACACCCGCATGCGCGTCGTGATCGCGGGCGGCGGCATCGCCGGCCTCGCGACGGCCATCGCCGTCCGCCGCGCGGGACACGGGGCGACCGTCCTCGAGCGCCGGAGCACGCCGGAGGAGCCGGGCTCCTGGCTCCAGGTCGCGAGCAACGGCATGGTCGCGCTCGACGCCATCGGGCTCGGCGACGCGGCGAGTGCGCTCGGTGAGGCCACCCCGCGGGTCCGCATCTCGGCGGCCGACGGGCGCCGCACGGCGGACCTCCCGCTCGGCCCGCAGCCCGGGGAGGGCCTCGTCACCCGCTCGCTGCGTCGGGCCGAGCTCCACGCGCTGCTGCGGGAGGAGGCGGCGCGCGTCGGCGCGCTCACCGTGCACGCGGCCCGCGTGACCTCCGTCTCGCAGGACGAGCGGGGAGCGACCCTCGTGACGGAGTACGGGGAACGGCACGCGGGGGATCTCGTCATCGGCGCGGACGGGGTGGGCTCGGCGGTCCGGGCGGGTCTGGGTGCGGACGCGGCCGGCCCCGCGGAGCGCGCCACCGGTCTGGTCTACGTCGGCGGCACGGCCCGGGCGGGCGCGCTTCCCGCCTCGGCCTCCTCGCCGGGCACCCTGCAGTTCCGCTTCGGGCGCGACTGCTTCCTGGCGTACGCGATCCTCGAGGACGGCACCACCGGGTGGTTCGCGAACCCGCGCGTCCCCGTCTCCCGGCGCGGGTCCGCCCCGGACGCGCCGCTCACGTCGGAGGATTGGGCGCGCCTGCTGCTGCGGCTCGGCGCCCGGGACGCGCTGCCGCTCGAGCAGCTGATCCCCGCCACGCCGGACCTCGACTCCCGCCTGCCGCGCCGGGAGGCTCCTCCCGCGTGGGGATCGCGCCGGGTCGTCCTGGTCGGCGACGCGGCGCACGCCATCTCCCCGTCGTCCGGCCAGGGCGCGTCCCTCGCGCTCGAGGACGCCGCCGTGCTCGGTCGCCTCCTCGCCGTGGGCACGGACCCGACCGACCTCGCGGCGCAGCTCGCCCGGCGGCGCCAGGAGAGGGTGGCCTACGTCATCGAGCAGGGCCGGTGGCTCGATCGGATCAAGCTCCTCGGCCCGGTGGGCGCCGCGTTGCGGGATCGGGTCATCATGCCGCTCGCCGACCGCCAGGCCGCGCGAGGCGGCGCCGGCGCCGGATCCGAGCTCTACGACTTCGTGCTGGGGTGACGGCTCGAACCCGTCACGCCACTCGCGCATTCGCCCCGCGCACCCGCAGCAGTCCTGCGACCACCTGCGATCACGTCTTCCATCTACTGATGCATGGGCTGCACGACCGGCCCGGCACCGGCGGCGGCTTCGTCCACATCCCGTACTCGACGGAGGAGGCGATCGGCACCGACCGCTCCTACATGCGCATGGATCAGCTCACGACGGCCCTCACGGCCGTGATGCGCGGGACGCGCGCGAATGCGACCGACGTGAAGGTGGGCGGCGGGTCGCTCGACTGAGGTGCAGCGGAGCGCCCGTCCGCGCTTCCGGAGTCGTGCCCGATCGGATACGCTGGGGCGCGCAATCAGTCGGGTGGAGGTAGTGCGGTGGCCTCACTCGACGACGCAGATGATTCCTATCCCCTCGAGAGCGAGAAGGACATCCTCGGTCGGCGGCTTCGACTGCTCGTGGACGCCTGGGAGTTCCAGAACCGGGATACCTTCACGTTCCCGATGCTGTCGGCTCATCTGGAGGCAGCCGGGCTGAAGCTATCCCGACCTCGGTGGTCCTACATGCTCAACGCCACCGGCTTCCTCGTCTCGGACAAGAGGCTGCTGAGCGGGATCGCGTCGTTCTTCGACGTAGATGAGCAGTACCTGGTCGATCTGTCCAGCGCGCCGCCCAGCTCGGTGGTCGCTCAGCTGGAGTTCGTGAAGGAACTCCGGGAGCAGAGGGTGGAGCGCTTCGCGGCGCGCAACCTGGCTGGGGTCTCCCCGGAGACGCTCCGTCTGATCTCTGCGGCCATCCGGACATCGCGCGCGAAGAGGCGGGAAGAGAATGGGTCGGAGAGCGGTTCGTAAGGCACTGGACGGCCTGGGCATTCAGGGTGCGCGGTCCGTGGAAGAGCTCGTCGGCGCGGTGGCAGGGATCTACGGCAAGCCCATTTACCTCGAGGCCCTAGACGAGGCCAACTGGGGTTCGCTCACCGCCTTCCTGGAGGTGCCGGAGTACGTGACGATCTACTACCGCATCCAGGACACTCCGCAGTACCGGCTCCAATGCATCTGCCATGAGCTCGGCCACCTGGTCATGGGGACGTCGTGCGCCCTCCCCATGGACAGCCACCTAGCCGAGCAGGTCGAGATACCTGAGGGGAGCATCCGATTGCAGGCCCGCGATCTCCGGGACACCGAAGCGGAGCGGGCAGCCGAGGACTTCTCCTTCGCCGTCATCCGACGTTTCCGCGAGCAGCTCCGCATGCGCACCCGCCGGGCGGAAGCGCTCGCCTAGTGCTCCAGCAGTCCGCCTTCGCCCTCGGTCTCGCCTACGCGATGCTCGGTGTCCTGTGCTTCCTATGTCTCGTGCGGCTCCGCAGCATCCTCGCGTCGCGATTCACGGACGCAGCGGGCTTCCGGGCCGCGTTCCCCTCGTGGGCTGCATCGGCGTTCGGGCTGTCAGCGATCATCTCGCTGGGCCTGGTGTTCCCGCTGGAGGACATCGACGCCCTCGTGGGAGGTGACAACAACGCGAACCTCCTGCAAAGCATCTTGACGGTCTGTTCCTTCTGGTTCTTCCGTGAGGCTGTCGTGGAGGTCGTCTTCGCGGGCCGCCGGAGGGTGTCACGATGGCTTCTTCTGGGGTCACTCATGGCTTTCTCGCTCCCCTTCTTCTTCTTCATCCGCGATCGCGGCCCTACCTCGAGCTCGTTCATGTCGACGCACGCCGGTCAGTGGACGAACGTGGTGTATAACGTGGTCTACATGGCCGTCATCGCGTGGATCGTCGTGGACATGATCTGGATGCTCCGACAGCAGCGCCGAGGGGCCTACTTCGTCTTCGTGACCGGCCTTGCCGTAGTCCTGCTCGCGGCTGTGGACGAGATCGTCTACGCGCTCGCCGCGCACCTCATGCCCGGTGGCTTCAGCGATGCCACCTACCAGGCGTTCTACGTGCTCTTCTTCGGCGGCATTCTCATCGTAGGTCTGGGGTGGCTGTGGGTGCTCATCGCCGAACGCGACTATCTTGGCCGGCTGCGTCTCCGCGCCTGCTCGCTCGGCCTCATCTGGATCCTGTGGCGAGTCAGAGGCCGTGGAGCGCGGACAGTCGATGACAATGTGGTCCGACAGGTCGGCGCCCCGAACAAGACCTCCGCGGCGCGGCGCGTCGCACCTGGCCCCTCGAGAGGTCCACGGTTGCGCGTGGATCGATACCGGAGTTGGCGACCGCCGAGCGGCTCCCCGACCCCGGTCCTCCGGTCGGAGAGCCAGTGGAACGCGGTGCTCGGGCTGCTCGGATCCAGCGCCGAGGACGTCGCCTATCGCCTCGTCGTGCAGGTACGCAACGTCGTGGTGCGCCACAGCGCCCCGTTGGCCTCAGCCGAGGAACGTCTCCTCGTCCGTGTGGAGAGCAGATACCCCGGCTTCGGCCCGGAGGGCCCGAGGTAGGCCTGGGCGATCGGTCCTAGCGGCGACCCTCGACGAGGCGCCGGACCCACGACGTGATCTCCCCGTCGAAGGCCTTGGGATCTCGATTCCACTCGAGGGTGTGGAACGCCCCGGGCAGCTCGACAAGATCCACGGAGGGATTGAGGGAAGCGAACCGCCGGCTGAGCTCGATGGGGATCTCGTCATCGTCCGGGGAGTGCATCACCAGCGTGGGCACCCGGACGCGGTCCGGTCTGGCGCTCCAGTCGAGTGCGTCGAAGTCGATCGCATCGGCGCCCCCCAGGATCCGGCTGCCGCGACGACTGCCGAGGAGCGTGATCACAGACCGGCCCAGCCAGGCTGGGACATGGGACGCCCTGGCGCCATGGAGGATCGTCTCCCTCCAGCTCGTGGCCGGGGCGACGAGGACCATTCCGGTGATCGCCCCGCGGTTGCGTGCGCGTTCACTCGCGAGGAGGGCCATTCCACCGCCCAATGACCAGCCCACGAGGATGATCCGTCCTGCTCCGTGCGCAAGCGCATGATCGATCGCGGCCTCCACGTCGCGCCACTCGGTCAAGCCGAGCATGCTCGCGGCGCCGGGCGCAGGGGGCCCATCCCCATCCCCTCGGTAGGAGATGACCAGCGAGTGGTGCCCCAGGCGGGCGAAAAGCGGGACACCGCGCAACGGACTGAGCCGTGACACTCGGATCCCATGGATGTGGACGACCCACGTCGTCCCCTCGCCCGGAAAGTACCACGCCGGTGCAGGCCCGAGCTCGGTCTCGACGGCGACCTCCGACCACGGGAGGCCCAACTGCTCCGGACCCACATGGACCTGCCCCGTCCACTCCACTCGGGAGCGGGGCGCGACGCCGTAGACGTCGAGCAGCTCGCGATCGACGGTCCGTCGATCGTCGTTCACGGCGAGGACTCCTCCGATCCCCGCGTGCCCACGCCGCTGGTCCCACCAGACGCGGTACTCCCCCTGAGCCCGGGTGAAGGAATCGAGCTCCAAGCGCACGACACCCGCTCCGGCGTGCCAGTCGACCACGCGTGTGGGAGTGAAGTCGGGGGTGAGCCCGACGATCTTACGGCCGAAGATGCGGAGCACCGGGATGACGGCCGCCACGCCGGCCCCGAGGATCGCCAGTGCGACCGTGGAACACACGCGATTGAGCCGCACGCGACACCTCCCTGAGATCGTCGTCGAGTCTAAGCGAGGTACCCGGCGGTGGTTCCGTCACGCGCCCTCAGCCCGCCGCGCCCGTTCGGCCGGCGCCTGGTCCGCGCTCGCGGCTCGTCAACGGGCTCACGATGCGCGAATCGACCTTCCTGGCTAGGCATGTGCTAGACATGTACCAGTCATGCAAGATCGAGATGGTGTGGGGAGGTCGCCGACGTGCCAGCGTTCTCAGCGGGTGGTCAGGGGTCGAGGTGCTCGACCCTCGTCACTTCACGGGCTTCGTGGATGCGACCGCGAGGACCACGATCCCGCTCACGAGGCACCCGCCCGCGCTCAGATAAGCGGGAAGCTGACCGGCCGAACCCACGAACGTGAATATCGATACGGCTATCAGCAAGACGCCCAGCGCAATGGACCAGCCGCGTTTTGCCTGCATGTCTTACTCCTCGTATTCGGTAGAGATTCCCGTCGGCAGCTCAACGGCCCCGGAGCGGTTCTCGCAGCAGTGTAGCCGACCAGCCCGGATCAAGTGAGCAGTGCTCCGTCGATCATCAATGAAGGGAAAAGAAAACGTGTCAGATACTCCAGGCGCCGTCGATGCGATGCGGAATTCGATCGGCAGCGATCCCGCCGTGTCCGTCGCGCGTGCGACCTCCTCCGCGATCCACCAATGGGCGACCGGCGTGCAGAGCGTGGAAACCAGCCGCGTCATCCTGTTCCAGGGCTCTGACCTCGACCGGCAGGCGGATCGGCTGTCACGGACAGGCGACGTCATCCTGGCGCCCGTAGCCTCCGGGAGCCCCGGCAGGCGTCTGCCATCGGGAGCCTCGGTGCTCACCTACGAGGGGCAGCTCGTCGACGCGGGCGACGTGATGCACATCGGTCGCGGTTACGAGATCGAGCTCCAGGACTATCTCGCCGTCCCCTTCAGCCCCATCAACCGCCCCACCGTCGTGCGGCTGTCCTCCGCGGAGGACTGGAAGGCGCTCGCGGCGGATGCTGACGAGGCCCAGGCGACGGGATCGTTCATCACGCAGATGACGTCCGCTTCAGTGGTGCTCGCCGACCGGTCCGTCATAGATGCCGTGGCCGAGCGCGTTGACATCCCCGTCAACCGCCTCACCGTGGATCACGTCGGGGACGTGCGGTACTGGCCCCATGAACCGTCGCCGGAGGGCGCGGCCGTGAACGAGGCGATGCCGACCGCCGCGTACTTCGCCGCGATCGGAGGCGAGGCGACCGAGCGGTTGGTGCGTGAGCGGCCATGGTTCCGGCGGTACCTGGCAGCGCTGCGCGTCATCGGCCAGGAGGGCGGAGGGGCCTGGAGCATCTCGGGCTTCGGCCGCACGCTCGGTGGGTCGGCACCCCACCCGGGTTCGCGGACCACCGGGGAGCTCCTCATCTGGCGGGAGGACGAGCATCTGCTCGTCGAGCCGGACTCGGGACGCCGGTTCAAGCTGGGTCGCGAGACGGCGATCGCTGTCGAGGCGCTCCTGGAGGCAGACACCCTCGACGCGGCCGTGGACCGGGGTGCGTCAGCGGGTCTCGCGCGACGGGGCCTGCACCAGCGGATCACCGACCTGCAGGGTCGTCTTGCGGACGTGGGCGTCGCCATCGGACCCGAAGCGGCGGCTGTCTGATGCCTGCCGTGTGGACCTCCCTTGTACGCCCGAGCGAGAGCCCGACCAGTCGGAGCTGGGCGACGTCGGCCTCTGGCACGCGAGTCCGCTTCGCCGACGGTGTGGATGCCCTCTGCGCGACGAGCGGTCTATGGAACGTCCCCCTCGGGTACGGACGGGAGGAGATCGCCGACGCGGTGGCACGCGCCCTGCGGGACGCCTCGTACCTGACCCTGTTCCGCCGGGGGCATCCGCTGGCGGAGGAAGCGGCGCAGCGTTTGATCGCGTACGCCGGGGGAAAATATCAGCGCGTCATCTACTCGACCTCGGGGAGCTCGGCGAACGACATCGTGCTGAAGCTGGTGCGCCAGTTCTGGCAGCTCGCCGGAGCGCCTCAGCGGCGGATCGTCGTCGGCCTGCGGGGGAGCTACCACGGTCTGACCTACGGATCCCAGGCTCTGAGCGGCGACGAGCTGGGGCAGTCCGTCTATGGGGTTGACCGTCGGGACATCCGGCACGTCCCCTTCGACGACGGCGGTGTGGCCCTGGAGAAGCTCATCGAGAGGGAGGGCGCCAGGATCGGGGCGCTCGTGCTGGAGCCGGTGCTCGGCACCGGCGCGATCGCCGTCCCGCCCGAGTTCCTGTCCGTTGTCGAGAGGCTCCGTGAGGAGCATGGGTTCCTGCTCGTCGCGGACGAGGTCGCGACGGGATTCGGCCGGACCGGCATGCGCTTCGCCTCGAGCGGATGGTGCGGATCCCCTGACGCCCTGGTGCTGTCCAAGGCCCTCACCAACGGCACGTGCGCGGCGTCCACGGTCCTCGTGGGGAGCCGGATCGTCGATGCGTTCACTCGCCACGACGCCGTGTTCGTGCACGGAGAGACTCAGGCGGGGACCCCGGCCACATGCGCGGCCATCCTCGCGACGTTGGACCTCCATGAGTCCCTCGACGTGGATGCCCGCTTCCGTGAGCTGACCGGTCTGCTCGAGGGGACGGTCTCCCGTCTCCTCCGCCATGACCGGGTGACGGGCGCCGATGGGAGAGGCGCCTTCCGCGCCGTGACCATAGACACGGACGACGCCGGCGGCGTCGGGATCCTGGATGTCGTCGAGCGGATCCGGAAGCAGGGCGTCATCGTCCATCCCGGACCATCGGCCGTCCAGCTGATCCCGGCAGCCGTCTCGACGACGGCCGACCTCGACTGCATCGCGAGCGCGATCGAGCGTGTCCTGGACGATCTGGACGCACGATGACACCCGAGGCCGCCCGCGCGCAGGTCACGGCGCATCCGGGGGGCGTCCCCACCGTCATCGGCGCGGGGATGTCGTACCGCCCGTTCCCTCGTCTCGGCGCGACGAACGACGCCCTGCTGGTCATCGACGCGGCCGTGCGGGAGAAGCACCCAGAGCTGGGACGACGCGCGCGGTGGGTCCTCGAGATCGACGCGACCACGTCGTCGCAGCGGGAACTCCTGGACCGGATCGCGGCGGACGGCCTCGATGACGACGTGACGTCCATTGTCGGGATAGGCGGCGGCTCGACGATGGACACCGCGAAGCTCATCCGGCTTGCCTCCACCCGCGGAGACCATCTGCGAGCAGCACGGCAGCACGCCGAGACCTTCGGGATCCACTTCGTGCCGGAGGCGCCGCGGCTCACGAGGTTGCCGCTCGTGCTGGTGCCGACCACGCTCGGCACGGGATCCGAAGCGAGCTCGGTCGCCTGCCTGGAAGGCGTCGGTTCCCGACGGCTGGTCGCCGGGTCGGCGATGCGCGCGGACTCGATCGTCATCGACCCGATGCTGGCCCGCTCCCTGCCGGAACGCGACCTCCGGGAGGGGGCCGCGGAGATCCTCCTCCACGTGGTGGGCGCCTACGTCGGCAGCGCCGCGGCGGACGTGCAGGACGGCGCAGCGGAAGAGCTCGCCGGTCGCGTCGCCCGCTTCGCCCGCACCGCCGTGGAGCACGGATCCGACGAGCGGCTGCGCACCCTCCTCGCCGTGGCGAGCGCGGAGACGCACACCGGGTGGGCCCTGGCCGGCCGCGATCCGTATGCGGCGAAGCACTGGTACCTGGCCAACGAGATGTCCTCGGCTGCCGACACCCGCAAGGTGCCGACGACGCTCCGGATCCTGCCCGCCATCTGGCGATCGGTGATGAGCGGGGAGCGCCGGCTCGGGGACGGGGAGCGGCTCGAACGCATCTGGCGCATCATCGCGTTGGAGCTGAGCCTGCCGCTCGATCCGGTCGCCGGCGCTCGCGCCTGGAACGCATCGTGGGGCATCGATCGGCCGGTCCTCTCCGAGGCGGCGGTCGCATCCGCGGCGAAGAGCTGCTTTCGCATCTGGGCGGGACGCCGACCGGCGCTCCGCGGGATGACGGAAGACGAGATCGTGGCCGTCTACGCCGACCGGTCGGCGTCCGACGGCTACCGGGCAAGGGGAATCCCCTTGTTCGCTGAGCACCGGGAGGAGGTGAAAGGAAATGGAAATGGAAATGCGTGAGGCTTTCTCCTTCGAGGAGATCGACACGATGGACGCACCCAGTGACGAGAGCTTCTGGAACGGCATGTGGCTCGGCATCGGATATGTCGGCGCCATGGCGGCGCTCCTGACCTGACCGGACGATACGCGATCCACCCAGGACGGGGGAGGAGGTGAAGGAAATGGAAATCTCACAGCAGCTGCGGTTCGAGGAGATCGAGAGCATGGATGCCCCGGACACGGACATGTACGTCGGCTTCAAGCTGGCGGTCGTGCTCGGGCTCATCGCCCTCGCGGCGACCTGATCTGGTGCACCGGCATCACAGGCACATGACAGGAGAGGAGGTGGAGAGATGGAAGACGCACACAAGAGCCTCTGGTTCGAGGAGATCGAGGGGATCGATGCGCCGATGAGCGGTCAGGACTGGTTCGTGAACTCAGCCCTGTTCGGCTTCGCGCTGGTCGGGCTCCTCACCTGATGCGCCGGCGGGCGGTCGAAGACCGGCCGCCCGCCTGGCGTTCCGCCGAAGACCAATATGACAACGATCGTGCTGAGGGATACCGAGACGATGCAACACCTTGAGAACGCGAGCCCGCCCGCCGCGCTAGCCCACGTCCTCGCCAGCGGCCTGCCGCCCGAGGACCTCTACTCGCCCGCCGGTTCGCGCATGTACGAGCGGATGGCGGAGTTCGACCCTTCCGAACGGTCGGCGCTCCTGCGTCGTCTCGGAGGCTTGGACGGGGATGTCCTCGAGCTCGCCTGCGGTGGCGGCCGGCTCACCCTTCCTCTGCTGTCCCTCGGGCGTCCCGTGACGGGGCTCGACCTCTCGCCGGAGATGATCCGGATCCTGGAAGGGCGGTACGCGAGCCTGCCGGCGTCTAGGTGTACCCGGCCATGACGTTGGTGACACTTCGGGGCGTGTGAGGAGGCCTCCTGGCTTGATGGAGCTGTCTAGTTCTGCCACTGCCAGGAGGCCTCGATGTCCCACGCTAATGCTCGTCTGACGGTTCACGGGAGGGTTCTCCTCGTGCGGCGGGTGGTCGAGGATCGTCGGCCGGTCTCGCATGTCGCGCGCGAACTCGGTGTGTCGCGTCAGTGCGCGCATCGGTGGGTGAATCGGTTCCGGTCCGAGGGCTTCGAAGGCTTGTCGGACCGGTCCTCGAGGCCGAGACGGGTGCCGACGAGGACGAGCCCGGAACGAGAACGAGCCGTCGTGGAAGCGAGGACCCGATTGCGATCAGGTCCTGCCCGGTTGGCGCCGGTGACCGGTGTTCCAGCCCGCACGATCTCCCGCATCCTGCGGCGGCACGGGGCACCGCCGTTGGCATGGTTGGACCCCGTCACCGGGGCCGTGATCCGGGCATCCCGGTCGACGGCAAACCGGTACGAGCATGAGCATCCCGGCGACCTGATCCACGTCGACGTGAAGAAGCTCGGCCGGATCCCGGACGGCGGCGGCTGGCGGGCGCATGGCCGCAGCGAACAGGTTCGTGGTCGTGGGATCGGGTTCGATTACGTCCACGCCGTGGTCGATGACCACACCCGCCTCGCCTACGCGGAGATCCACCCGGACGAGAAGGGCGTGACCGCGGCAGGGTTCCTGACCCGGGCCGCGGCGTACTTCGCCGAGCACGGCATCACCCGCATCGAACGGGTCCTGACGGACAACGCGTTCGCCTACCGGCACTCGGCCGCGTTCCAGAACGCGGTCACGCAGCTCGGTGCGAGGCAGAAGTTCATCCGCCCGCACTGCCCCTGGCAGAACGGCAAGGTCGAACGCTTCAACCGCACCCTCGCGACCGAGTGGGCCTACCGGCAACCCTTCACCAGCAACCAAGCCAGAACCGACGCCCTTGATCCGTGGATCCAGCACTACAACACTGAACGAATCCACTCGAGCCACGGGCTGACGCCCGCGGCCCGAGTGTCACCAACGTGATGACTCAGTACATCTAGGCGGCACGTCCCACTCACGGCACTGGTCGGGGACATGCGGAGCTTCGACCTGGGCCGGACCTTCGGATCGATCGTCCTCGGGACGACCTCGTTGTTCCTGCTCGACCGGTCTGGCCGACGAGAGCTCTTCGAGAGCGTCGGACGCCATCTCTCCACCGGCGGTCGGTTCTTCGTCTCGGTCCACGCTTCTCTGCTGGGCCCGGGCGCGAGCTCGACGCGGATCGTGCCGCTTCGCGACGAGAGGGGGTCCGTGGCGCTCGTGAGCGACTACGTCCGCGAGGACGGCTTGACCCGTGACGTGTCGATCCTGCACCTGTCGCGGTCTGCCGGTGGGGAGCTGGAGACCCACCACTTCACCTCGGTGGTGAATCCGATCCCGCTGGCGGAACTGGACGAGGAGTTGAGCGGAGCGGGGTTCCGTCGCGTGGAGACCATCGTGGCTAGCGAGTCCACCGCGGATGTCGGTGCGCTGCTGCTCTGCGGGTACACGACATGAGCGACCTGAGGACGCGAGCTCGGTCATGGGACGATCTCCGACCCCTGCTCGGAGAGCAGGTCGAGATCGACCCGCCAATGAGCGAAGGCGCGCCGTGGATCATCTCCGTCGGCGGCGTGCCCCGGGCACGGGTCGGCGCCGACTTCGCACGCATGGCGTCGTCCTTCGATGGAACGCGATCACTGCACGACGCCGTCGTGATGGCGGGGGTGCCCGTCGATGACGTGCAGGCGCTGCAGGCGGTCGACACCCTCGCCTCGGCGGGCCTGCTCCGCGCTCTCCACCGGAAGCCCTCCCGGTCCGGGAGGTTCACCTATCGTCGTCCGCTCAGCTTCCAGTGGGTGCTCTTCGATCCGACCCGCGTCGCGCAGGCCCTGGCCCGACCGTTCCTCACGCGGATCGGGCGAACGGCCGCTGCCGTGCTGTTCGTGCTCGTACTCCTCCTCGCCGCGTGGTCCGCGGCTCGACACGCCAGCCTGTTGGCGTCGATGCTGAGCGGGCCGGTCCCTCTCGACCTCGTCTTGTACCTCGGGGTGGCCATCGTCGCGATGGGCGGTGTCCACGAGTTCGGCCATGCTGTCGCGCTGGCTGCGTTCGGTGGCCGTCCAACCCGGATGGGCGTGATGTTGTTCTACTTCACGCCCGCCTTCTTCTGCGATGTCACGGACGGCTGGCGCATACGGGAGCGGGCGCGCCGGGTGGTCGTCGCGCTCGCAGGACCCGCCATGCACACGGTCGTCGGCGGGATCTCGCTCTGCCTGCTTTCGCTGATCTCCGACCGACGACTCCAGGAGTTCCTCGCCGTCTTCGCGCTGGCCTGCTTCGTCAGCGTCGCCAGCAACCTCATCCCGCTCATCAAGTTGGACGGCTACCTCGCGCTCATGGCCCTGACTGACACTCCGAACCTCCGGGCGCGTGCGATGGCGACGGCGGGAAGTGCGCTGGTGCGGCTGCTGTTCGGTGTGGAGAGCACAGAGGAGAAAGGGCGGTGGCCCGGGGTGCTCGCTGTCTACGGCGCTCTCTGCTGGCTCTTCCCCGTCCTGCTGTTCGCATGGGCCGCGTACAGGCTCCAGCCGTTGCTGCTCGACGCCGGTCCGTGGTCGGCTGCGTGCTACCTGCTGCTGGTGCTCGGATTCCTGGCAGGTCTCGTCACGAGGACTGTGTCGTCCGTCGCGGCGGCGCTCCGGCGTCATCCCCGGTGGTGGCGGACAGGCCTGGGACTGCTGGTGACCGTCGCGTGCGCGGCCGCTGTCCTCCTCATCCCTGTTCGAGCGGTCGTGCACGGCGGGTACGTCGTCGTGGAGGGCCGCCCCTTCCTCGTGACGACCACCCGGACGCTCCTCGAGGGCCTCGACGCCGGCGATGCCGTTCGGCTCCGCAGCAACGGGGTCATCGCGACGCCCGTCCTCGCCGTAGGGGAGACCGGTGCCCCCGGGGAGGAGGCCAGGGAGCTGGACGCCCCGCTGGCAGCGCTGGCACCGGTCACCGCCCCGGACGTGATCGTGCCGGTCTTCGGGATCCCGCTCGTCGTCTCCGGCCGTGTCGAGGACCTCCCACGCGCAGGGGCGGCGGAAGTGGATCCCGGCGTCTCGTCCCCCCTCGGAGGCCGTCTCGTCCAATTCCTCGTGCAGGAGCCGGTCGCGGCCGTACTCGCGGGAGGGGGTGATCGACGATGACGGCGTCCGGAGAGCCCGCTGCGCAGCCCCCCGCCCACCTCACCGGGGCACTGGCTGCGGCGGTCGCGCGGTTCGACGCCGTGGCGACTGGACGACCCGTGTTCGGCTGGCACGGTCGTACGGCGGGCGTCGCCGTGCGCGCCGCGGAGCAGGGCGACGCGTGGCTCCGGGTCGTCGTGGCACGGCCCGAGCTAGCTGTACTGAGTCATCACGTTGGTGACACTCGGGCCGCGGGCGTCAGCCCGTGGCTCGAGTGGATTCGTTCAGTGTTGTAGTGCTGGATCCACGGATCAAGGGCGTCGGTTCTGGCTTGGTTGCTGGTGAAGGGTTGCCGGTAGGCCCACTCGGTCGCGAGGGTGCGGTTGAAGCGTTCGACCTTGCCGTTCTGCCAGGGGCAGTGCGGGCGGATGAACTTCTGCCTCGCACCGAGCTGCGTGACCGCGTTCTGGAACGCGGCCGAGTGCCGGTAGGCGAACGCGTGGTCCGTCAGGACCCGTTCGATGCGGGTGATGCCGTGCTCGGCGAAGTACGCCGCGGCCCGGGTCAGGAACCCTGCCGCGGTCACGCCCTTCTCGTCCGGGTGGATCTCCGCGTAGGCGAGGCGGGTGTGGTCATCGACCACGGCGTGGACGTAATCGAACCCGATCCCACGACCACGAACCTGTTCGCTGCGGCCATGCGCCCGCCAGCCGCCGCCGTCCGGGATCCGGCCGAGCTTCTTCACGTCGACGTGGATCAGGTCGCCGGGATGCTCATGCTCGTACCGGTTTGCCGTCGACCGGGATGCCCGGATCACGGCCCCGGTGACGGGGTCCAACCATGCCAACGGCGGTGCCCCGTGCCGCCGCAGGACGCGGGAGATCGTGCGGGCTGGAACACCGGTCACCGGCGCCAACCGGGCAGGACCTGATCGCAATCGGGTCCTCGCTTCCACGACGGCTCGTTCTCGTTCCGGGCTCGTCCTCGTCGGCACCCGTCTCGGCCTCGAGGACCGGTCCGACAAGCCTTCGAAACCCTCGGACCGGAACCGATTCACCCACCGATGCGCGCACTGACGCGACACACCGAGTTCGCGCGCGACATGCGAGACCGGCCGACGATCCTCGACCACCCGCCGCACGAGGAGAACCCTCCCGTGAACCGTCAGACGAGCATTAGCGTGGGACATCGAGGCCTCCTGGCAGTGGCAGAACTAGACAGCTCCATCAAGCCAGGAGGCCTCCTCACACGCCCCGAAGTGTCACCAACGTCATGGCCGGGTACAGCTAGCCCGGGGCAGCTGGTGGAACGGGAACGTGGAGGCCGAGGCCATCACCACCGTGAGGCGACCGCGGATCCTCGCCTGGCATGAGCGCTCCGACGCTTCGGTCGCGAGCCGGGCGGAGCTGATGCAGCTGCTCCCCGGCAGCGCCTGCTCCTCCACCCCCGAGCTGCGAGTCGATCCGAAGCTGGGCGACGACTGGTGGGACGCCCTGGAAGCCGATGTGGCGGCCCTCGCCGCCCATCGCACCGACCGAGCGGCCACGACCCCGGCCTCCATCGCTCATCGCACGCACGTCCTCTTCGGTGAGAGGTGCGACTCCTCCGGGGTGCCATGGGCTGCGGCGCACGGTGACCTGCACTGGGCGAACGTCTTCCACTCGGAATTCGCCCTCGTGGATTGGGAGGCCTGGGGTGTCGCGCCCGTCGGGAGCGACATCGCGAACCTGTACCTCCACTCCCTTCTCGTCCCGTCCGTCGCCGAGCAGATCCACGAGCGCTTCGCCGCCGTGCTCGAGTCGCCGGCAGGACGAGTCGGCATCGCCTACGCCGCGTCTCGGATGCTCGCGCGGGCGATGAGCGGCGACTACCCGGATCTCATCGATCCGCTTCATGCAACTGTTCGCGAGTACGACCTCATCGGGGTCGGGAGAGGATGACCATGCGGAAGACTGCGGTCGAGTTCGACGGATTCAGCAAGGAACTGGGAGGACGGCGGGTTGTGGACTCGCTCGACTTCGCTGTAGAAGAGGGGCGCGTCGTCGGGCTGCTTGGACCGAACGGCGCCGGGAAGAGCACAGCGATGCGCGGTCTCGTCGGGCTGCTTCGCCCGAGCGCCGGCTCGGCGACCGTCTTCGGGCGGCCGTTCGCCGAGCTCGCGGATCCCGCGCGCACCGTCGGTGTGCACATGGACGGGCTGGGGTTCGAGGCGGGCATCACCGGTCGGCGACATCTCGAGATCCTCGCCACGGCCGCGGGAATGCCCCGGGAACGCGCCACCGAGGCCCTCGAGCTCGTCGGCTTGGCGGAGCAGGGGCGGAAGCGAGTGAAGGCCTACTCGACGGGGATGCGTCAACGCCTCGGCCTCGCGTCCGCGCTGATCGGCGAACCGGATCTGCTGGTCCTCGACGAGCCAGCCAACGGCCTCGACCCGGAGGGCCTCCGGTGGCTCCGCTCCTTCCTCCGCGCGCAGGCCGACGCGGGCCGGACGATCCTCGTGTCGAGCCATCAACTCAGCGAGCTGGAGCACGTCGTCGACGACGTGGTCGTGATGAAGCGCTCCCTGCTGTACCACGGACCGCTCGCCGCGCTCACTCGCTCCGGCGACCAGAGCCTCGAGGACGCCTACTTCGATCTGGTCAGCGCTTCGGAGGGGGTGGCGCGATGAAGGCGCGGCTCTTCTCCCGGATGCTGCGCGCGGAGCTGATCAAGGCGCGGTCCGGGCCGACGCTGCTCAGCATGTTCTCGTTCGTCATCGTCACCCCGCTCCTGGTCGTCTACGTCGCGGGGGTCTTAGACGAGATCGACTTCACGCAGCCGGCCGCGGCGACCCGGACGCTCCTCGCCGTCGGGGTCTCAGGGGCGCTCGGCTGCGCGTTCTTCGGCAGCTACCTCGTCACGCGGGACTACTATTACCGCGCGATGGACCGGTCGTTCGTGACCGCGCCGACAGGCGTGGTGTTCGCGGCGAGGATGACCGCAGCAGCCATCTCCGGTCTCCTCTTTGCCGTCGGTGGCCTGATCGTCTGGACGAGCATCACGGTGTACCTCGTGGCGGACCACGGTGGCGAGTTCGCCCTCCAATCCGACTCGGTGCCCGTCTTGGGGGGCTACCTCCTCGCGGGCACGCTGGCGGGGGTGATCGGCTGCGGCGTTGGCTGGCTCGTCCGCGACTACTACGCGGCCGTCCTGGTGCTCCTCGTCGCCCCGGCGGTCGTCGGCGTCCCGATGCTGAGCCGCGTCCGCGAGGTCGAGCGCTTCCTGCCCGTCGGCGCGAGCGCCGGTCTGGGCGACGTGTCGCTCGACGGACTCCTGAGCCAGGGGCTCGCAGGCCTCGTCATGTTCGGGTGGGCGATGCTGGCCGGCGTCGGCGGCTGGCTGATGCTACGGAGCAGGAGGACCGCGTGACGCGGCCGGCGATGGCGGTGCGAGCCGCGGCGATCGAGTGGAGGAGGAGCTGCCACGACCGGAGCGTCCTCGCGGGCCTCGGGCTCACGCTGCTCCCGGTGGTCTCCCTCCTCGGCAGCCTTCCCGACGATCCGAGGAACATCCCGGTGGAGCTGCTCGCATCCTTGGCCGATCCTCTCGGCGTCGCACTGCTCGCGGACGTCGCGATGATCGCCGCCGCGTGCACCTCGGTCCGGACGTCGATGGCGTTCCACGACGGCATCGTCGGGCGCGACACCCTGGCCCTCGGCCACGGCCTACCGATGCTGATGCGGGCGGTCAACTCAGTCCTCGTGGGCGCCCTCCTGGGGGCGGTCGCATGGGGCGTCGCCGCCCTGGCGGTCCGTCTGGTCGCGGGCGTCGGCGTCGTCGACCTGCAGCTGCTGGGGCCGGCGATCGTGGTGGGCTCGTGGGCCGGAGCGTGGGGCTTCGCGATCGGGTCGCTCGTGAGGGCACCGCTCGTAGTCCTGTTGGTCACGCTCCTCACCCTCGCACCTGCGCTGCTGCTCGCGTCCATGGCTCAAGACGCCGTGGCGGCCACCCCGCTCGGGAGCCTGCTGGATGCCGTCGGCTTCCCAATCGAAGACGGTCGAGGCAAGCTCGGCGTCGCGAGCGTCATCACCGTGGCGTGGCTCGGAACGCTCCTGGCGGTGGCGATCCTGTCGGATCGGCTCCGTCCGCGGCTCGCCTGAGACCACGTCGAGCGGACGCGGCGCCACCGGCGACGCGCTCCTCGAGACCCTCGGTCCGTCCGCGTCACGCCACCCGCGCGTCCGCCCCGCGCACCCGCAGCATCAGCAGCAGCCCCGCGAGCAGCACGATCACGATGCCGATGATCCCGAAGCGCGTGTCGCCCGTGATGGCCACCGCGATGCCGAACAGGCCCGGCGCCAGGAACGAGACCGCGCGGCCGGTGGTCGTGTAGAGGCCGAACATCTCGCCCTCGCGGCCGGCGGGGGAGATGCGCGCGAGGAAGGTGCGGCTCGACGACTGCACGGGCCCCACGAACAGGCAGAGGAACAGGCCCGTCGCCCAGAAGCCGGCCTTGGCGTCGCCGACGAACAGCACCGCGGATCCGCCGATGATGAGGCACACGAGCGAGACGAGGATGACCGGCTTCGCGCCGAAGCGGTCGTCGAACCACCCGGCCGCGAACGTGCCGATGCCCGCCACCACGTTCGCCGCGACCCCGAAGAGCAGCACCTCGGTGGTCGAGAACCCGAAGACCTGCGCCGCGATGATCGCCCCGAACGTGAACACCGCCGCGAGCCCGTCGCGGAACACCGCGCTCGCGAGCAGGAACACGAGCACGCGCGGCGACTCCCGGTAGAGCTCCGCGATCCGGCGGAACAGCGTGCCGTACGACGCGGGGATGCCCTGCCGCTTCCGCCCCGGCGTGGCCGGGATCTCGGGCACGCCCACGAGCACGGGGATCGAGAACACGGCGCACCAGATCGCGGCCACGAGGATCGCGATGCGCACGTCGAGCGCCCCGCCCGCCTCGCCCGAGGGCAGGCCGAGGAGGCCGGACGCGCCGGGCGTCCCGAAGTCGAAGAGGAAGAGGCCGAGCAGCAGCGCCAGCAGCACGATCCCGCCGACGTAGCCCATGCCCCAGCCGAGGCCGGACACCCGGCCGACCGTGCGCGGCGTGCTCACCTGCACGAGCATCGCGTTGTAGTTCACGCTCGCGAACTCGAAGAACACGTTGCCGGTGGCGAGCAGCACGGCGCCGAGCCACAGGTACGACGGCACGGGCTCGACGAACACCATGCCGAGCATCGCGAGCACCACGATCCCTGTGTTGATCCCGAGCCAGAGGCGGCGGCGGCCGGATCCGTCCGAGCGCTGCCCGAGCACGGGCGCGAGCACCGCGATGAGGAGGCCGGCGATGGTGAGCGCGAGTGAGATCACGCCCGAGGTGTCGGCCTTCGCGGCCACGAGCGCCGGGTTCCGCGCGTCGTCGCCGGCGGCCGCGACGATGGCGGGATCCACGAACAGGCTGCTGGCGAGGTACGTGCTGAAGACGAAGGTGGTGACCACCGCGTTGAAGGCCGCGGATCCCCAGTCCCACAGCGCCCACGCGGCGACCCGTCGGCGGGGAGGGGCGGCGGGCTCGTCGATGCGTCCGGGCGCGGCGGTGCTCATGGTCGCAACCTAGTCGGTGGACGTGTCGCGGCAGGGTCGCCGCTTCCTTCAGGTGTACTCGTGTGATGCCCGCGGAGGACGGCACAGGGGGTGGTGAGTGTGGAAAGTTCTAAGAGAAGCGCCCGGGAATCCGTCCGGAAAAGTTGCGCCGGAATGGCGCGAGTTCTTGGCTGCTTTACCCTTCGCCGACCTCGAGTTCTTCATCGGGTTCGGGGTAGTAGGCATTTGCAACCTCTGCATTGAATAGAACCTCGTTCAAAGAAGCGACATCCTCCTCTCCTGTAATTTGCGAGAGCATTTTCCTCGCCCAACGATCAAAGGAGGCGGTTGTTGTCGGGGTTATGCAGGAGTCAAAATCTGCTGAATTCAGAGCACCGCGATTATATGCTTTGTCAAGAATCTTCCGAAGGCTAGCCACGTTGGATATTGCAGTTTGCCCTGTCGTTCGAGAGCTATTGCCGCGGACGGCGCGCCTTACCTCTGTACGAAGTGATCGAAGCTGCTCGATTACCTCAGCGTTACTCTGCGCAACCGGGTCTTCGCTAGTTGCAATCTGAACAAAGCTTTGGGCGTCAGCGAGTGGCGTCTTTGCGCTTTTGGGCGACCTCTTAAGAAAGGCGGCGAACTCCCTAAGCGCTTTTTGGGCCTTTTCAACCTCGTCGAGGTCCTGCAAGTTGTACCGTATAAGGCGCATGTCCTTGAGATCAAAAGCTGGCGCCTCGTCTGCTTTTTGAATATGAATGACAGGCCTATCATAACCGTGCGCCACCGCGACTTCGTAGTATACATTGGGATTGTATCCGGACAGATCGGCAATGACGAGGTCGGCTTCTAGGATTGACTGAACGATTTGGGAAGTAATTGACCCGGGATTCGAATCTTCGTCGCCTCGTCTAATGACATATTCCTCACCGAGCGCCTTCCGAATTAAGTGCTTAAGGACTTGATCCGCGGCCTTGCGTACATCGCTTCCATCTTTGCCTATCGGCGATATGATGAAACAGGTGGGCTTTGGTGCTGCCGTGCTGGGGGTTGTCATGCCGTCAAGTGTGGCCGGAGTTCGCATAAAAGCCAACTACTTATGAGTGGCTCTGATCTTATGGACCACAATGGGGGATTGCTCTTTCGCTCGATGTATGCGGTGTCTCAAGGCCGCATCGGGTGCCCCCGCGACGCGTGAGCCTTGTGGGTAGTGCGACCGCTAGTGGTGCCATGCCGCTCTGGTTACAAATCGCCCCTACGCTGGCCCGATGGACGGACCCCTCGACGGCGGCGACATGAACCGCGTCGAGCGCGAGGGCGACACCGTCACCCGCGACGCCGGCCCGTGGACGCCGACCGTGCACCGATGGATGCGGCACCTGGCGCTCACGGGCGTCGAGGGGATCCCGCAGCCGCTCGGCATCGAGGGCGGCCGCGAGCGGCTGGCGTTCATGCACGGCGACGTGGCCGTCTACCCGCTGCCGTGCTGGATCTGGGCCGACGACGTGCTCGCGCAGGCCGGCCGCCGCCTCCGCGAGCTGCACGACGCGAGCATCGGCTTCGCGCTCGACGGCGCGGTCTGGCAGTCGGTCGCGAAGGTGCCGAGCGAGGTGATCTGCCACAACGACTTCGCGCCGCACAACCTCGTCTTCGCCGACGGCCGGCTCACGGGCGTGATCGACATGGACATGGCCTCGCCCGGCCCGCGCATCTGGGACCTCGCGTACCTCGCCACTCGCGCGGTGCCGCTCTCGGGATCGGCGCAGGACGGCGCGCCCGGCATGGACGACGCCCGCCGCCGCGTCGCGCTGCTCCTCGACGCGTACGGATCCGACGCCACCTGGGCCGACGTGCTCCGCGTGGCGATCCTGCGCCTGCACGACCTCGCGGACATCTCGCTCGCGAAGGCCGACGAGCTCGGCAAGCCGCACCTCCGGGACGATGCCGCCTACTACTCGGCCGATGCGGCGTTCCTCCGCGGGATCCTCGACGCCGAGCGCGCGCACCCCGGCCCCGCCTGAGGCATCAGCCCCGCGCGATCCGCCCCGCGACCTCCCGCAGCACGTCCGCGTCCTCGTAGGCGAGCTCCATCCCGACCGCGTCGGCCACGGGGAACCACGCCACGCGCTGCCCCTCGGTGAGCCGGATGTCCTCCGCCGCCACGTCCAGCCGCGCGGTGAACGTGTGCTCGATCCCGTAGGAGCGCGTGCGCGTCATGAGGTGCGCGACCTCGGCCGGCGGGATCCGCGCGCCCAGCTCCTCCTCGACCTCCCGCACGATGCCCGCGAGCGGCGTCTCGCCCGGCTCGAGCATCCCGCCGGGGATCGCCCACGTGCCGGGGAAGGGGACGGTGGGGATGTCGTCGCGCAGCTGCAGGAGGATCCGCCCGGCCGCGTCGACCAGCACCACCTGGCAGCCCTCGCTCACGCGGTCGCGCCCGTGTCCGGCCCGTCGATGGTGTGCGCCGTCATCGCGATCGCGGCGCGCGCGATGTCCTCGGCCGTCTCCTCGGTGCCGAGGGCGGGGGAGGCCCGCAGCGCCACGGCGGCCGCCTCGCGGTAGTCGGCGTCCATGCGGGCGAGCGTCTTCCGGCCGGCGGCGGTGAGCTCGAGGAAGACGCTGCGACGGTCCCGCGGGTTGGGCACGCGGTCGAGGTGCCCGGCTCCCACCAGGCGGTCGATCACCGCGGTCACCGCGCCCGTGCCCATCGAGATCTCCGCGGCCAGGTGCTTGGGGGTCATCCGGTGGAGGTCGCCCACCACGCTGATGACGGTGAGGTCGGTGACGTTCACCCCGATGTCCTGCGCGATGCGCGTGCGCAGGTGGCGCTGCGCGGTCTCGATCATGTGCAGGGCGTTGGCGAGCGCCTCCACGGCCGCGGCGTCGTCGCGGCGGGGAGCGGTTCTCTCCGGGCTCATGTCGGGTGTCCCTGCATCGGTGGATCCGGCGGATCCATGGGCGGTCCAGCGACTGTAACGCGCCCTCGCGGCCGCGGTCCCCTCGGCGAACGCGGTGCCCCCCGCAGTGGGGGGATTGCGCGAATCCCGAGTAGCTGTATCTTCGAGTTACTTGCAAAGCGAGTCACCGAGCTTCTTCCCCAGGGGCTCATCCAGCCCCTCCCTTCCCCTACGCACCCGGAGTCAGAACATGTCGCACCACATCGCCGCCGCCGCCAAGAAGGCCACGCGCGTCCGCTTCGCCCCCATCGCCATCGCCACCGGCGTCGCCGCCGCCGTCCTCCTCTCCGTCTCGATGTCCGGCACGCTGTCGGGCTTCGTCGCCTCGATCACCAACGACACCAACACGGCGGCCTCCGGCTCGCTGGTCATGCAGGAGTCGCAGGCCGGCGCCAACGGCGCCCCCACCGTCACCTGCCTCAGCACGAGCGCCACGTCCGGCGTCGACTCGAACGCCGCCACCTGCTCCACCATCAACAAGTTCGGCGGCTCGACCGCGATGATGCCCGGCCAGACGGTCACGAGCGTCGTGAGCATCAAGAACGTCGGCACGACGCGGGCCTCGACCTTCACGCTGACCCCCGGCGCCGCCTGCGCCCAGTTCAAGAACGGCACCGTCAACGGCTCGGCCACCGACTTCTGCTCCAAGCTCAACGTCGTCATCACGGCCGCGGGCAGCGCCACCCCCGTCTACTCCGGCACCGCAGCGGCCCTCGCCGGCTCCTCCGCCAAGACGCTGACGGCCCTCGCCGCCAACGCGAGCACCGACTTCACCTTCGCGGTCACGCTCGACTCCTCCGCCGGCAACACGTACCAGGGCCTCGGCGCCTCGCTGCCCCTCACCTGGACCTTCGCGGGCTAGTCCCACCCCGCTGGATCCCCGCGGGGCCGCCGAGAGGCGGCCCCGCACCCCATCCCCCTCGAAGCCCCTGACCCGGGAGGCGCACCATGACCGACATCCAGGACCGCCCGACCGCCCCCACGGTCGGCACCACGACCGACACCACGGCGATCGAGGCCCTCGAGCTCGACCTCGAGCTGGAGATCGACCTGGACCTGGAGCTCGACCTGGAGCTCCGCGCCGAGGACCTGCACCTCGACCCGACCGCGCCGGTCCTCCCGGCGCTCGTCGTCCTCGCGCCGGACCTGCCCGCCCGCGGCGCGGCCCGTCGCGCGGCCCGCACCTCCCGCGTCGTCCGTCGCCGCACCGTCCTCATGTGGGCGGCCACCGTCCTCCTCACCGCCCTCGTCGCGACGACGCTCCTGTTCCAGGCGTCCGGCGGCCGCTGGTTCGTCGTGCAGACCCCGTCGATGGGCACCACGGCCCCCGTCGGCACGCTGCTCCTCACGACCCCCGTCCTCCTCGAGGACGTCCAGCCGGGCGACGTCGTCAGCTTCCACCCCTCCACCACCCCGGACGAGACCTACACGCACCGCGTCATCGCGGTCGACGCCGACGGCCTCACCACGCAGGGCGACATCAACGGCGCGGTGGATCCCTGGAAGACCGACCAGGCGCACCTCGTCGGCGAGGCCACCACGATCCTCCCGGGCTTCGGCTGGCTCGCGAAGGGCGTGCCGCTGCTGCTCGCCGGCTTCGTCATCGTCATGATGCTGACCCGCCTCATCGGCTCGCCCACGCACCGCGCGTCCATCCGCATGCTCGGCGGCGCCCGCGTCGCGGCGCTCACCGTGTTCGTGCTCAAGCCCTTCGTCGGCCTCGTCGTGCTCGACGCGGCGACCCGCGGCAGCGACGTCGAGGCGACCATCGTGTCGACCGGCATGCTCCCCATCCGCATCGCGGCCGAGGGCGGCACCCACGCCACCCTCGCCGCCGGCCAGGTCGGCACCATCACCGCTCCCGCGGGCGAGGCCGGGCGCTTCTACGACGTGTCCTCCACGCTCGACCTGCCGCTCTGGGGCTGGATCCTCTTCTTCGGCGTCTGCGCCGTCCCCCTCCTCTACACGCTCGTCGTCGGCCTCCCCGCCGAGCCCGAGGAGCGTGTCCTGCGCGCCTCGCCGGACGGGATCGTCGCGGACGAGGACGAGGCCGACCAGACTGGGGGCGCCGACGCGCCCCGGGGTCTCGAGCCCGTCGACGTCGAGACGGCGCGCCGCGCAGTGGGGGATGACGCATGAGGAAGGCACCTGCCGAGGCGGTGCGCCGGCTGCGGGGACGCGGGACGCGCCCGCGCCGCGCGACCGTGGCGGCGTCGCTCGCGGCCGCGGCGGCGGGCATGCTCCTGCTGCTCGCCCCCACCACCAACGGCGCCTTCACCGCGGCCATCACGAACAGCAACAACAGCGCGGCCTCCTCCGCCACCTACTTCTCCTGCATGAACGCCGTCACCGCCGACAAGGCCAGCGCGCTGTTCGCCTACCCGCTGAACGAGGCGACGGGCTCGGGCCAGGCGGTGGACATCGACTCGGGCGCCTACCCCGGCACCTACCGCGGCGGCATGACCAGCACCAACGTCTCCCCGCAGGCGTGCCTGCGCGACTCCGGCGGCTCGTACCAGCTCAACGGCTCGTCGAGCCAGGTCACGAACGGGCTGCAGCAGACCTCCCCCCAGACGTTCTCGACCGAGGTCTGGTTCAAGACCACCGTCCGCGGCGGCAAGCTCATCGGGTTCGGCAACAGCCAGACCGGGCTGTCGGGCTCCTACGACCGCCACACCTACATCAACACGTCCGGCCAGCTCGTGTTCGGCACGTACACGCCCCAGGCCGGGATCATGACCATCGCGAGCTCCGCCGTGGTCACCGACGGCGCCTGGCACCACGCGGTCGCGACGATGTCCCCGACGAACGGCATGACCCTGTACCTGGACGGCAAGCAGGCCGCCGCCAACTCCTCGTTCCGCGCCTCCGAGGGCACCACGGGCTGGTGGCGCATCGGCTACGACAACCTCGACACCTGGCCGGGCGCCGGGAACCGCTACTTCGCCGGCAGCATGCGCTTCGCGGCCGTTTACTCGGCCGCCCTCACCCCGACGCAGGTCCTCGACCACTACAACGCCGGCCGGTGATCCCGCCCGCGTCGCGGGGGACGCGGCATGCGGGCACGGACGCCCCGCGATCGGCTGAGTGGGCGCCGCCGCGGTCTCACTCCCCGGGATCGGCCGTCACCGTGAGCGCGAGCTCGACGTGGTCGGGCGTGAGCACGTAGCGGGGATCGCCGAGGTCGGCGGTGAGGCCGAGCTCCAGGGACGTCGTCGTCAGGTGATGCAGGGCCGCGGCCAGGACCACCATCGTGGGCGCCCCGGGGATGACGACGACGCGCTCCCGGCGGCCCGGGCGATCCTCGGTCTCGGTGTCCGCAGGGAGGGAGGCCTCGCCGGGCCAGGAGCCCGCGAGGTCGACGCCGACCACCCAGTCCGGGCCCTCGGGCGCCATGACCCTGGCCCGGTCGGCCGCGGTGGCGAGCGCGTACCGGCACCAGGGGTGCGCCCGGGTCCCGACGCCCGCATCCACGAGCTCGCGTCGCAGCGCGCGCGCCGCATCCCGCACCCGCGGGGGCAGCACCACGCCGTCGTCGCCGACCGGCTCCCCGGGCACCCGACGGGTCACGGACGTGGCCGGATCCGCGTCCCGTCCTCCCGCGTCCGGCCAGCCCGCGGCGAGCTGCGCGGACTGCGCGAGGGCGGCGTCCTCCTCGAGGCGCCGGGCTCGCAGGGCCGCGTGGTGCCGGGTGAGGAGCTCCGGCAGCAGATCCGGGGCGTCGAGGACGTCGCGGATGTCCCGGAGGCCGATGCCCGCGCCGCGCAGCGCCGTGATGAGGAGCGCCCGGTGCACCTGGGGGAAGGCGTAGGCCCGGTACCCGGTGTCCTGATCGACCTCGGCGGGCACGAGCAGGCCCTCGGAGTGGTAGTGGCGCAGCGTGGGGGCGGGGAACGAGGTGGCGAGGGAGAACTCGCCGATGGGGAGGAGGGATCCGTGGGTCATGCATCGACCATGGGCCCTCCAGCGGGTGGAAGGTCAAGCCCGACGCCGACATCGCCGGCGGGCGCGGATCGCCGACGCGGGCACGACGACGGGACGGTCCGCGGACCGTCCCGTCGTCGCGTGCGGGCGGGCGCCGGATCAGCTCGCGGGCACCACGTCCCAGTGCTCGCGGATGAGGCTGCCGTCGACCCGGAAGATGTCGGCCGCGAGGAACGGGGCGTCCGCCTTCGCGCCCACCGGCTGCGAGAAGGTCCAGACGAGGTCGCCGTCGGCGATCGAGATCACGGACTGCTGCGCCGGGAACTGCGCGCCGCCGGAGAAGAGGGCCTTGAGCGCCGCCGTGCCGTTCGCGGCGACCGTGTTGTGCTGCAGGTACGCCGGGTCGAAGGAGCGGTCGAGCACGCTCGCGTCGTGATCCCGGAAGAGCGTGTCGTAGGCGCCCACGGCCAGCTGCCGGTTCGCCTCCTCCTGCTGCTCGGTCAGCTCGGGCGCGTCGGCCTTCCCCTGGTAGAGGTCGCTGAACATCGTGTTCGTGTTGCCGCTCGCGGGCGTGCCCTGCGGCACCGGCTGGTGGAACGACCAGACCGCGGTGACCTTGCCGTCCGCGAGGCGGAAGAGGTCGACGGCCGCTTCGCCGGTGCGCTCGTCGTCGGGCTTCGAGGTGATCTGGTAATGGACGGCCACGAGGTCGCCGTCCGCGGCGATGTGCTTGACCACGGCCTGGGCGCCGGGCACCCGCTGGTGCGCGGTGGCGAACTCGTCGAGGAACCCGCCGGGGCCGGCCTTCGCGCCCGCCCCGTTCGCGGTCGCGTCGGGCGCGATGGCCGCGATCGCGGCGGCGTTCGCCGCGGGGGAGGCGGGATCTGGGAACGCGGCGGTGAACAGCGCCGAGATGGTGTCGGTGTTGCGGTCCTCCGTGTCGGAGTCGGTGCGGTCGGCGGTCGTGCCGCCGTCGCCCGATGCGACGGGGCCGGTGGTGGCGACGGCGGTGGTCGCGTCGGGGGCGGCGTCGGTCGCGGCGGATGCCGCGCCGGGAGCCGAGCATCCGGCGAGGACGACCACGCCGGCGAGGGCGGCGGTGCCGCGGGCGAGCAGGGAGACGGGGATTCGTTGAACGCTCATGCACATACGATGCGACGCGCGGCTGGAGATCTCCGATGTGCATGGATGCGGCGTCCGACGACTGTTCCTGGTACGGCACGCGCAGGGCGGATCGTCCGGTCACGGTCGCGCGGGCCCGCCCGCCCGCCCGATCGCGGCTCCGTTCCGAAGCCCCTGCGCCGGGTCCGAGTCACCCGGCAGGGGCCCCCTCGCTGCGCATGCGAGGGGGCCCCGCCGCGTTCGGGCCGGTCGCTCCCACATGCGCGTCCGGCCACCGCGGTCGCGGTCCCCCGGCGCACGACGAACGGCCCGGCGTCGTGGGCCGGGCCGTTCGCGGTGGTGCTCTCCGGGGTCGAGCCCGGGGCGGGTGCTACTTGGTGTTGACGGTGATCTTGGCGATGCCGACGACGAGCTGGTCGGTGACCGCGGTGGTGCCGAAGGTGCTGTTCAGCAGGGCGGCGGCGTCGGGGCTGACCTTGACGGTGGTGCCCTCGAGGACGGCATTGTCGCCCTCCATCTGGAGGGGCTTCAGGGTCGTGCCGTCGAGGTTGAAGATGTAGACGTCCTTCATGACCTCGCCGTCGCCGACCTGGACCGATCCGGTGAGGCGGCTGGTGCCGGGGTCGATGACGAAGTCGGTGAGCTTCACGACCGTGCTGCCGGCGGTGAGGCTGATGCCGGAGCCGGAGTGGTCGATCTCGCCCTGGACGTAGGGGCGGTAGGACTGCTCGGGGTCGAAGTACTTCACGTTGCCGCCGGTGATGGGGAACGCGAGGGTGCCGGTGGCGCCGTCGAGGGTGGCGGTGCCGATGACGCCGGGGGTCAGGCCCAGGGTCGTGAGGGCGCCGGTGAAGCCGGAGTCGAGGGTGACCTTGGTGTCGACGCCGGTCAGGGTCGGGATCGTCGCCAGCGGCGTGGGGTTGGCCTCGGTGGTGGCGGTCGCGGCGGGCTGGGAGGAGCCCGAGGACGACGGCGTCTCGGCGGGGGTCGAGCAGGCCGCGAGGCCGACGACGAGGAAGCCCGCGGTGGCGAGGCCGAAGACGGACTTGGTGAGGTTGCGCATGATGGA
The DNA here is from genome assembly GCF_002240565.1 of Clavibacter michiganensis subsp. insidiosus. Taxonomy (GTDB): domain Bacteria; phylum Actinomycetota; class Actinomycetes; order Actinomycetales; family Microbacteriaceae; genus Clavibacter; species Clavibacter insidiosus. Next base: position 160,837 of record NZ_MZMO01000001.1, on the reverse strand, counting down.
TCCTTACGTTTCAGGGCGGCCGACGTGGTCGCCGGTTGGAGTCGGATGGTGCTTCGGCGCCCCTCGCCAGGGCGATGGGTCCCGTGATGCTTTCGTGATCTCGAGGGTCCCGATCCGGGTCAGCGCTGGACGCCGAAGCGCTGGTTGCCGTCGACCCGGAGGGTCACGGAACCGGTGGCGCCCTGCGCGGTCGTGGGCGCGGACGCGGCCAGCCGCACCGTGACGCGCAGGTGGTCCCGACCGCCGACCGCGCGGGCGGGGGAGGCGGGGAGCGCGAACCGGCCGACGGCGGGGCGGTCGGCCACCACCGGGGTGATCGTCCCCGAGCAGACCGAGGTGCCAGGCGCGCCCGTCCACGCGACCGTGCAGCGGTCGAACGCCACCTGGAGGCCGTCGGACGTGCTCGCCACGGCCGTCCCGCCCAGCGTGACCTGGAGCTCCCGGGCGGCGACGGTGCCGGTGTTCGCGAGGTCCACGAGCCGCACCTGGGCGTCACCCGGCCGGAGCCCCGTGATCGGCACGGCGAGCTGATCCGCTCCGCCTCCACCCCAGTCGAGCTCAACGACGCCCGCGCCCACGGTGATCCGCGACGCGGCGCGGTCGGTGAACACGGCGTACGCGGTGCCGACGCCGGCGAGGGCGAGGACCACCGCGATCGCGGGGACGAGCAGGGGACGGGCGCGGCGGATCCCGCGGCGTGCGGCGCGGCGACCGTGCGGCGCGGGGGCGGCGGGCGCGGCGGGCGCGGCGCGATGGCGGGGCATCAGGCGGGCTCGCCGGTCATGCGCGGCGGACGACGCCAGATGACCGTCAGCAGCCAGATGGTCCCCGTCGCGCCGACGACCGCGAACGCGACCATGCGCGTGATGGGGTCGCCGAGCCAGACGAACGGCCAGCCGAGGAACGGGACGACCGACGTGCGCTCCCACACGGCGTCGTCGCCGATGGTGACGATCCACGGATCGGCGGAGGGGTTGTTGTCGCCCTTGGTCTCGATGGCGAGGCGGTCGTCGGACCAGCCGTCGAGGTTCGCCGCGTCCTCCGGGCCGAAGACGTGCATGACGCGGTGGATCACCCGCACGCGCGGGCCGGTGGGAGCCGTGAAGACGACGACGTCGCCTTCCGCCACCTCCGCCCGGGGCGTCGGGGCGGTGATCGCGAGGGAGCCGACGGGCATGCCGGGCGCCATCGAGTCGGAGAGGACGGGGACGAAGCGGGTGACGCCGAGCGCGGAGAGGGCGACGACCGCGATCACGGCCAGCCCGACGACGACCGTGAGGAGGCCGCCGATGGCGCCGAGGGCGCGGCGGGCCGGGCTCCGGCGGGGCGGCGCCGCGTGCGGGGCCGCTTCCTCGACGCGCGCGGTGCGGTCGCCGATCACGACGCGGCCTCGGCGGTGCGGCGGCGGCGGCCGGCGAGCAGCAGGATCCCGCCCCCGAGGAGGGCGAGCAGGGCGCCGGCCAGGGCGGACGCGATGTCGCGGCCCGTGACGGGGAGCAGGTCGCGCGGGGCGTCGGCGGCGGGGGCGGATCCCGCGGGCGAGGTGCCGGTGCCCGTGCCGGTGCCGCTCCCCGTGCCGCCACCGGTGGACGGATCCGTGCCGGCACCCGTGTCGTCGACGAGGGCGAAGCCGATGCGGATCATGCCGGCCGTGGACTCCATCCCGTTGTCGGCGCCGGACGGGAACCGCACGCGCACGGCGATGCCCACGGTCTCGCCCGCGTCGAGCGGGGTGCGCGTGACGACGCGGTCGAGCGTGGCGGCGGGACCGGATCCGAGCGGCTCGACGGGGCCGCGGCAGCGCATGGGCGCGGTGAGGATCTCGAATCCGTCCTCGCAGAGCCGGACGGACAGCTGGATGCCGCCCACGGCGTCGCCGGTGAGGGCCATGGAGCGCATCGAGTCGAGGCGGACGGAGAGCGGGGAGGCGTCCCCGGAGACGTTGGTGACGTCGGCGGCCCAGTCGACGGTGTCGCCCGGGGCCAGGTCGTCGAGCGGGATGCCGGGGCCGGTGAGCTCGTCGACCTCGAGCGAGGGGGAGTCGACGGCGGCGGGGCTCCCGGCGGCGCGGGCCGGGGCCGCCGGTGCGGAGGCGACCAGCGTCAGGCACAGGGCGGCGGCGGCGATGCCGCCGGTGCCGTGGTGTGCGCGCATGGTCGGGTCCTCCGGGTCGGGACGGATGAGGGGTGGTGCGGTGGGGCAGGGCGACGCGCGGACGCGACGCCGGGCGATCGGGCCCCGGCGCGTGCCGGGGCCCGATCGGAGGCGATCAGCGCTGCAGGCCGTCGCGCTGGATCGCGGCTGCGGTGAACGTCAGCGATGCGGCCGCGTTCTCGTAGTCGTTGTCCGCGGTGTCGGGCAGCTGCAGGACCATCAGGGTGTTGAGCGCGACGTCGGCGGTGTCGCTCGGGAAGGTCCCGTCCGCCGTCGGAGTGACGCCGAAGTCGGCCGGCGTGAGCGTGGTGGACCTGCCCGCGCCCGTGATCGAGTCGAGGGTGCCCGCACCGGTCTGCTGCACCGTGCCGGAGCAGGTGTACGCACCCACGGGGGCGGTGGCGGACGTCCACTCGCCGCCGACGCAGGTCTGCAGCGAGTAGGTGAGTCCCGCGGCCCCGCTGACGAGCGACTCGCCGCCTCCGGCGAGGGCCGGGTCGTCCGTGCCGGCCGTCTCCGCCGTCACGGCGTAGGACAGCTGGACGGCCGCCACGAGGTCGCCGTCGTTGGTCGCGTCGGGCAGCTCGAGCAGGATCGGCCGCTGGACGGTGTCCCCGGGCGCGATGTCCGCGACCGTGTAGTCGCCGGTGGCGACGATGTCGAGCTGACCCGCGTCGGCCTGGAGCGTCGCCGTGTCGGAGTCGGTGAAGATGGCGAACGCGCCGCCGGTGATGATCGTGCCCACGGCGACGACCGCGCCGGTGGCGACGATCTTCTTCCAGGGGCGACGACGCTGGGGTGCCTGGGTGGTGCTCATGGTGGTTCCTCTCGATGTGTGACGCGGTGCGCGATGTGCGCGGATGGTGCTGGTGGTGGTGCTGCTGTTCCTGCTGGTGCGGTGATGGACGTGTCGGTCGGGGCGTGTCGCCGCATCCGGGGGCGGATGCGGCCTGGGGGGTCGCGGGGCGGGCATCAGCAGCCCACCGCGGAGACGGCCGCCGGCTGGGCGACGGCGACGGAGGGGGCGCTCGCGACGCCGAGCCAGCGCTGCAGGTCGGGACGGACGCGCCACTGGTAGGAGCGGGACTCGCCGAGCCGGTCGTCCGAGAACGAGGTGACGGTGCCGGCCAGGCGGGCGACCGTGATCCACGCGCCCGGCGTCGTGCCCGCCAGACGCCGTTCGACGAGCTGGTCGGTGGCGCCGGGGACCGCGGTCCAGGCGAGCGCCGTGACCGGACGGCCGGCGACGCAGCTCGCGGTGGCGGCGGTGACGGTCGTCGTGCTCGTCCAGGTGCCGGTGGATGCGCCGAGCGCGGCGTCGTCCCGGTGCGTGAAGCCGCGGGGCACGAGCGGCGCGGGGTCGAGGTAGACGGTGATCGTCGATGTCGCGGCGATGCCGGTACCGGGCGCCCCTGGGCGGTCGGTGATCGCGTAGGCGATCGCGGTGGATCCCGCCGTCCCCGTGGTCGGAGGCCGGTACATGCACAGGACGGCCGAGCAGCTGAACGACCCGGGCAGCGCGGCGGGCGGGGTGGCACCCGTGATCGCGAGGGCGTCGCCGTCCACGTCGGTGTCGTTGGCCCGCGGGTCGATCATCACGTCCGGACCGCCGATGGTCGCCACCAGCCGGTCGGCGCGGGCGACGGCCGTGCGGTTGACGGGCGTGACGGTGATCGTGACGCGCACGTTCCAGGTGCCCGCGGCGCTCTGCAGCGCGTAGTCGAAGACGTCCACGCCCGTGAAGCCGTCGACCGACCGGTACGTGCAGCGGCCGCGGTCCGTGCCGCTCGCGACGCACGTGACGCTGCCGGAGGTCGGCGACGCGGGCACGGGTGCCGCCGCGCCGCCCACGAGCGCCGGCGTCGCCGAGAGCTGTGCGCGGCTGAGCGTCGCACCCGTCGCGGCGGGCCCGTCGTTGGCCAGCACGTCGACCACCACGGGCACGCCCTGCGGCGTCGTCGCGGCGTCCGGCAGCGGGTCCGGCACCGCCAGCACGGTCGCGGTCGCGGTGCGGCTGATCGCGCCGGTCGGCGCGGTGGCGGTGGCGGTCGCGGTGTTGACGATGGAGCCGGCCGCCACGTCCGCGGTCGTGGCCGTGTACGTGGCGGTCGCGGTCACGACCTGGCCGGGTGCGAGCGTGCCCGCGGTGCCGGGCCACGTGTACGCCAGGGCGGAGACGCCGGTGCGCGGATCCGCGATGGAGACGCCCGTGAGGGTCGTCGACCCGGTGTTCTGCAGCCGGAACGCGTACGTCACGACGCCGCCCGCCGTCGGCACGTTGCCGGGCGTCGCGGTCTTGGTGAAGGCCAGGGTCGCCGTGCGGTCGAGGGTCACGGTGCGGGTCGCGGAGGCCTGCGCCTGCGTGCCGCCGGAGCTCGCGCCGCGGACGGTCGCAGTGTTCGCGATCTGCCCCGCGTCGACGTCGGCCTGCCGCACCGTGTAGCTCGCGGTGGCGGTCGCTGTCGCGCCGACGGCGAGCGTGCCCGCGGTGCCCGGCCACGCGTACGTCACGGCCGACAGCCCGGGCAGCGGATCCGTGAGCGCCACCCCGGTGAGCGGCACGGTGCCGGTGTTCCTGATCGAGAAGGTGTACGCGACCGTGGCGCCCGCCACGGACCCGCCCGTGAGCGTCGCGCCCTTGGTCAGCGTGAGCGCCGCGGATCCGTTGACCGGCGTGCTCGTCGACGAGCTCGCGGTCGGCGCGGCCGCCCCGGAGAAGGTCTTCCCGGAGACGGTCGCCGTGTTGACGATCGGCGTCGCGGCGTCCACGTCGGCCTGGGTCACGGTGTACGCCGTGGAGGTGAAGGTCTGGGACGCGCCGGGCGCGAGGGTCGTGGAGGCGGGGCTGATGCCGGTGACGCGCGGGTCGGCCACCGCCACCGTGTACAGCGACACGTTCCCGCTGTTGCGCGCGACGAACGAGTAGGCGATCCGCTCGCCGACGTCCGCCCGGCCGTTGCCGTTGGAGTCCGTGAGCGTGCCCGTCTTCGTGAGCGCGAGCGCGGGAGCCGGCGTCACGATCTTCGCGGTCGCCGTGCTCGAGTTGCTGTTCACGCCCAGGAGCAGCGTGTTGAGGCCGCGTGCCGTCGCGGTGTTCACGAGCGTGCCGGACATCGCCTCCGCGGGCGTCACGACGTGGGTGCCCGTGCACGTCGCCGACGCGCCGATGAGGAGCAGGCCGGTCCCGAGGAGGCCCCCGGTGCAGGAGGCGGAGGGGACGAGGGGGTCGTTCACCGTGAGGTTCGACAGGATGACGCCGCCGGTGTTGGTGAGCACGAACTGATACGGGATCGTCTGGCCCTCGGCGTAGGCCGCGGGCTGCGCGGTCGACCGGTCGATCTGCTTCACGAGGTTGAGCGGCGTGAGGTCGGTGATGCTCGAGACGCTCACCTCGCGGATCAGGTGCGTGTCCGTGAAGGTGCCCGTCGAGGCGAGGTAGCCGAGCTTGTAGGACGCGGGGGCGGGGGTGGTCATCGTGTACTGCACGACCTGCGTGAGGGATGCGGCGGATGCGCCGGCCGTGGCGCCCACGTAGACGGTGACGACGGGGAGCCGGGCGGGGGAGACCGTGATGCGGATGGTCCGGCCGAGGTCCGTGGTCGGCGTGCTCAGCGTCGTCGTGGCGCGGAGGCTCGACGCGGGCGATGCGCCCGTCAGGTAGCAGTAGCCCGTCAGGCCCGTGCCGGGTCCGCGCAGCGCGATGGCGTTGGGGCGCGAGCCGACGCCGGCGCTCGGGGTGGTGCATCCCGTGCCGCGGCCCTCGGTGCCGTTCGAGTAGTTGCCGTACGCGTCGAGGCCGACGCCGAGGTAGCCGCCCGCGACGCCCGCCGCGGTCGTGCTCTGGGCGTAGCCGAGGGATCCGCCGGACGGGCCCGCCGCGGTGAGCGGCACGGATCCGTCGGTGAGGAAGAACCCGATGCCATCGGCGCCGCCGGAGGAGGTGCCGTACTGGTACTGGTCGAACTTGATGTCGAGCCCGCCGCCGGCCGGGATCGCGTTGTCGTAGACGACGCCGCCGACCGCGTTGACGCGGTTGTCGGTGAGCTGGAGGGCACCCGGGGTCGCGCTCGCGGGCGGCGCCTGGGTGCGGCTCGAGCAGACGCCGAGCGTCGAGCCGCTGCTCGGGGTCGAGGTGGCGCGGGTGAGGCAGGCGCTGCCGAGCGGCTTCCACGCGGCGTCGGTCACGCTCGTGCCGCTGAACGACTCCGTGATCAGCTGCGACGCCGCGGTCGCGGTCTGCGCGGGCAGGGTGACGAGGAGCGCGGCTCCGACGGCGGCCGCCGCGAGCGCGGCCAGGCGGCGGATCCCGGGACGGGAGCGCGCTCCGGTGGCGACCGGACGCGGGTCGGCGGCATGGCGCGCACGCGTACCGACCATCTCGATCACCCCCTGGAGAACACGTCCTCATGAAGGGCGCCGAGAGGCCCCCCGGCCTCGCCTCGGCAACGCTAAATCAGGAGATCGACCCCGGAAAAGGGACCCAGTAGCGATCTACGTGAACCAGTAGCCCCCGTCTCGACCCTCCGGCCCCCCCGGCCGGGGCACACCGCCGCCGATCGGGCCGATCGCGGGCCGCCGATCCTGTGAGTTGAGCCGACATCGCTCAACTCCTGGCGTCCCGACTTGACGCCCGGCGAGGTCCCGGTAGAGTTGAGTCATCGCGGCTCAAGTAGCACGCCGCTGACGAAGCGGCACCGCGAGCGAGACTCCGCGGGACACCCGCGTCACCACACGAAGCGACCCCCGTGATCCGGGCGCCGCGGCAATAGAAGGAGAACACCCCATGGCTCGTGCAGTAGGAATCGACCTGGGTACCACCAACTCGGTGGTCTCGGTCCTGGAGGGCGGGGAGCCCACCGTCATCGCCAACGCCGAGGGCGCGCGCACCACGCCGTCCGTCGTCGCGTTCACCAAGGACGGCGAGGTGCTGGTCGGCGAGACCGCCAAGCGCCAGAACGTCACCAACGTCGACCGCACCATCTCGTCGGTCAAGCGCCACATGGGCACCGACTGGACCGTCGGCATCGACGACAAGAAGTACACGTCGCAGGAGCTGTCCGCCCGCATCCTCGGCAAGCTCAAGCGCGACGCCGAGCAGTACCTGGGCGACTCGGTGACCGACGCGGTCATCACCGTCCCCGCGTACTTCAACGACGCCGAGCGCCAGGCCACGAAGGAGGCCGGCGAGATCGCGGGCCTCAACGTGCTCCGCATCATCAACGAGCCCACCGCGGCGGCGCTCGCATACGGCCTCGACCGGGGCAAGGAGGACGAGCTCATCCTCGTCTTCGACCTCGGCGGCGGCACGTTCGACGTCTCCCTCCTCGAGGTGGGCAAGGACGACGACTTCAGCACCATCCAGGTCCGCTCCACCGCGGGCGACAACCGCCTCGGCGGCGACGACTGGGACCAGCGCATCGTCGACCACCTCGTCAAGCGCTTCAAGGAGTCGACGGGCGTCGACGTCTCGAACGACAAGATCGCCAAGCAGCGCCTCAAGGAGGCCGCTGAGCAGGCGAAGAAGGAGCTCAGCTCCTCCACCAGCACCTCGATCCAGCTCCCGTACCTCTCCCTCACGGAGAACGGCCCGGCCAACCTCGACGAGACGCTGACCCGCGCCAAGTTCGAGGAGCTCACGAACGACCTGCTCGAGCGCACCCGCAAGCCCTTCGAGGACGTCATCCGCGAGGCCGGCGTCTCGGTCGGCGACGTGGCCCACGTGGTCCTCGTCGGCGGATCCACCCGCATGCCCGCCGTCGTCGACCTCGTGAAGAAGCTCACGGGCGGCAAGGAGCCCAACAAGGGCGTCAACCCGGACGAGGTCGTCGCCGTCGGCGCCGCGCTCCAGGCCGGCGTGCTGAAGGGCGAGCGCAAGGACGTCCTGCTCATCGACGTCACCCCCCTGAGCCTCGGCATCGAGACCAAGGGCGGCATCATGACCAAGCTCATCGAGCGCAACACGGCCATCCCGACCAAGCGCAGCGAGACCTTCACCACGGCCGACGACAACCAGCCGTCCGTGGCGATCCAGGTCTTCCAGGGCGAGCGCGAGTTCACCCGCGACAACAAGAACCTCGGCACCTTCGAGCTCACCGGCATCGCGCCGGCGCCCCGCGGGATCCCGCAGGTCGAGGTCACCTTCGACATCGACGCCAACGGCATCGTGCACGTGTCCGCCAAGGACAAGGGCACCGGCAAGGAGCAGTCGATGACCATCACGGGCGGATCCTCGCTCGCGAAGGAGGACATCGAGCGCATGGTGCGCGAGGCCGAGGAGCACGCGGCGGAGGACAAGACGCGCCGCGAGCAGGCCGAGATCCGCAACAACGCGGAGCAGCTCGCCTACTCGATCGACAAGCTCATCAAGGAGAACGACGACAAGCTGCCCGAGGACGTCAAGTCCGAGGTCCAGGGCGACGTCGACGGCCTGAAGAGCGCCCTCGCCGGCGACGACGAGGATGCGGTCAAGACCGCGTTCGACAAGCTGTCCGCGAGCCAGACCAAGCTCGGCGAGGCCATCTACGCGCAGGGCCAGCAGGAGCAGGCCACGGGTGAGACCCCCGAGGGCGCGTCCGAGGCGAAGAAGGACGACGAGGACATCGTCGACGCCGAGGTCGTGGACGAGGACGACGAGGACAAGAAGACCGACCGATGACCGAGGACACCGCGAACGGCGAGGGCCGCGGGCCCGACGACGTCACGCCCGAGGGCGAGGGGGCCGAGCAGTCGGCCTCCGCGTCCCCGGCCGGATCCGACGCGCAGGCGGCTGACGCCGCCGAGGCGGCCTCCCTCCCCGGCGTCGACGGCGCGTTCGTCGAGGCCGAGGGCCCCGACGTGGAGACGACCGACCCCATGGACGAGGAGCTGCAGGACCTCATCGAGAAGACCCGGGCGGAGCCCGTCGAGGGCGACTCCGAGCACCTCGCCGACCTGAAGCGCGTCACCGCGGAGTACGCCAACTACCGCAAGCGCACCGAGGCCAACCGCGAGATCGAGCGCCAGCGCGCGGTCGGCGACGTGGTCAAGGGCATCCTCCCGGTGCTCGACGACCTCGATCGCGCCGAGAAGCACGGCGACCTGGCGGAGGGCGGACCGCTCACCGCGATCGTCGCCAAGCTGCGGACGAACGTGGAGCGCATCGGGCTGGTCAAGGTCGGCGCCGTCGGCGACGCCTTCGACCCGCAGGTGCACGAGGCGATCTTCCAGAAGCCGAACCCCGAGGTGCAGGTGGACACCGTCGCGGACGTCGTCGAGAGTGGCTACTACATCGGCGAGACGCTGCTGCGGGCCGCGAAGGTCGTCGTCGACAAGCCGGAGTAGCGCCATCAACCGCAGCATCGATCCGGCTGCACCCATCCCGGTCCGGGCGTCCGCACGCGCGGGCGCCCGGACCGGGTCGTGCGGCCCCCACCACGAGACGACGAAGAAGGGAGGCGTCTGATGGCCAGCCAGGACTGGTTCGACAAGGACTTCTACAAGGTCCTCGGAGTGTCCAAGGACGTCTCGGAGGCCGACCTGAAGAAGGCCTACCGCAAGCTCGCGCGGCAGTACCACCCGGACAGCAACCCGGATCCGTCGGCCGAGGCGCGCTTCAAGGAGATCAGCGAGGCGCACGCCGTGCTGGCCGACAAGGAGCAGCGCCGCGAGTACGACCAGATGCGGGCCATGGGATCCGGCGCGCGCTTCACCGCCCCGGGTGCCGGCGGCGGCCAGGCGGGCGGGTTCGAGGACGTGTTCGGCGGCATGTTCGGCCAGCAGGCCGGCGGCCGCGGGCGGCGGGCGGCCGGGTTCGGATCCGGCCAGCCGCAGTACAGCCAGGGCGGGTTCGAGGACATCCTCGGCGGCATGTTCGGCAACGGCGGCTTCGGCCAGTCGACCGGCGGCTACCGCGGCTACGGCGCGCCCACCAAGGGCCGCGACGTCACCGCCACCACCACGATCGACTTCCTCACCGCGGTGCAGGGCGACGTCGTGCGCCTGCAGGACTCCGACGGCCGCCCCCTCACGGTGCGCGTGCCGGCCGGGGTCTCCGACGGGCAGAAGATCCGCCTCGCCGGCAAGGGCGAGCCGTCGGGCGACGGCGGCGCGTCGGGCGACATCATCCTCACGGTGCACGTGCGACCGCACCCGGTGTTCGAGCGCGACGGGCTGAACCTGCGGGTCAACGTGCCCGTCACCTTCCCCGAGGCCGCGCTCGGCGCGACCATCGAGGTGCCCACGCTCGGCGGCGACCCGGTGCGGCTGAAGGTCGCGCCCGGCACGTCCAGCGGCAAGGTGCTGCGGGTCAAGGGCCGCGGCGTCACGACCCCGAAGGGCACGGGCGACCTGCTCGCGCGCATCGAGGTCGCGGTGCCGTCCCGCCTCACCGACGCCCAGCGCGTGGCGCTCGACGCGTTCGCGAGCTCGGGCCCCGACGAGGACCCGCGCCGCGAGCTCATCGAGCGGGCCAGGAGCTGACGTGGATCCCCGCGACACGATGGACGAGGACGCCCCCGTCTTCGTGATCTCCGTGGCGGCCGAGCTGTCGGGCATGCACCCGCAGACGCTCCGGCAGTACGACCGCCTCGGGCTCGTGTCGCCCACCCGCACGGCCGGGAGAAGCCGCCGCTACTCGATGCGCGACATCGTGCAGCTGCGGGAGGTCGCCCGGCTCGGCGCGGAGGGCGTGAGCCTGGAGGGCATCGCGCGGATCCTCGAGCTCGAGAACCAGGTGTCGGAGCTCCGCGGCCGCGTGCGCCAGCTGGAGTCGGCGCTCGCCGACGAGCTGCTGTCGCGGCCCGGCCGCCGGGTGTTCGCGGCCCGCGGCGACGGCGACGTGGTGTCGCTGCGCGCGGGCGTGCGGCCCTCGCGGCAGACCGAGGTCGTGCTGTACCGGGCGGCGCTCGCCATGCCGGGCGACGACCGCGACGGCTCCGGGCGCGACGCGCGGTGAGCGACGCTCCCGACGCCGCACCCGCATCCGCTGCCGACGACCTGCTCGACCTCGGCGCGCTGCGCCGCCGGCCCGACGTCGAGGCCGAGAACCTCTTCGCCGTGGACGCGGCCGACCGGCTGCTCCTCGACGAGCTGGTCGCGCTGCTCGACGCCGCGACCGACGCGGGTCGCCCGGTGCGTACCGAGCAGCTCGTCGTCATCGGCGACCAGTACGGCGCGCTCGCGCTCGGCGCCGCGGCGGCCCTGCGGCGTGCCGGGGCGGCGGATCCCCTGCGCATCCGCGTGCACCAGGACGCCCTCGCCTCCGAGACCGCGCTCGACCTCAACGCGGAGCTGACCGGCGAGACCGCGGATCTCCGCCACCACGGGCTCGACGACGCGCTCGCCGCGGGCGCCCGGATCGTGGTCGCGCGCCTGCCGCGCAGCCTCGACGCGCTCGACGAGTGGGCGGGGGTGGTCGCCCGGGCGGCCGCCGACGACGTCACCGTGCTCGCCGGCGGCCGCGTGAAGCACATGACGCCCGCGATGACCGAGGTCCTCGCCCGCCGCTTCGGCGACGTGCACGCGACCCTCGCGCGGCAGAAGTCGCGGATCCTCGTCGCGCGCCGCCCTCTGCGGGCCGACGACGGCGACCCCTACCCGCGCGGCGCCTCCCACCCCGACCTCGGCCTCGAGGTGCGCGCGCACGGCGCCGCCTTCGCCGGATCCAAGATCGACATCGGCACGCGCTTCCTCCTCTCCTTCCTCGCCGACCTGCCCGCCGACGCCCGCGTCGCGGTCGACCTCGGCTGCGGCACGGGCGTCATCGCGTCGGCCGTCGCGCTCGCCCGGCCGGGCCTGCGCGTGATCGCGACCGACCAGTCGTGGGCGGCCGTCGACTCCGCGCGCGCGACCGTCGCCGCGAACGGCGTGGCCGACCGGGTGCCCGTGGTGCGCGACGACGCGGGATCCACCGTGCCCGACGGATCCACCGACCTCGTGCTCCTGAACCCGCCGTTCCACACGGGCGCCACCGTGCACGCGGGCCTCGCGCCGCGCCTGTTCGCCGCGGCGGCCCGCATGCTCCGCCCCGGCGGCGAGCTCTGGACCGTCTACAACAGCCCGCTCGGCTACCGGCCGCAGCTGACCCGCATCGTCGGGCCGACACGGGAGGCGGGTCGGAACGCGAAGTTCACGGTCGCCGTCTCGACGAAGCCCGAGCAGTAGGGCTGGGCCGCGGGCCGACCCGCTGGGCGACCGCGATGCCGGCGTCCACCGCGGGTCGCGCGCGTCAGGCCGCCGGCGGATCCAGCACCAGCAGGTCGCCGATCTCGCACTCGAGCGCGCGGCACACCGCGACGAGGGTCGAGTAGCGGATCGCCCGGGCGCGGTCGTTCTTCAGGACCGAGAGGTTCACCTGGCTCACGCCCACGATCGCGCTCAGCCGCGTGAGCGTCATGCCGCGCGCGGCGAGCAGCTCGTCGAGGCGGCAGTGGACGCCGGTGGGGGCGTCGTCGTCGGCGCCCATCAGACGAGACCGCGGGTGTTGCGCTGCAGGGTCTCGCCGTGCTCGACCACCAGGCCCACGATCATCAGGGCGAAGCCGAGCGCGATGGTGGACGCGTCGACCTCCGCGACCACCGGCCAGAAGCCGTCGAGCCCCACGTCCGGGTCGTTGAGCGCGTCGCCGACCATCCAGGCCACGCCCGTGCGCGCGCCGAGCGAGAGCAGCGCCGCGATCATCACGGTGCCGCCCGCGAGCGTGACCACGAGGCTGAGGCGGCGGGCGAGCGGATCCGGTCGGAGCAGCCGGCGGGCGAGGATCGCGACCGTGCCCGCGAGCGCGATGCCCACGGCGGCGTCCAGAGCGATGCGGGCCACGTGCAGCGCGACGATCCCGCCGGGCAGCTCGCCCACCGCGACCTCGGCCGTGCGGTACGCGCCCGAGCGGAGGTCGGCGGGGCCGGCGTCGGCCTCGGCGGGCAGGGATCCGCGCAGCTCGAGCGACGTGTGCACCACCCCGGTCCGCACGGTCTCCACCGCGCTCACGACGGCCGCAGCTGCCACGGCGAGCAGCACGAGCACGGCGATCGCGAGGGCCGACCACAGGACGCCGCGCGAGACGCGAGCGGCGGAGCCGGTGCCGGAGAGGGGTGAGCGTCCCATGTCGTGTCCCATCGATCATCGTTGCAACGAATGTCGATATGGTCGCACGCGCTCCGGCCCGGTGTCGAGGCCCCTGCGGATCACACCGGGTGCGTGCGGAACCACTCCAGGAGCCAGCGGGCGCGGGACGGCGCGTCGGGGCGGGCCGCGGCCGACGCGGGCGTGTCGAGGAAGTCGTCGTAGCCGCGGAGCTGGCGGAGCGTCGCGTCGTCCACCGTGCGGAAGCCCATCGACCACTGGGGGAACTGCCGGGCGGGGAGCTCCTCGTCGAGCAGCAGGCGCACGTCGGTGTGCCGGGGATCCGACTCGATGGCGGCGTACACCGACTCCACCGCGTCGTGCGGGCCCTCGAGCACCTGCATGAACTTCCCGTCGCGGTGGAGCAGCAGGCCGGTGAGGCCGGCCTCCTCGTTGTTGCGGATGCACTGACCGAGGAGCTCCGCGAGATCCGCGTCGGTCATGTGTCGCGTGGCGGTGCTGGTGTAGACGGTCGTGCGCATGGATCCCCCTCAGGCCGTCTCTCCATCCTGGCGCGTCGCGGTCGCCGGCGGGGGTCGGGACGCGCGGGTCGGACATCGCGACCCGTGCCGGGCGCCGTGCGATGCCCGGGCGGACGCGCGACAGCCGGACGCACAAGAGCCCGACGCGTCCGCGGGTACGGCGCGCGTCGGGCTCCTGCTGCTGCCGCGTCCGTTCGGGTCGGAGCACGGAGGGATCTGATGAGCTGCCCCGTGGGCGGGGGGACGCGCCGGGGCGCTCGTCGGGTATCCATTCGCACGGCGGCATCGGGGGAACCCGCTGTGCTGAGACGACTCTACGTCGCCGGTCCTCATTTAGGGGGACACATCGTGCGCGAATCGCGGGTGATCCGAGGGTGAGGTGGGGGTGAGAGCCCCGTCACGCCACGGATCCGCGGGTTATGGGGCGGTGCCGCCGAGGGTCCAGGTGCGCACGTGCTCCCAGGTGAGGGTGGTCCACCAGCGGCCGGACCAGTCCGGGCTGGCGGTGCGGTACATGACGACGGTGTCGCCGAGGAAGCCCTCGGGCACGGGCTGCTCGAGCCCGCGGATGAAGTCGCCGACCTCGTCGTGCAGGTCGGGGCGCACGAGGAGGTCGTGCGAGGCGAGCGACAGGTGCGCGCGGAAGCGCGCGGGGTCGAACGAGTGGTGCTCGGGGGAGTCCATGGGCCGGCGAAACGGGGCGGCGACGCGGTCGATGTCCGCCGCGAGCGCGAGCAGCTCGGCGTTCTGGCTGCCGTCCGGCCGCTCGTCGACGTCGTAGACGAAGCCGAACCCCTGCTCGCGGACGCCCGCGTTGTGCACGGGGAACGCGGGACGGTCGGCGAGGAGCTCGGTGATCGCCTCGATCACCCGCGCCTCGTCGTGCCCGAACGGCTGGCTGCCGATGAGGGTCGCGTGCGGGGGGAAGGCGCCCGCGGAGACGAGGCCGTACTGCGCGCGGATCTGGTCGGTGATCACGGTCACGGCCCGGCAGGTGCGCGGGTCGGGGCGGAGGAAGATCCCGTAGCGGTAGGGGTCGCTGTCGTCGCGGGGGAGGAGCGAGGGGCGCAGGTCGACGCGGCTCGCGGACGCGGGCGCGGTGTCGGGGGCGGCGAGCGCGTAGGCGCTGGGGTCGTCGTGGTCCATGCGGGATCCTCCAGGCGTCGAACGGGCGCAGGGAACGTTCCCTACGATGCGACGACCACCATGCCATACGACGGACGGGCGGGGGCGGCCGCGGGGTGAACGGCCGGTGGACGGGCGGTGGCCGGGCGGTGGCCGCGGGTGCGGAGCCCGCGCGGCGCGCTCCGGGGGGCTCGCGCGGCGCGCTCCGGGTGCCCGCGCTGGGCGCGTCAGGCGCGCAGGGGGACGGCCGTGCGGCCCGGGATCAGCGCGCCGTCGACCGCGATGTGGCACGTGCCCGTGACGGTGCCGTCGATGCGGTCGACCACGGCGTCGACGGCCAGGGCGCCGATGACGGGGATCGGCTGGCGCCAGGTGGTGAAGCCGAGGAGGTCGCTCGTGAAGGGCGGCAGCCCGTCGTAGCCGGTGATGGAGACGTCCGCCGGGGCGGTGACGCCGCGGCGGCCGAGGCCGTCGAGGATCGCGAGGGCCCAGACGTCGCTCGGGGCCATGACCGCGGTCACGCCGCCCGCGTCGACGATCGCCTGCGCGACGGCGTCGGCGCCGTCGATGTGGCCGCCCGCGTGCTCCTCGCCGCGCACGTGCAGGACGTCGAGGCCGAGCTCGCGGAGGCGGTCGAGCATCGCGAAGGTGCGGGCGGAGATCGTGAGGGACAGGGCGGGCGCGAGCGTGACGACGGCGATGCGACGGTGGCCGAGCGACGCGACGTGGTCGACGAGGCCGCGGCCGCCCGTGCGCTCGTCGCAGTAGACGCTGCTGAGCGACGCGTCCACCTCGGGGCGGCCGGCGACGACCGTGGGGATCCGCCGCGCGGACGGCAGGATGTCGGCGACCGGGAGCGCGCCGCTGCACACGACGAGCCCCTCGACCTGCAGCGAGACGAGCGTCTCGAGGGCCTTGCGCTCCTCCTCGATGTCGAACGCGCCGAACCCCGTCGTCGTCACGACCCGGTACCCGCGCTCCGACGCCCGCTGCTGGAGCGCGGTGAGCAGGTGCCCGTAGAAGGGCGTGGACGCGTCGCGCACGAGGACGCCGAGCGTGTGGGTGCGGTGCGCGGACATCCCGCGCGCGTGGGCGTTGGCGACATAGCCGAGCGCCGCGGCGGCGTCGCGGACCGTCTGCTGCGTGGCGGGTGCCACGCCCGGCGCGCCGGAGAGCGCGCGCGAGACGACCGACTTGGAGACGCCCGCGCGCGCGGCCACGTCGTGGATGGTGGGGGCGGCGCCGGGCCGGCTCATGCGCGGATCAGCGGGGTGGGCAGCCCGGTCTCGGCGGCGGGGAGGGCGATCGGCGCGGGGTGCGGGGCGGCGGCGGTGGGCACGGGTCCACGGTAGCGATTCGGGGACGGCGCGTGGGGAGGGTCAGGGGTGCGCGGGCGGCGGGTCCGCGGGGGACTGCGGAGCCGTGTCCGGCACGTGGGGCGCGTCGGGCGCGGGATCCGCGGAGGGCGGCAGGGGCAGGCCGGCCGCGCTGGCGCCGAGGCGGCGGAGGACCGCGCGGCACGCCAGGCGGAGGAGGTCGGAGGGCCGCGGCACGGGGACCCGCCCGGCGCCCGCGGCGGCCGTCGCGCGGCGGGTCGCG
Organism: Clavibacter michiganensis subsp. insidiosus; assembly: GCF_002240565.1. Classification (GTDB taxonomy): domain Bacteria; phylum Actinomycetota; class Actinomycetes; order Actinomycetales; family Microbacteriaceae; genus Clavibacter; species Clavibacter insidiosus. The sequence continues at coordinate 144,380 of NZ_MZMO01000001.1, read as the reverse complement.
CGGAGCGGGTCGTCGTCGGCCGGATCCCCGGGCCACACGTCGTGCAGCGCGCGGAGGCGCTCCTGAAGGAGGTCGTCGTCGCGATCGGGGCTGCTCAGCACGCGCGGGCTCCCGGGGCGAGGCGACGCCGACGGCCGAGGCGCGCCGGGCGGACGCCGGACGGCGTGCGCGGGTGCGGTGCGTGCGGCATGGGACCTCGGGGTGGGGCGCGGACGGGAGGGGCACGAGGCTACGGGCCGTGCGGATCCGGTGACGCTGCTCCTGCACATGCGCGGCGCGGACGGGGGGGTCGACGGGACGGCCGCGCCGCCCGGGTCCGGGCGTCGTCGCGCCCTACGCTCGGCCCATGATCCCGCCCCGCTCGACCCGTCCGGCGCGCCCGGCCCGCCCTCCGCGCCCGCGCCGACGGGCGCGCCGCCTCGTCGGGGTGGCGGTGGGAGCGGCCGCCGTGCTGGCCGTCGTCGTCGGATCCCTGCCCGCCGCCGCGACGACGCCGTTCGAGGTCGTCGGGTACGCGGAGGGCGGATCCACCCCGGTGTCGCGCCTCGACGCGAGCGCCGCCGCCCTCACCCCGGTGGTGGTCGACGGGGTGAACGTCACGTCGGATGGCCGGAGCGTCGCCTCCCCGTCGCCCGAGGCGCTCGCGCTGCTCCGTCAGGCGCACGCGCGCGGCGAGCGGGTCGAGCTGCTCGTCGGCAACTACGACGAGGCGCTCGGCGACTTCTCGCCGGGCATCGCCGACGCGCTGCTGGGATCCCCGGCGAACGTCGACCGCGTGGTCGCGCAGCTCGCCGCCGAGGTCCGGAAGCGCGGCTGGGACGGCGTCACGGTCGACCTCGAGAGCCTCTCGGGCGCGCATCCGGCCGGCCTCACCCGGCTCGTGTCGGGGCTGAAGGTGGCCCTCGGGTCCGGGCGGAGCGTCTCCGTCTGCCTCATGGCCACCTCGGGCGACTACCGCCCGCTCGGCTACGACCTCCCGGCGCTCGGCCGGGCCGCCGACCACGTCGTGCTCATGGCGTACGACCAGCACGGGCCCACGTGGTCCGCCGCGGGGCCCGTCGGCGGGATGCCGTGGGTGAAGGCGGCGCTGAAGCCGCTGCTCGCGGCGGTGCCGACCGCGCGGATCCAGCTCGGCATCGCGGGCTACGGCTACACCTGGCCGCGCACGGGCGAGGGGCGGCAGCTCTCCGACCAGGCGGCGCGCGATCTCGTGGCGTCCGAGAGGCGCACGGCCGTCTGGAGCGTCCCGCAGCAGGAGTGGCGCGCGACCCTGCGCGACGGCACGGTGGTGTGGTGGTCGGATGCGCGCTCGTACGACGCGCGCGTGGCGATCGCCCGGCAGCTCGGGCTCGGCGGGGTGGCCGTATGGTCGCTCGGGCTGTCGGATCCGCTGACGCGATGACGGGCGGTGGTGCCTCGCCCGACGGCGTCTGGCGCGTGCGGGAGCTGCGGCTCGACCGGATCCACCGGGAGGTCGCCGTGCGCATCGACGGCGGGCGCGTGGCGCTCGCCGACCTGGCCGATGCGGCCGGCGCGGTGCTCGGGCGGCTCGACCTGGCGATCAGCGACGGCGTGGTCGACCGGCACGTGCACCTCGGGCTCGTGGAGCACGCGGCGCTGGCCGGATCGTCCGTCACGGCGGTGGTCGACCTCGGATGGGACCCGGCGGAGATCGCCCGCATCGCTGCCCGTCCGCCGGGCGGCGTGGACGTCCGCTACGCCGGTCCGTTCCACACCGCCCCAGGGGGTTACCCGTCGGACCGCGCGTGGGCGCCGGAGGCCGCGGTGCGCGAGGTGGCGCGCGCCGAGGATGCGCGAGCGGCCATCGCGGAGGCCCGGGCGGGCGGATCCGGCGCGGTGAAGATCGTGCTGCACGACGGCGGTCCGCTCCTCGCGGATGACGTGCTGGCCGCGCTGGTCCACGCCGCGCACGACGCCGGGCTCCCCGCCGCCGTGCACGCGGAGGGCGCGGGGCAGGCGGCGCGCGCGATCCGGGCGGGCGCCGACGTGCTCGTGCACGTGCCGTGGACCGAGCGGCTCGACGACGCCACGCTGCGGGCGTCCGCCGCGCGGGACGTGCTCTGGATCTCGACCCTGGCGATCCACGAGGGCGCCGACCTCGCGACGGCCCTCGACAACGCCCGCCGCTACCGCGCGCTCGGCGGCCGGGTCGCGTACGGCACGGATCTCGGCAACGGCGACCTCCCGGTGGGCCTGAACGCGCGGGAGGTCGAGCTGCTCGGCGAGATCGGGCTGCGGGGCCCGGCGCTGCTCGACGCCGTGCTGGGCAGCGCGCCCGGCGGCATCGCGCACGCGCTGGCGAGCGCGGATCCGCTGCCGTCGTCCGAAGACGCCACCGCGTCGCAGCTGGTCGCGTGGCTGCGCGGGGCGCACCGGCTGGGGCCCGCCGACCTCCGCTGAGCGACCGTCAGGCGCACGCCCCGGCACCCGCCCCGCGCACGCGCCTAGGCTGGAGCATCCCCTGGACCCCGGGATGCGCGGAGCACCGCCCCGCGCGCACGACGGAGAGCGCGCTCTCCGTGACCGTCCCGCCGCTCCGCGCGGGCCGCCGCCGGCCGGCGCCCGGACGCAGCCCGCGCCGGATCCGCCCGCTGCCCCAGGACCCCCATGCGCCGTCTCCTCGCCCCCCTCCTGCACGTCATCGCCCTCCCCGGCATCGCCGCCCGCGTGGGGGAGTTCCTCTACCGCCGGTCCGACGCGTCCGGCGACATCCTCCCGGACGACGCCGCGCACGGCATCGTCGAGGGCCCGGACCCCGACCGGATCGCGGTCGTCGGCGAGACCGGCATGATCAGCCTCGGCGTGCGCACCCATCAGATCGCCCTCCCCGCGTTCCTCGCGCGGCACCACGCGACGCGCACCGGGCGCGGGGTCGCGTGGTCCATCGCTCCGCTGCCGGGGTCGCGCCTCCGCGAGGCGCCCGCCGTCATCGCGCGCGTCGAGGGCGACCTCGCGCGGGCGGACGCGGTGGTGATCCTCGCCGGGATCACCGACGTGCTGCGCGTCACCTCCGTCCGCGCGTGGCGGCGGCAGATGCGGGTCGCGATCGACGCGCTGCGGGCGCACCTGCCGCGGGACGCGTGGATCCTCGTGGCCGACATCCCGCCGCTCGACAACGCCGGCAGCCTCTCGCGGCCGGCGCGCCTCGCCGCCGGCGTCCACGCGCAGGCCCTGAACCGGCACACGCGCGACGTGATCGACGGCCTCCCGTGCACGCGCGCCGTCCCATTCCCCGAGGAGCTCACGCGCGCGCTGTGGCGGCCGGAGTCGGAGGAGAGCCGCTACCAGCGCACCTACCGCTCGTGGGGCGCGCACCTCTCGGAGGCGCTCGCCGACGCGCGGGCTTGAGCTCCAGCGGCGACGGCGGGATCCCCGCCCGGCTTGTCGCGGATGATGAGGTTAGGCTAACCTCACCTGCGTGACCCTCCCCGCATCGACCGCCCCGATCGCGCGCGCCGCGGACCCGGATCCGTCGCCCGCGTCACCCGCCGCCTCCGCCCTCGAGGCCCGCGACATCACGGTCGCGTACGGCGACACGGAGGTCGTGCACGGCGCGGGGCTCGAGATCCGGCCGGGCTGCGTCACCGCGCTCGTCGGCCCGAACGGCAGCGGGAAGTCGACGCTGCTGCGCACGATGGCGCGGCTGCAGGCGGCGCGCTCCGGGTCGCTCGTGCTGCGCGAGGAGGGCGCCGAGACCGGCACGGGCGCCGGCGCCGGCCGCGAGTCCGACGCCCTCGACCTCTCCCTCCGCCGCTTCGCCCGCCGCGTCGCGCTCCTCACGCAGGGCCGTCCGACGCCCGGCGGCCTCAGCGTCCGCGACGTCGTCGAGTTCGGCCGCTACCCGCACCGCGGGCGGTTCGGCGGGGCGGATCCCGACGGCCGCGCCGCCGTGGACCGCGCGCTCGACCTCACGGGCCTCGACGCCCTCGCCGACCGCGGCGTCGACCAGCTCTCCGGAGGACAGCTCCAGCGCGTCTGGCTCGCGAGCTGCCTCGCGCAGGAGACGGGCGTGCTCCTCCTCGACGAGCCCACCACGTACCTCGACCTCCGCTACCAGGTCGAGCTCCTCGACCTGGTGCGCGACCTCGCCGACGACGGACGCATCGCCGTCGGCGTCGTCCTCCACGACCTCGATCAGGCCGCCGCGCTCGCCGACACCGTCGCGCTGCTCAGCGACGGCCGGATCGTCAAGACCGGCACCCCATCCGAGGTGCTGACCCCCGACCTCCTCACGGAGGTCTACGGCATCCCCGTCGAGGTCCACGCGGACCCGACGACGGGCAGCCTGCGCACCCGCGCGGTCGCCCGCCACCACCACAGGAACGAGAGGCTCCACCCGTGATCACGAGACGACGAACCCTGGCGATGACCGCCCTCGCCGCCGCGACAGCGCTCACGCTGACCGCATGCGGCACCACCGAGGAGGCAACCACGGGCGCCGGAGCCACCCCGAGCGGCGAGCAGATCACGCTCACTGACGGCACCGGCGCGGAGGTCACGCTCGACGGGCCCGCGACGAAGGTCGTCGGCACGGAGTGGAACGTCGTGGAGAACCTCGTGTCGCTGGGCGTGGATCCCGTGGGCGTCGCCGACGTCGCGGGCTACAGCGCCTGGTCGTCGGCCGTGCCGCTCGTGAACGAGCCCGCCGACATCGGCACGCGCGGCGAGCCGAGCGTGGAGACCATCGCGTCGCTCGCGCCCGACCTCATCGTCGCGACCACCGACCTGCCGGCCGACGCGATCACGCAGCTGAAGGCCATCGCGCCGGTGCTGCAGGTCAACTCGGCCGACGGGAGCAAGCAGATCCAGCAGAGCGAGGACAACCTCGAGCTCATCGCGAAGGCGACGGGCACCGAGGACAAGGCCACGGAGGTCATCGGCGCATACGACCAGGCCGTCACGGACGCCAAGGCGAAGCTCGACGCGGCCGGGCTGGCGGGATCCAAGTTCCTGTTCGCGGACGCGTACGTGGACGCCGGCGCGGTCACCATCCGCCCGTTCGGGAACGGCTCGCTCATCGGCGACGTGACCACCGAGCTCGGCCTCGAGAACGCGTGGACGGGCGAGGTCGACCCCGCCTACGGCCTCGGATCCACCGACGTCGAGGGCCTCACGACCGTCGGCGACGTGCAGTTCCTCTACAACTCCAACTCCACGCAGGGCGACGACCCGTTCGCCACGACGCTCGCGGGCAACGCCGTGTGGCAGTCGCTGCCGTTCGTGACGGCGGGCGACGTGCACCGCATGCCCGACGGCATCTGGGCGTTCGGCGGCCCGGCGTCGATGACGGCGTACGCGAAGGCCGTGTCCGACCTGCTCGCCGGCTGACCCGCGCCCTCCCGATGACCGCTCCCGTCCGCACCGCGCCTCCGCCGGCCGACGCGCCTCCCGCGTCCGTCGCGCCGGCGGCGACCCCGGATCCCGTCCCGTCGCGCGCCGCCGTCGCGCGCGCCGACGGGGCCGGCCGGATCCCGGTGCGGGCGGTCGCGGTCGTCGCCCTCCTCGCGCTAGTCGTGGTGGTGCTCGCGGTGATCGACGTCACCCAGGGCACCGCCGCGGTCGGCCCGCGCGAGGTGTGGCAGGCGCTCACCGGGCGCGCGACGCCGGGCGACGCGTCCGTCGTGGTCGCGTCGCGGCTGCCGCGCATGGCCGCGGGGATCCTCGTGGGGCTCGCCCTCGGCGCGGCCGGCGCCGCCCTCCAGACGGTGAGCCGCAACGTGCTCGCCTCGCCCGACACCCTCGCCGTGAACGCGGGCGCCTACGCGGCCCTCGCGGTCGCGGCGGTCACCGGGCTCACGCTGCCGGTGCTCGCGGGCGCGGGCGTCGCGTTCGTGGGCGGGCTCGTCGCGGCGGCGATCGTGCTCGCGGTCTCGGGCCTCGGATCCGGCACCGTGCGGCTCGTGCTCGCGGGCAGCGCGCTCGCGCTCGGCCTCGGATCCGTCACCAGCGCGCTCCTCCTCCTCTTCCCGCAGCAGACCTCCGGCCTCTACCGCTGGGGCCAGGGCGGCATCGGCCAGAACGGCTTCGACGCGGTCGCGCAGATGGCGCCCGTCGTGGTGGTCGCGCTCGGGATCCTGCTCCTCCTCACCCGCCGGCTCGACGCGCTCGGGCTCGGCGACGACGCCGCGCGCAGCCTCGGCGTCGACGTGCGGGCGACCCGCGTGATCGCCGTGCTCGCCTCGGTGCTGCTCGCCGCCGCGGCCGTGACGGTCGCCGGGCCCATCGGCTTCGTCGGCCTGTACGCGCCCGCGTTCGTGCGGCCGCTGCGCCGCCTCGTGCCGGGCGTCCGCCGCTCGTGGGTCTTCCTCCCCGTCGCCGGGCTCATGGGCGCGGCCGTCGTGCTGCTCGCCGACGTGCTGCTGCGCGCGGTCGTCGGCGCCGAGGCGTCGGTCGCCGTGCCGACTGGGCTCGTCACCTCCCTCATCGGCGCGATCGTGCTCGTGGTGCTCGCCGTGCGCACCCGTGACAGCGCGACGCCCGCGCCCACCGAGCGGCACGGCGTGATCACCCGCCGTCGCGCCGCGCTCGTGGTCGGCGCGCTGGTCGCCGTGCTCGTCGGGCTGCTGATCGCCGCCGTGCTCCTCGGCGACGCGAAGCTGCTCCTCGGCGACGTCGTCAACGGGATCCGCGGCACCGCCGGCCCCGTCGTCAGCTACGTGCTCGACACCCGCGTGCCCCGCGTGCTCGCCGCCGTGCTCGCGGGCGCCGCGCTCGCGCTCGCGGGCGTGCTCGTGCAGGCCGTGACCCGGAACCCGCTCGCGGATCCCGCGATCCTCGGCGTCTCCGGCGGCGCGGGCCTCGGCGCCGTGCTGTTCGTGACCACCGCGCCGCTCGCGTCCGGCTGGGGGATCGCGGGCGCGGCCGGGCTCGGGGCGCTCGCCGCGGCGGCCGTCGTGTTCGGCCTCGCGGCGCGCGGCGGCTTCCCGCAGAACCGGCTGGTGCTGATCGGCGTCGGCGTCTCGGCGGGCACGGCCGCGGCCATCAGCATGATCATCGTGCTCACCGACCCGTTCAACGGGGCGAAGGCGCTCACGTGGCTCTCCGGATCCACGTACGGCCGCGGCGTCGACGACGCCCTGCCGGTGCTGGTCGCCCTCGTGCTCGCGGTGGCGGTCGCGGCCCCGCGGCACCGGATGCTGGACCTCGTCGCCCTCGACGACGACACCCCGCGCCTCCTCGGCGTCTCGCTCGGCCGCGCGCGCCTTCTCGCGCTCTCGGTCGCGGTGGTGCTCACGGCGACGGCGGTCGCGGCGGTCGGCGTGATCGGCTTCGTCGGCCTGGTCGCGCCGCACGCGGCCCGGGCGCTCGTCGGATCCCGTCACGCGCGCGTCGTGCCCGCCGCGATCCTGCTGGGCGCCGCCCTCGTGACCCTCGCCGACCTGCTCGGCCGCACCGTGATCGCCCCGGGCCAGCTCGGCGCCGGCCTCGTCACCGCGCTCGTCGGCACCCCGTACTTCGTGTGGCTGCTGTGGCGCGGGCGGACGGCCCGGGGGCGGTAGGAGCGTTCGTCGAACGGCCGACCGCGATGGTGTGGATGAAGACGTCACGGCGACGGGGGATCACCTAGCTTCTCGTGCGCGGGCCTCTTCGCCGACCACGCCCGTGTTGTGGGGACACTCATGTTGGGGTCGCTGCTGGTCATCGCCCGCATGTGCGCAGGTGGATTCTTCGTCTGGACGGGCAGCGCGAAACTGAGCCGGTCTCGGCGCTTCTGGTCCCAGATCATGGGTTACAAGATCGTCGGACCGCGTCAAGCCAGATTCCTCGCCGCCATGCTGCCTCCCGTCGAGTTCGTCGCCGGCTTGTTCTTCGCCGCTGGGCTATGGCCCGCCGGGACGGGGTGCGTCCTGCTCCTGCTGCTCGCCGCATTCACTGTCGCCATCGCATCCTCTTTGCTCCGCGGCCTCGGGAACGATTGCGGCTGCGCGGGGAGCGATCGCGTCTCACCGATCCTCATCGTCCGCAATGTCGTTCTCGCTTCGCTGGCGGTCGCTGGGATGTCATCCGCGGCGCCGGCGTATTCCGGCGAGATCATCGTCGTGGCATGCGGGTGCCTCCTCGTCGTCGCAATCAGCTCCCATTCGTATCGTGCAATCGGAAGATGATCACCATTCAGATCGAGAGGTGTTCTCATGTCGACTCGACGCGGCCTCTTGAGAGGCCTCATCGGGGCCGCCGCGCTCACGGCGACCGGACAGATCGGATCATTCGCGGCGTCCACCTCACCCGTTTCGGCGACGCCCATCCGTGAGTCAGACCATCCGCGGTACCTGCAGCCGCTCGCGGCGACTGCGACGGCAGGTGCCGATGACCTGGCGGTCCTCCATCGGGCGGCAACGGCGGCGGCGATGCAGGAGGGGTAAGCGCCGGGCGTCGTGTCCTCAGCGGTCGCGCAGGCCACGGTCTCGGTCGATACCCGCGGTGACAGGGTCGGCAAGTGCTCGCTGATCTTGGACGCGCACTCCGTGTTCGTGCTGACGAAGGAGTTCGGAACGGGGCATCTGAATCGCCGGGCGGTGCAGACGCTCTGGGCCGGCGCAGACGATGTCGTCCGAGACCTCGTACCGGCTGCTCACGCCAAGATGATGGCCTCCGGTGAATCGGGCAGCATAGAGGCGGCGGACGCGGCTTCGCGCTGCTGCACCGTCCTCGGCAACGCGATCGGCACGTGTTGCCGATATGACTTCCAAGGGCTGTTCGAATGCTGCGGCCCCTGTGCGTTCACTTTTCCCGAGATCCCGGTCTTCATGGCCTGCGTCGCCGTCTGGTGCAATTACTGCTCGGCGGCGCACTGCGAGGAGTGGTACTACGAATGTTGATGCGTCCAGTGTGAGGTGCTCCCGGAGGTGGGTTGCGCCGATGCTCTCGAATGCGTGCCGAGCTCGATGGACGGGGAGCGCGTGCTCCGCACGCGACACCGTTGCCCTGTGCCTACTCGGTTGCCCGGTCGGCTCGGCCGCACCGTGATCGCCTGATCTCCTCGTCGCCCGCGGGGGTGGGGCTGACCCCACCCCCGATCCGGGAGCGGGCAGGATGGGAGCCGCACCGGCGCCTCGCGAGGCTGGGATCATGAACGAGACATCGCCCACCACCGAGGCCGAATCGACGCCCGTGCCACCCGAATCCCTGCCCGCCGCACCCGCGGACGCCGACGACCGATCCAACGTGGACGCCGACGACGCCACGCCGCCGCCCGCCGGCCGCCGCTCCTTCTACGCCGACGCCTGGCGCCACCTCCCGCGCGACCTCGGGTACCTCGCGCTCACCGCCCTGCTGCTCGCCACCGTCTACATCGCGCTCCCCGCCGTGGTCTACCAGCTCTTCGACTCGCTCCTGTGGTCCGCGTCGGGCCTGTTCGCGGCCGTCGCGCTGCTCGCCGCGCTCTTCGCGGCGCGCGGGCTCGGTGCCGTGGAGCGGGTGCGGATCGGGTGGGCCGAGCCCCGGCCGATCCGCCCGGTCGACTGGACGCCGCGCTGGCAGAAGAACCGCGCCACGCGGATCCTCTCGGCCGTCGCGAACCCGCACTACTGGCTGCACCTGCTGCACGCGGTCGTCGTCTACCCGCTGGTGTCGTTCCTGACGCTCGGCGCGGGCGCCCTGCTGGTCGCCGGGTTCCTCGGCCCGATCGCCGGCGGGATCGCGATCCTCGGCTACGGCTGGCGCTTCGAGCAGGTGCTCACCGACCACGGCTACGACGCGGGACGCACCTTCGCCCTCGCCGGCGTCCTCGGCGTGACGGCGATGATCCTGTCCGTCGTGCTGCTCCCGCTCTGGGCGCGCGGCGCCGTGCTCGCCCACTACTGGACCGACCACGCGCTCCTCGGCGGGTTCAAGTCGGACGTCTTGGAGCGTCGCGTCCAGGGGCTCGAGCAGTCCCGCGCCGGCGCCGTGACGGCCGAGGGGCAGACGCTCCGCCAGATCGAGCGCGACCTGCACGACGGCCCGCAGCAGCGCCTCGTGCGCCTCCGCATGGACCTCGCCGCCGCCGAGCGCGCGCTGGACACGGATCCGGAGCGCGCCCGCACGCTGATCGCCGAGGCCTCCGAGCACGCGCACGACACCCTGGAGGAGCTGCGCGCGCTGTCCCGCGGCTTCGCCCCGCCGATCCTCCTCGACCGCGGGCTGGTGGCGGCCCTCGAGGCCCTCGCCTCCCGGTCGCCGGTGCCCGTGGAGCTCCGCGTCCACCTGCCCGAGGCGCTGGTGCTCCCGACCGAGGTCGAGCGCAACGTCTACTTCACCGTCAGCGAGCTCCTCACCAACGTCGCGAAGCACTCCGGGGCGACCCGGGCGGACGTCACCCTGATGCTGATGCGCGACTTCGACGACACCCGCGTGCTCGCCGCGCGGGTGACGGACGACGGCCAGGGCGGCGCGTCCGTGCAGGAGGGCCACGGCCTCGAGGGGCTCCTCGGCCGCATCGGCGCGCTCGACGGCGACGTGAGCATCTCCAGCCCGCAGGGCGGACCCACGCGGATCACCGCGCGCGTGCCGCTCGTGACGCTCGTCGGCGTGCCGACCGACGGATCCGTCGGCGCCATGGCATCGCCCGACCCCGCCGCGTGAGCATCCCGCTCGCTACGCTCGGGACCATGGACGACGGCCCGGATGCAGCGCGCATCCGGGCCGTCGTGGTCGACGACGCCGTGCTCCTCCGGGAGGGGCTCGCGCGCGTGCTCGTCGAGGCGGGCATCGACGTCGTCGCCCAGCACAGCGACGCCGCCCGCTTCCTCGCGGCGCTCGCCGACGACGCCCCCGACGTCGTGGTGATGGACGTGCGCATGCCGCCGACCTTCTCCGACGAGGGGATCCGCGCCACGGTCGAGGCCCGCCGGCGCGTGCCGGGGATCGGCGTCCTGCTGCTCTCGCAGTACGTCGAGGCCGCCTACGCCGAGGAGGTCTTCCGGAGCGGCACCGCCGGCATCGGCTACCTGCTCAAGGACCGGGTGACCCGGCTCGAGGAGATCGACGACGCCGTGCGCCGCATCGCGTCCGGCGGCACCGTGCTCGACCCGGAGGTGGTGACGCAGCTCATGGCCCGACGACGCGACCCCCTCAGCGCGCTGACCCCGCGCGAGCGCGAGGTGCTCGCGCTCATGGCCGAGGGCCGCACCAACGCGGCGATCGGCCGGGCCCTGGTCATCGGCACCGGCGCGATCGAGAAGCACGTGACGAGCATCTTCTCGAAGCTCGGCCTGGAGGACACGGGCGAGGACCACCGCCGGGTCCTCGCCGTGCTCGCCTACCTCGGGTGACGCGAGGGGCGCGGAGCCCTACTCGTTGTCCCCGCCCGTGGAGCTCGCGACCGACAGCTGGCCGACGCCCACGTTCGCCGCGTGCACGCTGCCCGTGACGGAGTCGGCCCAGGTCCAGTCGGCGACCTCGGGGATGTCCTCGCCGTGCTCGCGCGTGTACTGGCGGGCGCGGAGGCGGGCGTCCTCCATCCGCTGGCGGAGCGGGCCCTGCGTGCGGCTGAGGCCGGGCGTGCGGTCGATCGCGTCGATCACCAGGTGGTACCGGTCCATGTCGTTGAGCATCACCATGTCGAACGGCGTGGTCGTGGATCCCTCCTCCTTGTAGCCGCGCACGTGCAGCTGCGCGTTGTTCGCGCGGCGGTAGGTGAGCCGGTGGATGAGCCACGGGTAGCCGTGGTACGCGAAGACCACCGGGATCCCGGCCGGGAACAGCGCGTCGTAGCCCGCCTCCGACAGGCCGTGCGGGTGCTCGCCCTCGGACTGCAGGCGCATGAGGTCGACGACGTTGACGACGCGGATCTTGAGTCCCGGGATCTCCTCGCGGAGGATCGACACGGCCGCGAGCGTCTCGAGCGTGGGCACGTCGCCCGCGCATCCCATGATCACGTCCGGCGCCTCGCCCGCCACCTCGGTGCCGGCCCAGTCGAAGATGCCGATGCCGCGGGTCATGTGCGCGATCGCGTCGTCCATCGAGAGCCAGTCGAAGCTCGGCTGCTTGCCGGCGACGACGACGTTCACGTAGTCCTCGGAGCGCAGGCAGTGGTCGTAGGTGGAGAGCAGCGTGTTCGCGTCGAAGGGCAGGTAGACGCGCACGACGTCGGCCTTCTTGTTCACGACGTGGTCGATGAAGCCCGGGTCCTGGTGCGAGAGGCCGTTGTGGTCCTGGCGCCAGACGTGCGACGACAGCAGGTAGTTGAGCGACGCGATGGGGCGGCGCCACGGGATCCCCTTGGAGACCTTGAGCCACTTCGCGTGCTGGTTGAGCATCGAGTCGACGATGTGGATGAACGCCTCGTACGAGGTGAAGAGGCCGTGGCGGCCGGTGAGCAGGTAGCCCTCCAGCCAGCCCTGGCACTGGTGCTCGCTGAGCATCTCCATCACCCGGCCGGCGCGCGCGAGGTGCTCGTCGGTGGGGCGGATCTCGCCGTCGAACTGCTTGTCGGTGACGCGCAGCACGCCGCCCAGCCGGTTGCTGGCGGTCTCGTCGGGGCCGAAGATCCGGAAGTCGTGCGGGTTGCGGACGACGACGTCGGTGAGCCAGTCGCCGAGCACGCGCGTGGGCTCGTGCACGGATCCGCCGGGCGTCGGCACGTCGACCGCGTAGTCGCGGAAGTCGGGCAGGTCGAGGTCGCGCTTCAGGAGGCCGCCGTTGGCGACCGGGTTGGCGCTCATGCGGCGCTCGCCGACCGGAGCGAGCGCGGTGGCGAGGGCGACCGGGGCGCCGCGCTCGTCGAACAGCTCCTCGGGCCGGTACGACCGCATCCAGTCCTCGAGGATCCGGAGGTGCGCCTCGGTGTCGCGCGCGCTGGCGAGCGGCACCTGGTGGGCGCGCCAGTCGTTCTCGGCCGGGTGGCCGTCGATCTCCTTCGGGCAGGTCCAGCCCTTCGGGGTGCGGAGGATGATCATCGGCCAGGCCGGGCGGCCCTCGAGCGTGCCGGCGGCAGCGGCGGCCTTGATGTCGGCGATCTGCTCGAGCACCACGTCCATCGTCTCGGCCATGCGGCGGTGGACGGCCGCGGGATCCTCGCCGTGGAAGCCGCCCGAGACGACGTAGGGCGTGTGGCCGTAGCCGCGCATCAGGTCCAGCAGCTCCGACTCGGGGATGCGGGCGAGCACGGTCGGGTTCGCGATCTTCCAGCCGTTGAGGTGGAGGATCGGCAGGACCACGCCGTCGTGCAGCGGGTCGAGGAACTTGTTCGAGTGCCAGCTGGTGGCCAACGGCCCTGTCTCCGCCTCGCCGTCGCCGACGACCGCGGCGACCAGCAGCCCCGGGTTGTCGAACGCGGCGCCGTAGGCGTGGGAGAGCGCGTAGCCGAGCTCGCCGCCCTCGTGGAAGGAGCCGGGGGTCTCCGGGGCGACGTGGCTGGGGATCCCGCCGGGGAACGAGAACTGGCGGAACAGGCGGCGCACGCCCTCCTCGTCCTGCGTGATCCGCGGGTACACCTCGGTGTACGTGCCGTCGAGGTACGCGTTCGCGACCATGCCGGGGCCGCCGTGGCCCGGGCCGATCACGTAGACGGTGTCGAGGTCGCGCTGCTGGATCACGCGGTTGAGGTGCGCGTAGATGAAGTTGAGGCCGGGCGTCGTGCCCCAGTGGCCGAGGAGGCGCGGCTTCACGTCGTCGAAGGTCAGCGGGCGGCGCAGCAGCGGGTTGTCGAGCAGGTAGATCTGGCCGACGGAGAGGTAGTTCGCGGTGCGCCACCACATCTCGAGGCGGGCGAGGGCCTCGGCGTCGAGCGGGGCGGGCGCGCGGTGCGGGAAGGCGGAAGGGGGCGTGGGCGTCGCCCCGGGAGCGTAGGCGGGCGCGGCGGGCGTGACGGATTCCGGGAACGCGGTGAGGGTCATGGATCCAGGCTCGTCTCGGGGTGCGCCGCGGGGGAGGGGCGAAGGTCCCGCGGCGGTGGTCGGCCGGACCGCGGGACCGAAGGCCCTGTCGGCGCGCGTGGGCCCGCGGTTGCCTGGCCTCACACGACCAAGGACACGAGGACGACATGACCGCCCGCACCATGCACGCCGCCCACACGATGGACACCGCCCACTGGGACCTGCTCAAGCGGCAGACCCGCGCGCGCCTGATGCGCCGCGGCGAGCTCATCGCGCCGCTCCCGCCGGGCGTCCACGACGTCGAGTGCGACACGCACCGCACGCGGGCGCAGCGGGAGCGGGCGGGGGAGTAGCGCGCGGGCCGAGGTCGCGCAGCTCAGATGACCTCCGCCGCCTGCCGCGCGATCTCCCACTCCTCGTCCGTCGGCACGACCAGCACCGCGACGGGCGAGCCCTCCGGGGAGATGCGGCGGGCGTGGGTGGAGGCGAGCTCGTTGCGGTCGGGATCCACCTGGATGCCGAGGTGCTCGAGGCCGGCGAGGCTGCGGCGGCGCAGCAGGGAGTCGTGCTCGCCGACGCCCGCGGTGAAGACCACCGCGTCGAGGCCGCCGAGCTCGGCCATGTAGGCGCCGACGTAGCGGCGGATCCGGTGCCGGTAGACCTCCAGCGCGAGCGCCGCGCGCGGGTCGCCGTCGAGCTCGGCGGCCTGCACGTCGCGCATGTCGCTGGATCCGGTGAGCCCGAGCAGCCCGCTGCCCCGGTTGAGCAGCGCCTCCAGCTCGTCGAACCCGAGGCCCGCCTGGCGGTGCAGGTGGAAGAGCACGGCCGGGTCGATGTCGCCCGAGCGCGTGCCCATCACGAGCCCCTCGAGCGGCGTCAGGCCCATCGAGGTCTCGATGGAGCGGCCGCCGTCGATCGCGCAGGCGGAGGCGCCGTTGCCGATGTGCAGCACGATCATGCGGGTCTCCTCGAGCGGCTTCCCGAGGAAGGCGGCGGCCGCGCGCGAGACGAATTGGTGCGAGGTGCCGTGGAAGCCATAGCGGCGGATCCCGAAGCGCGCGGCGAGGTCGGCGTCGATCGCGTAGGTGGAGGCGGCCTCGGGGATCGTGCGGTGGAACGCGGTGTCGAAGACGGCGACGTGCGGCACGTCGGGCAGCACGGCGCGGGCGGCGCGGATCCCGGCGAGGTTCGCGGGGTTGTGCAGGGGCGCGAGGGCGGAGAGCTCGTCGATGGCGCGCTCCACGTCGGCGTCGACCACGACGGCGCGGTCGAACAGGGATCCGCCGTGCACCACGCGGTGGCCGACCGCGAGGGGCGGCGGCAGGTGCGCGGCCTGGACGCGATCGAGGGCGATGCGCACGGCGGACTCGTGGTCGGGCGCGTCACCGCCGGGCTCGCCGATGCGCTCCACGGTGCCGGACGCGCGCGCGGCGCCCGTGACGGGATCCACGAGCCGGTGCTTGAGCGAGGAGGAGCCGGCGTTGAGGACGAGGACGGACGCGGCGGGTGCGGAGGCGGGATCGGAGGGCATGGGTCGACCCTGCGGATCCGCGGGCGCGCGCGGCAGGGGCGAACGTCCCCCGGAGGCACTCGCGCGTCGCGGGACCTAGGTGTACCCGGCCATGACGTTGGTGACACTTCGGGGCGTGTGAGGAGGCCTCCTGGCTTGATGGAGCTGTCTAGTTCTGCCACTGCCAGGAGGCCTCGATGTCCCACGCTAATGCTCGTCTGACGGTTCACGGGAGGGTTCTCCTCGTGCGGCGGGTGGTCGAGGATCGTCGGCCGGTCTCGCATGTCGCGCGCGAACTCGGTGTGTCGCGTCAGTGCGCGCATCGGTGGGTGAATCGGTTCCGGTCCGAGGGCTTCGAAGGCTTGTCGGACCGGTCCTCGAGGCCGAGACGGGTGCCGACGAGGACGAGCCCGGAACGAGAACGAGCCGTCGTGGAAGCGAGGACCCGATTGCGATCAGGTCCTGCCCGGTTGGCGCCGGTGACCGGTGTTCCAGCCCGCACGATCTCCCGCATCCTGCGGCGGCACGGGGCACCGCCGTTGGCATGGTTGGACCCCGTCACCGGGGCCGTGATCCGGGCATCCCGGTCGACGGCAAACCGGTACGAGCATGAGCATCCCGGCGACCTGATCCACGTCGACGTGAAGAAGCTCGGCCGGATCCCGGACGGCGGCGGCTGGCGGGCGCATGGCCGCAGCGAACAGGTTCGTGGTCGTGGGATCGGGTTCGATTACGTCCACGCCGTGGTCGATGACCACACCCGCCTCGCCTACGCGGAGATCCACCCGGACGAGAAGGGCGTGACCGCGGCAGGGTTCCTGACCCGGGCCGCGGCGTACTTCGCCGAGCACGGCATCACCCGCATCGAACGGGTCCTGACGGACCACGCGTTCGCCTACCGGCACTCGGCCGCGTTCCAGAACGCGGTCACGCAGCTCGGTGCGAGGCAGAAGTTCATCCGCCCGCACTGCCCCTGGCAGAACGGCAAGGTCGAACGCTTCAACCGCACCCTCGCGACCGAGTGGGCCTACCGGCAACCCTTCACCAGCAACCAAGCCAGAACCGACGCCCTTGATCCGTGGATCCAGCACTACAACACTGAACGAATCCACTCGAGCCACGGGCTGACGCCCGCGGCCCGAGTGTCACCAACGTCATGACTCAGTACACCTAGGGCCCTGCCGACGGGAGCCCGCAGCGACGAGCCTGGATCCACCGGGCACCACCGCCCGGACCAGCCGAAGGGGAACGACCATGACCGCCCACACCGTCACCACCACCGCAGCCGGGGCGGGACGGACCACGAGCGCCGCCGCCCCCGTCCTCGCCGTCGACGAGCGCACCCGCGTCACCACGGAGCGGGGCCGCGTCGCGCTCGCCGTGCTCCGGATCGCGACCGGCTTCGTCTTCCTCTGGGCCTTCCTCGACAAGACCTTCGGCCTCGGCTTCTCCACCCCGGTGGAGCGCGCCTGGGTCAACGGCGGCACTCCCGCCCAGGGGTTCCTCACCAGCCCGGCCGTCACGGGTCCGCTCGCGCCGTTCTTCGCCGGGCTCGCGAACCCCCTCGTGGACGTGCTCTTCATGCTCGCGATGCTCGGCACCGGGCTCGCCGTGATCCTCGGCATCGGCCTGCGCGTCAGCGCCGTCGTCGGCACCGGCGTCATGCTGCTGATGTACCTCGCCGAGTGGCCGTTCGCCGCGAACGCCGCCTCGACCAACCCGCTCGTCGACTACCACATCGTCTACGCGCTGGCCCTGATCGTCGTCGCGTACCTGTCGGCCGGCGACACCTTCGGGCTCGGCCGGGCCTGGCGCCGGCTGCCGATCGTGCGGTCGCAGCGCTGGCTCGTGTAGCGCGCTCCGCACGGGAGGGCCGGGATCCCCGAGGGTCCCGGCCCGTCGTCGTGCGTGTGCGGGAGCCCGATCACGCTCGTGGAGCCGAGATCAGGCGGACCCGGGTGCAGGCGCCGCCGCGGCGTCGAAGCGGCGGCGGTGGTCGGCGATCACGTGCTGGTGCTCGCCGACCCATTCGCCGACGGTGAAGGCGACGTTCTGCAGGGAGTGGCGTCCGACGAGGGATCGGCTGCCGAGACAGGTGGCCGGGCTGTTTGTCGCACGGTCCGCCTACGATGTGACGAACGCGTTGTGAGCTGGAAAGGGGGACGCGATGAGCGTCCGCATCCCAGTGAGCGCGGAGGTTCTGCGCTGGGCAGTCAAGCGTGCCGGGTGGGGCGAGGACACGGTTCACGGCCGATTCCCGCGGTTCGAGCAGTGGTTGGTCGCCGATCCCGCACCGACTCTCCAGCAGTTGCAGTCTTTCGCTCACGCCGCCCATGTGCCGTTCGGCTATCTCATGCTCGAAACTCCTCCCGCGGAGCCCATCCCGATCCCCGATTTCCGGACTCGCGGTGACGCGCAGCGCGAGGATCTGTCTCCCGACCTTCGAGACACGATCTACCTGTGTCAGCGCCGCCAGGCGTGGTTCCGCGACTTCGCCGTCGCGCATGGTCTCGAGCCTGTTCCACTCGTTGGTTCCGCGTCCGTGGGCGACCCAGTCGAGCCGGTTGCCGAACGCATTCGAGATGCCATCGGCTTCGGCATGGATCGGCGAAGCGCGTTCGGAAGTTGGGAGGCGGCGTTCCGGCAGCTCATCGACCTCATCGAGGACGCGGGCGTGCTTGTATCCGTCAACGGGGTGGTCGGTGCTGATACGCACCGGGTGCTGGATCCCGTCGAGTTCGGCGGATTCGCTCTCGTCGACGACTTCGCACCTCTGATCTTCATCAATGCCGCGGACGCGAAGGCAGCGCAGATCTTCACGATCGTGCATGAACTGGCCCACATCGCAGCCGGGGAATCCGCGCTCTCTGACGCGGGCGTAGATCGCCTCGATCACGACGAGCACGAACGGTGGTGCAATCAGATCGCCGCCGAGGTCTTGGTACCTCAGGCGACGCTCCCTGGAGTGTTCAGAGGTGTAGCCGACGCTAGCGAGCTTCAGCGACTCGCTGTCCTCTACCGGGTGAGCACGCTCGTGGTGCTGCGTCGCCTCCACGACACGCAGCTCATCGGGCGGGAGGATTACCGGATGTGGTACCGGGAAGAGCTCGCCAGGGTGCAGGAGTTCGCAAGGAAAGCGAAGGACGGAATCAGCGGGGGAAACTTCTACAAGACGCAGCCTTTGCGTCTAGGTCGCAGGTTCGCGCGTGCTGTCGTCGCCGATGCCCGAGGCGGCCGGACCACCTATGGAGAGGCCTACCGGCTTCTTGGGACAGCGAAGCCCGAGACGTTCGGGAAGCTCGCTGACGAGTTGGGAGTCGCGTGATGTACCTCCTCGACACCAACGTCTTCATCGAGGCCAAGAACAGGTACTACGCCTTTGATCTCGCGCCAGGCTTCTGGGACTGGCTCGAGGCCGACGCAGACGCCGGCGTGATCGGAAGCATCGAGGAGGTCAACGACGAACTTGTCGCCGGAGCCGACGAACTGGCCGGATGGGCCCGCGCTCACCCCGACATGTTCGAGTCCGCGGATCAGCAGACGGCTCTGAAGCTTGCAGAGCTCGCGACCTGGGCAAGTAGCGGTCAGTTCACCCAGGCGGCAGTCGACGAGTTCCTGGATGTGGCCGACTACTACCTCGTCGCTCATGCCGCTGCGCATGGCCACACCGTCGTCACGCACGAGATCAGGCGAATGCGCGGAAGCGCATACTCATCCCCAACGCATGCCGAGCCCTCGGCGTTCCCTACTGCACGACGTTCGCCATGCTTCGCTCCCGCTCGGTGCGATTAGATCTCGGCGCTGCCTGACCGCTTTGCCGCGCATCTTCGCAAACAGCGAGATGGGCTGAAAGTCCCTCAGCGTGACTCCATCCCGTCGTCAATCGGCTGAGCGCTATGCCGTCATTGATCGCTTCCTGAAAATCATCGGAGTAGTGAACTGGGATCAGCTGCTCTTCTTTGGCGACTCGCCACCCTGAGCCCGCTCCTCGTACCCAAACCCTCCGCATCCAACTGCCTTCAAAGTGGCGCCTGATCACATACAGGCGCTTCTCCGCGCGGTGTACTTGTGCTGCGGAGCCTTGATCGTCAATAGTCCCCGTGGAGCCTACCGGCATAGCCTCATAATCCATCATGCGCAGTAAGCGCATACTGCTCCTGGGGTAAGTGGTGTCCCTCGTCGCGTGCGCTACTTTCTCCACTCTGCTCCGGAATTCGCGACAGGCTCTCGTTTCGAGGTCTACAGTCAAGGCAAGTATGAAGATGGAGTTGCCCCCGAGTGGGCCCTAAATGATAAGACCCTTGTACTCGACTTGACTCGCTCGCGCCAGGTGGCGTGGTTGGATGGGCGCCTGCCTCTGCCCATTGGGTCCGCAATTGAACTTTTTGACCCCAATACGAACACACATGGCACCGCAACGGTCACGGGCATCCGGCTCCTCAACGGCACGAGCCACGTACCCAATCAGGTCTGTCTCGACTGTGAAGTTGAGCCGCGCTGGTGGGAGGGAGTGGACAAGAACGACTGATAGCGCGGCCGTGGGCGTCGGCCGTCGTCAGGCCCCCGGCCGCCGCGGGTGCGTCATCCCGTACACGGCCGCCTGCGTGCGGCGCTCGACGCCGATCTTCTCCAGCAGACCGGAGACGTAGTTCTTCACGGTCTTCTCCGCGAGGCCGAGGCGCTCGCCGATCTGCCGGTTGGTGAGCCCCTCGGTGATGAGCGCGAGGATCTGGCCCTCGCGCAGGGTCAGGTGCGGCTCGCCCGCGGGGGCCGCCGGCGCGAGGATCCGGGCGCGCGCCCGCCGCACCACCTCGCGGTCCATGAGCTGCCCGCCCGCGGCGACCCGGCGGATCGCGTCGACGAGGCCGGCGCCGCGGATGTCCTTGAGCAGCCAGCCCTGCGCGCCCGCCAGCACGGCGGCCTCGAGCGCGGAGTCGTCGTCGAACGCCGTGAGCATGAGGCACGGCAGACCCGGGTGGCGCGAGCGGATGCGGCGGCAGGCGTCCACGCCGGATCCGTCGGGCAGCCGCACGTCGAGCACCACCACGTCGGGCCGGGTCGCCTCCACGCGCGCGACGGCGTCGCGGACGGTGCCGGCCTCGCCGACCACCTCGAGGTCGTCCGCGCGCTCGATCACGTCGGCGATGCCGCGGCGCACGAGCTCGTGGTCGTCGAGCAGGAAGACGCGGGTCATCGGGTCCGCCCCGCGGCCTCGGGCGCGCCGTCGACGGCCGTGACAGCCCCGGCGGCGACGGCCGCCGGCCCCGGCACGCTCCACGTGAGCACCGCGCCGCCGGCGTCCTGCGGGGCCAGCGAGCTGGATCCGCCGAGCGCCTCCGCCCGCGCCTCGAGGTTCCGGATGCCGCTGGCGTGCGTGCGGCCGGTCGGTCCGCGGCCGTCGTCGGAGATCCGCACGGTCGTCGCGTCGAGCGTGCAGCCCACCTCCACGACCACCGCGGTCGCGTCGGCGTGCCGCACGGCGTTGGCGAGGCCCTCGCGCACCACGGCCTCCACGTCGTCGAGCAGGTCGCCCGCCACCACCTCGTCGACGTGCCCGTGGAACACGATGCGCGGCGGCGTCGGGAACGAGCCGGCGACCTCGCTCACGACGTCGAGCAGCCGGTGCCGGGCGCCCGCGGCGCGCGGCTGGCTGGCGCGCAGCGCGAAGACGGACGTGCGGATCTCGGCGATCGCGTCGTCGAGCAGCGTCTGCACCGCCTCGATCCGCGCGTGCACCGAGGGCGCGACCGCGTGCACGTCCATCCCGTTCAGCGACAGCCCCGCGGCGAACAGGCGCTGGATCACGTTGTCGTGCAGGTCGCGCGCGATCCGCCCGCGGTCCTCCAGCAGGGCGACGCGCTCGCGGGCGGCTCGCGCGCCGCGGAGCTCGAGGGCGACGCTGGCGTGGGCGGCGAAGTCGGCGATGAGGTCGAGGTCGAGGTCGGCGAAGCGGGCGGATCCGGGCGCGCGCGCCACGACGAGCGCCGCGTCGAGGCCGCCGGGCCGGGCGAGCGGCACCGTGATCGCGCTGCCGGTGGAGCGCTCGCCGTCGGGGGATCCCGGGTGCGCGAGCCCCAGCGCGAGCGCCGGGAGGCCCGAGGCGATGACGCCGGCGGCCGGCGTCTCCTCGGCGCTGAACACGCGGCCCACGTAGTCGGCCGCGTCCTCGCCCCAGGCGTCCTCGGTCGCGAACGCGCCGGACGGGGTGCGGGCGACGACGGCGACGACGGACGCGTCGGTCAGCCGGATCACGGAGGAGGCGATGAGCCCGAGCGGGTCGTCGCCGTCCTCGTCGAGCAGCGCCGACGCGATCTCCGCCTGCGCGAGCGCCCAGCCCTGCCGCCGCTCGGACTCGCCGAACAGCCGCGCGTTGTCGATGGCCACGCCCGCGGCGGCCGCGAGCGACGTGAGCAGCTCCTCGTCCTCGGGGCTGAACGGCCCGTCGGCGCGGTCGGTGAGGTAGAGGTTGCCGTAGACCTCGTCGCGCACGCGGATCGGGACGCCGAGGAAGGAGTCCATCGGCGGGTGGTGCGCGGGGAAGCCGGCCGAGCGCGGGTCGTCGGCGAGGTGCTCGCGGCGCACGGGCTCCGGGTCGTCGATGAGGGCGCCGAGCACGCCGAGGCCGCGCGGCAGGTGGCCGATGCGGGCGGCCAGGTCGGCGTCGATGCCCACGTGGATGAACTGCTCGAGCCGCCCGTCCGGCCCGATGACGCCGAGGGCGCCGTAGCGGGCGCCGACGAGGTCGACGGCGGCCTGGGCGATGCGCCGCAGCACGTCCTCGAGGTCGAGGTCCTCGGCGATGGCGCGCGTGGCGGCGAGCAGGTTCCGCAGCCGGCCCTGCGACTGGAGGACGTCGCCCGCCTTCTCGACGAGGTCGGCGATGGACCTCTCCAGCGCGGAGCGGGGCAGGTCGGGGAAGCCCATCGGCGGATCGGTGCGCACGTGCGGCCTCTTCCCATGACCGGCCGACCCACGGGACCTCCGGCCCTACGTCACCCGGCCGGGCCGCGCGACGCTCGAAACCTAGCACCTGCTAGGCGGAGGAGGACCACGGTGGACGAGACGATGACAGCCCGGACGGACGTCGAGGGCACCCGCGTCGCCGGCTCCCCGGCCCGGATCGCGGCGCCCTGCGCGGTGGGCTACGACGGATCCGCGGCCAGCGTCACGGCGCTCGGCTGGGCCGTCGACCGGGCGATCCGCTCCGGCGGCGACGTGCAGCTGGTCGGCGTCGTCGACGACGACGCCGGCGGGATGGGCGTGGCCTACGCGCAGCAGAGCGCGCGCGACCTCGGCGCCCTCCTCTCCGCGGCGGCAGCGCGCGTCGCATCCGCCCACCCGGGCCTCGCCGTCACCACCCGCCTCGTCACGGGCGCCGTCGCCCCCGCCCTCGCCGCCGCGGTGCGCGCGGACGACGTGCTCGTCGTCGGATCCGACAAGACCGGCTACGCCCGCGGCCGCCTCTACGGCGTGCGCAGCGTGCAGCTCGCCTCCCTCGTGCCCGGCCCGCTCGTGGTCGTGCCCTCCGCCGACCTCCGGCTCCGCGACGGCGTCGTCGTGGCGCTCGACGGCACGGCCACGTCCGACGCGCTCGCCCGCGCGGGCGCCGAGGAGGCGTCGCAGGCGGGCTGCCGCGTGAGCCTCGTCCACGCCGTGCCGCAGGACGGCGGCGCCGACGCGCGCCACCGCGGCGACGAGGTGCTGCACCGCGCGCTCGACGTGGCGCACCAGGTGGATCCCGGCCTCGAGGTCACCCGGCACCTCACCTCGCGGCGCCCCGCCGAGGCGATCCTCAACCTGGCCCGCGACCGCGCGCTCCTCGTGATCGGCCGGTCCCGCCGCACGCCGTCGCCCGGCATCGGCGGCACCCTCCACGAGGTGCTCATCAACGCCAACGTGCCCGTGATGATCCTGCCGGGCACCCCTACCCCGAAGACCGACCCCCGCACCACCGAGACCGAAGAGGCCCGAGCATGAGCACGAGAGAGAACAGCAAGCTCACCGTCGTGGGCGCCGGGAGCGTCGGCGCGAGCGTCGCGTACGCGGCCCTCATCCGCGGATCCGCCCGGCACGTCGCGCTCTACGACATCGCCGCCGAGCGCGTCGAGGCCGAGGTGCTCGACCTCGCGCACGGCACGCAGCTCACGGGCGCGAGCGAGATCAACGGCGGATCCGACCTGCGGGTCGCCGAGGGATCCCACGTGGTCGTCATCACGGCCGGCGCCAAGCAGCGACCGGGCCAGTCCCGCACCGACCTCGCGGGCGTGAACGCGGGGATCATCGAGGGCATGATGCCCGGCCTCCTCGAGGTCGCGCCCGACGCCGTCTACCTCCTCGTCACGAACCCCTGCGACGTGATGACCGTGATCGCCTCCCGCGTCTCCGGCCTGCCGCGCTCGCGCGTCTTCTCCTCCGGCACCGTGCTCGACACCTCGCGGCTGCGCTGGGAGCTCGCGCGCCGCGCCGGCGTCTCCACGAGCAGCGTGCACGCGCACATCGTCGGCGAGCACGGCGACACCGAGTTCGCGCTCTGGGACGAGGCCATGATCGGCACGGTCCCGATCCTCGAGTGGGAGACCGAGGGGCACCCGCGCATGACGGTCGAGGAGCTCGAGCTCATCGCCGTCGACGTGCGCGACGCCGCCTATCGCGTCATCCGCGGCAAGGGCGCGACGAACCACGCCATCGGCCTGTCGAGCGCGCGCATCGCGGAGGCGATCCTGCAGGACCAGCGCGTCGTGCTGCCCGTGAGCACCGTGCTCGATGGCTTCCACGGGATCGACGGCATCGCGCTGTCCGTGCCGTCGATCGTCGGCGCGCACGGGGCGACCCCCATCCGGAGCACGCCGTTCTCCGCCTCGGAGCTCGCGAAGCTGGCCGTCTCGGCCGAGGCGCTCACCGCCGTGCTCGCGACCGTGGGGGCCTGAGCCATGTGGATCCAGGATCCCGACCCGCTCGGCGTCCCGTGGCTCTCGGCGCTCGTCGCCGCGATCCCGATCCTCCTGTTCCTCGTCTGCCTGGTGGTGCTCAAGCTCACCGGGCTGCAGGCCGCGGGCGTGGCGCTCGTGGCCGAGGTCGCGGTGGCGCTCGGGATGTTCGGCATGCCCATCCCGGCGCTCGCGGGCGCGGGCCTCCTCGGGGTGCTCAGCGCGATCTGGCCGATCGCGTACATCATCCTCATGGCCGTCTGGCTCTACCGGCTGGCGGTCGCGAGCGGGAAGTTCGACGTGATCCGCGCGTCCATCGCCGCGATCTCGCCCGACCAGCGGATCCAGGTGCTCCTCATCGCCTTCTGCTTCGGCGCGTTCCTCGAGGGCGTCGCCGGGTTCGGCGTGCCCATCGCGATCTGCGCGGCCATGCTCGTGACCCTCGGCTTCCGGCCGGTGCGCGCGGCCATGATCAGCCTGGTCGCCAACTTCGCGGCCGGCGCGTACGGCGCCGTCGGCATCCCCGTGATCGTGGGCGCGCAGGTCGGCGGGATCGACGTGATGGACCTCTCGCGCGACCTCGCGCTCATCCTCCAGCCCGTCACGCTCCTCATCCCGTTCCTGCTCGTCGTGATCCTCGACGGGTTCCGCGGCCTCCGCGAGACCTGGCCGGCGACGCTCGTCGTGACGCTCGTGTTCAGCGGCACGCAGGCGGCCGTGCTGCTGTTCCTCGGGCCCGAGCTCGCGGCGATCCTGCCGGGGCTGCTCGGGATGGTGGCGCTCGCCGCGCTGCGCCTCGTGTGGACGCCGCGGCACGTGTTCGTCGAGGGCGAGGCGCGCGCGGTCTCGGGCCGTCCCGCCCGCGGGGGCGCCGTCCGCGACGCCGGCCGCTCCGGGGGATCCGCCGCGACCGCGACGCTCACCGCGCCGGTCGCCGTCGCGCCGCCCGCCGTTCCCGCGCCCGCCCGCCACACGGCCCGCGAGGTCCTCGCCGCGTGGAGCCCGTTCTACGTGCTCACCGTGCTCGTCTTCGTCTGGAGCACGCCCGCGTTCAAGGCGCTCTCCGCACCCGGCGGCCCGCTCGCCTGGGCGGTCGTCACGGTGCCGATGCCCGGCGTGACGGGGCGGATCACGACCGCGGGCGGCGCCGTCGTCGCGAACGCGTGGAGCTGGACGCCGATCGGCGCGACCGGCACCGCGATCCTCCTGGCCGTCGTGATCACCGCCCTCACCTCCCGCGCGCTCACCCGGGCGGTGGTGCTCGAGCAGCTCCGCGGCACCGGGCGCGACCTGGGGAAGGCGCTCGTGCTCATCGCCGCGATCCTCGTGCTCGCCCAGATCGCGAACCTCTCCGGCGGATCCGCGGGCATCGGCGGCGCGCTCGCGGGCGCCGGATCCTGGTTCCCGCTGCTCGCGCCCGTGATCGGCTGGGTCGGCGTCTTCCTGACCGGCTCGGTCGTGAACGCGAACACCCTGTTCGCGCAGCTGCAGGCCACGACGGCCGGGCGGATCGGCGTGGACGCGACGCTGCTCGTGGCCGCGAGCACCGCGGGCGGCGCGGCGGGGAAGGTCATATCGCCGCAGTCGATCGCCATCGCGGCCGGCGCCGTGGGCCTCACGGGACGAGAGAGCGAGATCCTGCGGGCGTCCATCGGCTACAGCCTCGGGATCCTCGTGGTGCTCAGCCTCTGGACCTTCGGGCTCTCGCAGCTGCTGCCGGGGTGAGCCGGCGCCCGGCCGGGGGGACCATCGGCCCTGGCCGGGCAGCGGGCGCGGATCCAGCATGGGGCCATGACATCGCGCAGCACGCCCCTCGCCGACGCACCTCGCCCCGGAACCCGAGCGGGGCGTGCGGCCGACGCTCCCGCGGCGGATCCCGACCGCGCGGCGCAGCCGGCGATCCCCGCGGGGAGCATCGTCGTCGGCCACGACGGATCCGCCGAGGCGCAGGCCGCGCTCGACCAGGCGCTCGAGCTGGCCGCCGCGCTCGGCGCCCCGGTGGCCGTCGTGCGGACGTGGTCCATCGACACGGCGCCGTCCGGGGCCGTGTTCCACGACGGCTACGCGGCGTCGTTCGCGGAGATCGGCGAGATGGTCGAGGAGCGGTTGCGGGCGGAGACGGCGTCGCGGATCCGCCGCCACCCCGAGCTCGACGTGCACCTGCGGAGCGTGCTCAGCCAGCCCGCCGAGACCCTCATCGCCCTGTCGCACGACGCGCGGATGCTCGTGGTCGGCTCACGCGGCCTCGGCGGCGTCGCCGGGATGGTGCTCGGGTCGGTGAGCGAGCGCTGCGTGCGCCACGCCCGCTGCCCGATCCTCGTCGTGCCCCGCACCCGGGATCCGCGCGCGTGACCGCAGACGGCCGGGACCTCCGCCTCTACGGGCGGCAGCGGTCGGGCGCGAGCCTGGTGATGCGGCCGACGCGGCCGCCCCGTCCGTCAGGAGACCCCATGTCCGTCCACCTCCCGTCCGCCGCCCGCCTGCTCGTGCCGGCATCCGCCGCCGCCGCGCGAGGGCGGGTGGCCGTGGACCGCGAGCGCGAGGCGGTCGTGGTGGATGCCACCGCCACCCTCGAGCGGCGCTTCCCGCCGGCCTCGCACGAGCACGTGAGGGAGCTCGCGGGCGACGCGTACGCCTCGATCGTCGGTCCCGGCGTCCCCATCCGCGGCTATCTGCGGAACCTCGTCGTGCACCGCGCGGGGGGTCGGCTCGTGAGCGAGCGGAATCGGGCTTCCGCGGGGGAGGTCTCGCCGTCCGCCGTCCCGTCCGCCGCCGTCCCGTCCGCCGCCGTCGGCGTCGTGCCGTCCGCCACCCGGCCCGCGGCCGGCTGGGACAGCCGGCCGATCGCGGTCGGCTTCGACGGATCCGCCGCGTCCGAGTCGGCGGTCGACCGGGCCCTGCTGATCGCGGGATCGCTCGGGGTGCCCGTGCGGCTCGTCGCGGCGTGGCAGTACCCGATGGCCTTCGCCCGCTTCCCGCTCGCGGAGTGGACGCCCGCCGCCCACGCCCAGGGCCGCATGGACGCGTCCGTGGCCGCCCGCTTCGGGGGTGCGCCGCCCACCTGGCTCACGACGGCGACCGTCGAGGGCCCCGCGGCGCCCGTCCTCCTCGCCGCGAGCCGCGACGCGCAGATGCTCGTCGTCGGCAGCCGCGGGCACGGCGGGTTCGCGGGGCTGCTGCTCGGGTCCGTCAGCTCCGCCTGCGCCGAGCACGCCGAGTGCCCCGTGCTCGTGATGCACGCGCCGCGCGTCGAGCACGAGGATCCCGTGAGCGCCGGAGCCGAGGCCCTCGGCGACGGGAGCCGGGCGTCGGACGCACCCGCGTGGGCCGGCGCCTGACCGGCGACGAGCCGGTCGGGGCAGGAGGTCCCGCGGGACCTTGGTCCCGGTCGCGCATCGCCGCGCATGAGACGGTCCGGTGCGTGCTGCATCAGCGTCGATGCGGTGCGTGCCGACCACCGCGCCACGCGCGCCCCGAGGGGGAGGACCCGAGGTGACCACGATCGAGAACCGCAGCACCGACCAGGTCACGCGCCGATCGGTCGAGGACGAGCTGGCCTGGACGCCCGAGGTCGACGCGCCGGGCATCGGCGTCGCGGTCGTCGACGGCGTGGTCACGCTCTCCGGCGAGGTCGACGACCTCGGCCGCCAGCACGCCGCCGTGCGCGCCGCGTTCCGCACGACGGGCGTCACGACGGTGGTCGACGACCTCGTGATCCACCCCGGCTCGTACACCTGGACCAGCACCGAGACCGACCTCGCGAAGAAGGTCCAGCAGGCCCTCGCCTGGAGCTCGCAGGTGCCGCCCGAGGTGCACGCGACGGTGTCCGGCCACGAGGTGACGCTCGGCGGCACGGTCGAGTGGCAGTACGAGCGGGCGGCGGCGGCGCGGGTCGTGCGCGGGATCCGCGGCGTCTCGTCGGTCGTGGACGGCATCGCGCTCAGCCCGCGCGCGGCCGCGGGCGACACCGAGCGGCGGATCCGCGACGCCCTCATCCGCAGCGCCACCGTGGACGCCGAGCGCGTGCGCGTCGCGGCCGAGGGCACCACCGTGACCCTCAGCGGCCGCGTGGGATCCGACGACGAACGGCAGCAGGCGGTCGCCGCGGCGTGGGCGTCCCCGCACGTGGAGCACGTGGTGGACGCCATCCGCGTCGACCGCTGAGGCGCGTCGGACCGGCTCAGCCGATCCCGAGGTCGAGCTCCGGCTCGCGCCCCGCCGCGTCGGCGGCCGGCACCGGCACCAGCTCGACGGCGATGCGCACGCCGTGCCCCGCGGGATCCACGTGCAGCGTCACCGTGCGGCCCACGAGCGCGTCGGCCTCCGCGACGCCGTCCCGGAGGGCGACCTTCACGGTGATGTACTCCAGCGCGCGCGACAGGGCGCGGCCCCAGTCGGCGGCATGCGGGCTCGAGGCGAGCGTGACGAAGCGCTCGCCGTCGGATCCCGCGGCCCCACGGTCGACGTCGGCGGGCCCGGGCGCGGGCACCGCATCGTCCTCGAGCCCCGTGATCGCCGCCGTGACGACGGGCGGCGCGCCCGCGCTCGCGAGTCCCGCGGCGGCGCTCACGCGACGGCCGTCCGGACGCGGGGCGGTGCCGGGGTCGGGGCGGCCGCCGGCTCGTCGTGCATCACCAGCACCGGGCACCTCGCGTGCTCCGCGCAGGCCGAGCTGACGGATCCGAGCAGCAGGCCGATGAAGCCGCCGTGCCCGCGGCTGCCCACGACGAGCATCTGCGCCTCGCGGCTGAGGCGGATCAGCACGCTCGCCGCACCGCCCTGGTGCAGCTCGGTCGTGAGCCACGCGGGCACGTCGGCGCCGAACCGGGCGCGGACGGCGTCGTCCACGATCGTGCGCGCGAACTCCTCCGGCGACCAGTCGACGATGCCGGAGCCGCTGTACTGCACGGGCATCTGCCACGCGGCGACGAGCCGCAGCGGGGCGTCGAGGGCCCGGGCCATCACGATCGCGCGGTCGAGCGCGACGAGCGAGGCGGGGGATCCGTCGACGCCGACGAGGAGGGGCCGCGCGTCGGCGCGCGGTGCGGGGGATTCCATGGGGGAGGTCATGCGCGACGGTATCCACGCGGCGGATGCGCCCGGCAGGGCCGAAGGTCCCCGCGGGACCAACGGCCCTGTGGGTCGCGTGAGCGCCGGCGCACCCTGGAGGGGAGGCCGGAGGGCCTGATCCACCGACGGAGGGACACCCGATGACGCGCATGGCGATCGTGGGCTGGGACGGCAGCCGGGCATCGGAGGCGGCCCTCGCGTGGGCCGTCGCCCGGGAGCAGGAGGACGGCGGCGCGACCGGCGAGATCGTCGTCGTGACGGCCGTCGAGCGCACGCGCGCCGACGTCCGGCATCCCGGCGCGGCACCCGGCGTGCAGGCCGCCCGCACGGCCGTCGAGGAGCGGGTCAGTCGGGAGGCGCGGGCGCACCCCGAGCTCCGGATCCGCGGGGAGGCCCTCACGGGATCCCCCGAGGACGTGCTCTCCCGCTGGTCGTCGCCCGACACGCTCGTCGTGGTCGGCGGGGCGAGCGTCAGCCGCTCGCGCCTGCGCCGCCGCATGCCCATCGGGGAGCGCCTGGCCACCCGGTCGTGCCGCGCGGTCGCGGTGATCCCCGCGGACTGGGATCCGGCCGAGGGCGTCGGGGGCGGCATCGTCGTCGGCGTCGACGGCACCCGCTCCTCCCACGCCGCCCTCCGCTTCGGCGAGCACGAGGCCGAGCGCGATCGTGTCGGCGTCGCCGCCGTCCACGTCTGGACCGAGCCGTACGTGTGGGACCAGATCTACGTGCCCGCCGACGAGCTGCGCGAGATCGTCCGCACCCAGCACCGCGACCTCCTCGAGGACGCGGTCGTCGAGGCGTCCGACGAGACGCCCGACGTGCCCGTGGAGCGCCGCGCGGTCGCCGGTCACCCGTACTTCGCCCTCGTCCGCGAGAGCGCCGGCGCCCGCATGCTCGTCGTCGGCAGCCACAGCCACGGATCGCTGGTCCGGCGGCTCCTCGGGTCGGTGAGCGCGACGCTCGTCGCGATGGCGCCGCTGCCGGTGGTCGTCGTCCACCCGACCGCACCCGTCTCGGCGGTGCTCTCATGACGCGCGAGGGCTTCACCGAGTACCTCACCCCGGAGCAGTGCCTGGCGCTCCTCCGGCAGCGGTCCGTGGGGCGCATGGCGTTCGTCGCCGACGGCCGCATCGAGCTGTTCCCGGTGGACTACGCGATCGTCGACGGCGCCATCCGGATCCGCAACTCGGGCGGCACCAAGCAGGCCGCCTTCGACCGCGGCCAGGACGTCGTGTTCGAGGTCGACGAGCCCGGTCCGATCGAGACGTGGAGCGTCGTCGTGCGCGGCGTCGCGCGGCTCGTGCCGGACGGGGCGCCCGCGGCCCCGCGCATCGCCCCCGCGTCGACCGACCTCGGCCGCTCGCACCGGGTGGAGATCTCGCCGGTGGTGATGACGGGGCGCATGTTCGGCGCGCCCCTGCATCCCGTGGCGTGACGGACCACGGCCGCGCGGGGGCTCCATCCCCCACCCCTGCGCAGCCGTGAGCAGGGCGGACGGGCAGGGTGCTCGTCCGCCCGTGCAGGCGGTCGCGCGCGTCGGCTGCCGCGTACGGTCGAGGCATGACCCGACCCGTCTCCGACCCCGACGTCCGCATCCGCACGACCCGCCGGGTCCTCGTCGCCGTCTTCGCGCTCCTAGCGGTGGGCCAGACGGTGGTCGGCGACCTGGACTTCTCGCCGCGCGGACCATCCGTCCCATGTCCCAAGAGCACCCGTCGACTGGTGGGTTTCAGAGACCTCGGCGGTGGGATGATCAGCCCGCGTGGGTCCACCTGTTCACGACCCACCCGACCGCCGCAGGATCGTCGACGAGGCCGTCCGCCCAGTCGCACGCCAGCGACACGGTCGGGCCGTCCGGCTCGCCGATCTCGTTGGCGAACACCGCCGATGCCAGACTTCGGGCGTCGTTCGGCGAGAAGGATGCAGCGAGCTCCTCCAGCGACCAGCGGCGACCGATCAACCGGGAGGACTGCAGGGACCGGTAGAGGACGACGGCCGAACCATCCGCGAGAGCTCGGCCAGCCACCCAGGATTTCTCCGGTGCCAGGCCGGGGGTCGCCAAGAACCGCTCACGGATCGACTCGACGAACAGCTCACCGTCGTCCTTCACTTGACCTCCTCCCCGATAGCGAGAGGCTCATAGGACCACGAAGTGGAAGTGGAAGTGGGCGATTCCCCGGACAGGCGCGCGGCGGTCGGTTTCTTCACTCCGATCGCGAGGTCTACCCAGGCGGGACAGGTGAGTGCTCCGTCCGGGTTGATGCAGTATGCCGTGATGATCCCTACCTCCTGCCCGCCCAAAGCGACGCCGTAGTACTCGTTGTACGCTGCGGCTTTGTTTATGACCCTAACTTCGCGCGAGTCCGTCACCGTGCAGGTCTCTTCGTCAGTGCATGTGATCTCATTCGCGTAAGCCGTATAGCGCCGGTCCTCCCCCTCTGCGACCCCGCCATCGGGATTCTTCAAAACATATCCGATGGAGTTCTTGCTGAAGATGGCGTGGCGTTTTTGGATCTTGCTCCAGCCGAACCCGACGGCCCCGTCGTAAGTCCCCTGTCGGAGGACGATCGTCCGGCCGGCGGCGTCAGTCTCGGTCCCGACGACGGTGGCGCCATCAGCTGCAGACGCGGGCGGCGTGGCCGCAAGCCCGGACACGCTGAACAGGCCGATCAGAATCGCCGCGATCGCTCCGTCCCTCACGCGTCGCTTCATGCGCTCCGTGGATTTTCCCATGGTCATCGCCCTCTATTCGAGACAATTCTCCTGTGGTGAGCGGGCCGGTCTGGACAGCACACGGCACCTGATGCAGGTCAGATTCGCGCCAGATATCAAGTCACCGCACTAAACCAGCTGCACTGGCACGCGAACGCAATCATCGACATGTGGTGATCGCGACCGAACAAGCCAGCCGTCATTCGTCTGGGAACCACGGTAGGGCTGACGGTCGGGTGTGGTGAAGCCGGTCGCGTCGTCGCCCTCGCCCATGAAGACGTGCAGGTAGCGGGTCCCCTCGACGAAGCCGACGCGGCGGTACCAGGCGTTCGCGGCGGGATCCTCGCGGGTCCAGGCGTCGAGCTCGGTCGCGCCGGTGCCCGCGAGCAGCGGGACGGCGGCGTCGAGCAGGTCCGTGGCGATGCGCCGGCCCTGGTGGTCGGGGTGGACCGCGACGGTGTCGATGGTGGCGAGGCGGCCCTCGACGCCGATGTCGAGGATCCCGACGATCGTGCCGTCGGGATCGACGGCGACGAGCGCGACCGACGGCTCGGCCGGTTCCGGGCGGTGCGGCTGCACGTCGTCGAAGTACTGCGAGCCGAGGAAGGAGAGCGCGCGGCAGCGGATCCAGCCGGGCTCGTCGGCGGGGGAGTATGCGCGGATGGTGGGCGCGGGGTGCGCGGGCATGCGGGGTCCTGTCGTCGAGGTGCGCCGGGCCGAGCGGCCGGGCGCGGGTGGAGGGGGAGCGGGGCGGGCGCTCATCTCGACGACATGCGTCCACCGTGGCGGACGTGACGCTGGCCCGCAAGGCCCGCTGCGGATCCGCGTGGCTCAGCCGAAGACGTACGACGCGAGGTCCGCGGGAACCTGCTCCCGCTGCCAGGCCAGCTCCGCGACGAGCGCTTCGCCCGACAGCGCCTTGCTCGTGTACCGCGGGATCTGGCGGCCGTGGGCGGCCATGTGGGCGACGGCCGCGGCCTGGCCGACGGCTCGTGCGACGGCCGTGGCCTCCGGGGACACGGCGTCGCGGGCAGCGGCATGGCACGCGAAGGCGAGGGTGCGCATCGCGCCGACGCCCGCGGATCGGTCCGCGAAGCCCGCCGCCCCGGCGATGGCGTCGCGCAGCCGGCCGTCGCCAGGGCGCTCGGCGGAGAAGATCGGGAGGAGCCGCGCCCCGCACGCCGCCGACCAGACGATGAGCCGCCGACGGTCGCCCTCCGACAGCGTCAGGTCCGCGGCGTCGATCATGCGCCCAGCGTTCCACACGGCCCGCGGACCGGAGTCGCGGTCAGTCCAGCTCGCGCCCCATCTGGATCCGCCGCCCGAGCCGGTCGAGGCCGAGCCGCGCCTCCGTCTCCACGAGCGCCGCGTGGAACGGCGTCGCGGGCGGCTCCTCCGCGAACCCCATGCGGGCGTAGGAGGGCGCGTTCCACGGCACGTCCGCGAAGGTGCGCAGCGTGATCCGCCGGTGGCCGCGCCGCCGTGCCTCGTCCGCCGACGCCTCGACGAGGGCGCGTCCGTGTCCGCGACGGCCGTGCTCGGGCGGCACCGCGACCTGCTCGAGGTGGGCGAGGCCGTCGACCTCGAGGACGTGGGCGAAGCCGACGAGCGCGGCATCGGATCCGTCGGCCGCCTCGTCCGCGACCAGCAGGAACCCCGGCTCCGCGGCGCGCGACGCCCCGGTCGGCGCGGGCGGCCAGTCCTCCGGCCGCAGCAGGTCGACGAGCAGCTGGTCGGCCGCGTCCTCGATCCCCTGCAGCGCGTCGAGGTCGGCGGGGGTGGCGAGGCGGATCCGAGTGGGCACCGGAGCATCGTACGAGGCGGTGCGCGCGGGGATCAGCCGAGCACGCGCTCCGCCGCCTCGAGCACCAGGTCGAGCAGCCCCACGAGCTCGGCGACGGCGGACTCCGCGGGCTCGTCGGGGAGGCTGCCCCGTCGCGGCGTGGATCCGGAGTCGAGCGAGGCGACGAGGTCCGCCGCGAGCTTCCACCGCAGCGCCATCGCCGCGTCGAGGCCCCGCCGCACGACGTCCCTCGGCACGTCCGAGCCGGCGGAGCGCATCCCCCGCGCGTAGCGGCCGACGGCCTCGTCGCGCACGGCCCCCACGTCCGCGGCGGACGCATCGCCCCGCCGCACCGACGCGCACAGCAGCGACGCGAGGTCGGCGCCCACCGGTCCCGGGCCCACCGACTCCCAGTCGATGAGCACGATCCCACCCGCGTCGCGGAAGACGTTGGCGCCCGTCGCGTCGTGGTGGCAGAGCGTCGGCGGCAGCTCCTCGAGCGCGGCGCGCACACGGTCCTGCCCCGCGAGCGCTCGCGCGGCGGCGGGGATGCACGCGCCGAGCCTCGCGCGGGCGGCGGGCCCGGGTGCCGCGAGGATCCGTGTCCCGTCAGCCGCCGCCTCGGGCTGCGCGTGCCGGTCGATCCACCCGGTGAAGAGCCACGGATCCACCGGCGGTCGACCGAGCCAGCGCCCGGCCAGCGCGCCCAGCGCCTCCGCGGCGTCGAGCAGCGCGGCGCGGTTGAGCGGCCGCGGCCCGCGGTGCCGCACCTCCTCGATCCAGAGCGTGACGCCGCCGGTCGCGTCCACGAGGGTCCCGTGCGCGCGCGGCGCGCGGATCCCCGCCGGCAGCGCGTCGAGGAGCCCCGATCGGTAGGCGGCCAGCTCGCGCGCGCCGTTGTCGACGAGGTACGGCACGGCCAGCGCGGGCCCCTCCGTGCGCTTCTCGACGAGCGCCCACGGCAGGCCCGCGCCGTCGTCGAGGCGCGCGAGCCCGCGGATCCGCGCGACCGACCGGTGCGCGAGCAACGCGTCGTACTCGAGCGGCTCCCGTACGACGCCCTCGAGCGCCACGACGGGCCGCCCCAGGAGGTTCGCGACGGCGGCCGTCAGCCCCGCGCGTCCCTCGTCGTCCATGCCCCGACGCTACCGATGCGGCGCCGGGGCGAGGAGGGCGTCGTGCTAGTCGGCGTCCACCACGATGACCGTGACCACCGGCGTGCGGCGGTGGCGGCGCTGGAGCCAGCG
This sequence comes from Clavibacter michiganensis subsp. insidiosus, assembly GCF_002240565.1. Lineage (GTDB taxonomy): Bacteria > Actinomycetota > Actinomycetes > Actinomycetales > Microbacteriaceae > Clavibacter > Clavibacter insidiosus. The sequence continues at coordinate 109,314 of NZ_MZMO01000001.1, read as the reverse complement.
CTGCAGGCCGTCGCTCATGGCGCGCTCGGCGGCGACGCCGTCGAGGTGGCGCTTGGCGGCCGCGTTCTTGAGGGCGGTGCTGATGGCGGCCTCGGCCTCGGGGATCCAGCCGTCGTGCTCCACGAAGCCGCGCGTGATGAGCTCGGCCGGGTGGATGAGCTTCTGCTCCTTCTCGTCGAAGATGCCGAGCACGGTGATCTGCCCCTCGGCGGCGAGCGTGCGGCGCTCCTCGAGGGCCTCCTCGGTCGCGACGCCGATGGTCATGCCGTCGACGAACACGTAGGGCGCGGGCACGCGGCCGGAGATCGACGCGCGGCCGTTGACGAGGTCGACGCTCACGCCGTCCTCGATCACGAGCGCGTTCTTCACGCCCGTGCTCTCGGCCAGGGCGGCGTTGGCGACGAGGTGGCGCCACTCGCCGTGCACGGGCAGCACGTTGCGGGGCTTCACGAGGTTGTAGCAGTAGACGAGCTCGCCGGCGCTCGCGTGGCCGGAGACGTGCACCTTGGCGTTGCCCTTGTGCACGACGTCGGCGCCCCAGCGGATCAGGCCGTTGATGACGCCGTAGATGGCGTTCTCGTTGCCGGGGATGAGCGAGCTGGCCAGGAGGATCGTGTCGCCCTCGCCCACCTCGATGATGTGCTCGCGGCGCGCCATGCGGCTGAGCGCCGCCATCGGCTCGCCCTGCGACCCGGTGCAGATGAGCGTGACCTTGTCGTCCGGCAGCTTGTTCAGCGCCTTGAGGTCGATGACGAGGCCCTTGGGGATGCGCAGGTAGCCGAGGTCGGAGGCGATCTTCATGTTCCGCACCATCGAGCGGCCCACGAACGAGACCTTCCGGCCGTACTGCTCGGCGGAGTCGAGCACCTGCTGGATCCGGTGCACGTGGCTCGCGAAGCTGGAGACGACGATGCGCTTGGGCGCCGTGCGGAACACCTTCTCGATGGCGGGCGTGAGATCCTTCTCGGCGGTGGTGAAGCCGGGGACCTCCGCGTTGGTCGAGTCCGTGAGGAACAGGTCCACGCCCTCCTCGCCGAGGCGGGCGAACGCGCCGAGGTCGGTGAGGCGGCGGTCCATCGGGAACTGGTCCATCTTGAAGTCGCCCGTGTGCAGGACCATGCCGGCGCCGGTGCGGATCGCGACGGCGAGGCCGTCCGGGATGGAGTGGTTCACGGCGACGAACTCGAGGTCGAACTTGCCCATGGTGATGCGGTCGCCCTCCTTCACCTGGCGGGTGACGGGCTTGATCTTGTGCTCCTCGAGCTTCGCGCTGATGAACGCGAGCGTGAGGCGGGATCCGATGACGGGGATGTCGGGACGCTCCTGCAGGAGGTAGGGGACGCCGCCGATGTGGTCCTCGTGGCCGTGCGTGAGCACGATGCCCGTGATCTTGTCGAGGCGCCCGCGCAGGGTGCTGAAGTCGGGGAGGATCACGTTGATGCCGGGCTGGCTCTCCTCGGGGAAGAGGACGCCGCAGTCGACGATGAGCAGCTCGCCCTCGTACTCGAACAGCGTCATGTTGCGGCCGACGTCGCCCAGGCCGCCGAGGGGCGTGACGCGCAGCCCGCCGCGGGGCAGGCGCCCGGGCTTGGCGATGTCGAGGGCGTGGGCGTGGGAGGTGGGAGGCATGGTGCCTTTCTGGTCAGGTCGTGCGGGTGATGCCGAGGTGCGCGGATCGTGCTCGCGCGGTTCGTGCGTGGAGACGGTGCCTCCGGTGATGTCAGGGGGCCGTCCGGGAGGACGGGTGGTGCGGCGCCGGGTCGCGGACGACGGGGGCGGATGCGACGCGCGTCGTGCGGATGCCGTCTCGCGCCCGGTCGGATCGAGGACCAGCCGGTGTCGGCGGAGGTCCGGTGTCACGGTGGTGAGCGGCGGCGCGCGATGCGCGGTCACCAGCGAGTCTCCCATGCCCGCGCCGCGCAGTCCGCCCGGCACCCCGTGCGCCCGCCCGAGGATCCGAGGTGACGCCAACCCTCCCCCTGCGTTAGGGTTGCGTCCAGGAGCCCCGCTCCGATCCCCTTCCCCCTCCTCCGGCAGCCCGCGTGGCGGCCGCATCACCCGCGCGACGACGCGCCCACGACCTCACCCGAGCGGGCGCGACGCCCGCGACAGAACGGAGCCCTCCATGGCCTCATCCGCATCCCTCCCGACCGCCGCCCCGGCGCCGGCGGTCCGTCCGCCCAGCCCGACCGTCCTCGAGGCGCTGCGGAGCCCGCGCCTCCTCAGCCGCGAGGTGCTGGCGGGCCTCGTCGTCGCCCTCGCGCTCATCCCCGAGGCCATCTCGTTCTCGATCATCGCCGGGGTCGACCCGCGCGTCGGCCTGTTCTCGTCGTTCGTCATGGCCGTCTCGATCGCGTTCCTCGGCGGGCGCCCCGCCATGATCACCGCGGCCACGGGCGCCGTCGCCCTCGTCGTCGCGCCGGTCGTGCGCGACCACGGCCTCGACTACCTCATCGCCACGGTGATCCTCGGCGGGCTCCTGCAGATCGTGCTCGGCCTGCTCGGCGTCGCGAAGCTCATGCGCTTCGTGCCGCGCAGCGTGATGGTCGGCTTCGTCAACGCGCTCGCGATCCTCATCTTCTCCGCGCAGATCCCGAACCTCGTGGGCGTGCCGTGGCTCGTCTACCCGCTGGTGGCGGTGGGCATCGTGATCATGGTCGTGATGCCGCGCCTCACGAAGGCCGTGCCCGCGCCGCTCATCGCGATCGTGGTGATCACCGTCGCCGTCGTCGCCACCGCGCTCGCCGTGCCGACCGTGGGCGACGAGGGCGCGCTGCCCGACAGCCTGCCGACGCTCTTCATCCCGGACGTGCCGCTCACGTTCGACACGCTGCGGATCATCGCGCCGTACGCGCTCGCTGTCGCGCTCGTCGGCATCCTCGAGTCGCTGATGACCGCCAAGCTCGTCGACGACATCACCGACACCCCCTCGCGCAAGACCCGCGAGACGCTCGGCCAGGGCGGCGCCAACATCCTCTCGGGGCTCTTCGGCGGCATGGGCGGCTGCGCGATGATCGGCCAGACGATGATCAACGTGAAGGCGTCCGGCGCCCGCACCCGCATCTCCACGTTCCTCGCGGGCGTCTTCCTGCTGATCCTCGTGGTGGGCCTCGGCGACGTCGTCGCGATCATCCCGATGGCCGCGCTCGTGGCCGTGATGATCATGGTCTCGGTCGGCACGTTTGACTGGCACAGCATCCGGCCGTCGACGCTGCGCCGCATGCCGGTCGGCGAGACGCTCGTGATGGTGCTCACGGTGATCGTCGTGGTCCTCACCGACAACCTCGCGATCGGCGTCATCATCGGCGTGATCGCCGCGATGATCGTGTTCGCCCGCCGCGTCGCGCACTTCGCCACGGTCGAGCGCACGGAGCGCACCGACGAGGACGGCGCCCCGGTCGCGCACTACGCCGTGATCGGCGAGCTGTTCTTCGCCTCCAGCAACGACCTCACCACGCAGTTCGACTACGCGGGCGACCCGGAGCGCGTCGTGATCGACATGACCGGATCCCACGTGTGGGACGCCTCCACGGTCGCCGCGCTCGACGCCATCACCTACAAGTACGAGCGCCACGGCAAGCGCGCCGTCATCAGCGGGATGAACGACTCGTCCGCCGCCATGCACGGCCGCCTCGCGGGGGAGCTGGGCGGCGGGCACTGACCGCCACGCTCCGTCGGATGGCGCCTCATCGACCGGCGACCGCCCTCAGAGGGAGCCCCGCCGCCTGCGACTCCCGCTCGTCGCTCGCCTGTGGACCAGACCGGCGGGAGCATCACGCTCTGAGTTGGCTTGTCGCCATTCAGAAGATGGGGCGGATGCGCCCCGGGAGACGATCCCTGGTGCGCACTTCCGCATGATCCTCGTGTGGAGCGCGGGAACATGGAGAAGCACAAGAAGATCCTGGCGGCTGCGATGGTCACGGCCGCGATGATCGGCCCTGCGTCCGGGGCGCAGGCAGCGACGCGCGCCAGTACGGGCACGCCGACAGACCTCGGAGACGAGAAGCTGAGCGCGACCACCATCGCGCTGTGCAACGCCGGACTCGGTGACGTCAGCGTCCAGTCCTGGGATGTGAGGGCAGGGCATCTCGACATGTTCTGCGGGGACAAGGACGGTGACGACACGGGGGTGAGTGGCCACAACCACATCCGCGATCGCCACCAAGGGGACTGGCAGGCGATCGTGGACAGCGCCGGAGGAGGCGGGAACTGGACGATCTCATGATGTTCATGACGGATCAATCCATTCACGCTGACGATCCGGAAGCGGAAGGCGACAGCAAGCTGTGCTGCTCGACGTCCATCGAGATCCACGATGAGGATGGTGCTCTCCTGGGCGTCTACAACCCGACGGTCATCGTGTCTGCGAACACTCGGAAGGTCATCACCTCGTATCCGACCATCGTCCCGGATTGCGCAGGCGTCCGTGATTGAGGAGCGAGCAGGTGCAGGTCGACGTGCTCTCCGCCTCTCCGTCGACTACGGCCAGAGATGGCCGCTGGACGACGGCATCGGAGTCGGGCCGCCTGTGGCGTGGGACGAGGTGATCACGCCGGAGCTGAAGCAGCGGTTGGTCGACTGGGCGACGTTCTTCCGGCAGCATGCCGATGAGGAGACGGGCTTGTTCGGGTCCGAGGAGCGGCGTCGCTGGTTTCAACGCGAGGGGTTCCGCCTCCTGAAGGAGCTGCAGGCGCAGGCCGGAGATCGCTTCGACTTCACCATCGACCTCTGGTTCTGACGGGTGGCACCGAGGGGCGGATGCGGAGGACCGTCGCATCCGCCCCTGCGGCGACGGGACGGGGCCGCGGCGCCGACGACTCTCGACATCGTGGGCCCACCCGAGTGACCCGCTGGGACGCCTCGACGGTCGCCGCCCTCGGCGCCGGGATCAGCGTCCGCGATCGGTGTCCCGGCGAGGGCCGAGGCCGCCCAGCCTGCTCCGATCCCGAGCAGCGGAGGCCGCTCGGGGCCGGGGAGCCGCAGGGACGACCACCCTCTCGAGCATCGTGCACAGGGGAGTCAGGTCACGGCTCTCGGACGCGATGCGCGACGCCCGGTCGTTCTCCGCGCCGGACACGCGACGCCAGTCCAGCACCCGCCCGGCATCCCGAGCCACGCGATCCCAGAAGAGCCTCTGAGTCCGCCGGTTCCCCTCAGCGAAGGGGTGGATGTAGTTGAGCTGGTCGTAGTGATGCGCGAGCCTCTGCACGAACCGCCGGCGGTCGAGTCCCCGGAGCATGTCGTCCGCGCGGAGCTCCTCCGCCGTGAAGGAGGCCGCCCGGTCGATCATCGAGACCGGGAGGAAGAACTCCGCGCCCTCCGCGTCCTTGCGGATGTCGACGGTGCGGATCTCCCCGGCCCAGCCGTACACGTCGGCGAACAGGCCCCGGTGGATCGCCCGGAGCTCCGCGAGGTCTCCCGTGGGACGCGGCGGTCGGGTCAGCAGCTCGATCATCGCGGCGAAGGAGAGGTCGCCCTCCGCCCGGTCGAGCTCGGCGCGCGTGCGCGCGCCCACGCGGTTGCGGAGGATCCCCGTCGCCGGGTCCACGTACGGATCGACGAAGCCGTCCATCGCGCGTGGGTCAGCCGATGCCGTAGCGGGCGCGGACGCGCTCGCGCAGCTCCGCCGCGTCGATGTGCCCCGCGATGTACTCGCCGGCGTCCTCCGACGTGCCGGGGGTGAGGTGAAGCCCCTCCATCTCGCCGCTGTGCGCGGCGTCCTCCACCCGGCGGCGGCGCTCCTCGCGCCCGGCGCCCTCCCGATCCTCCGGCATCCGCACTCCGATCCTCGATGCCCGATCGTACCGGCGCGACCCCGGCGGAACCGAGGCCGCTCGATATCGTGGGCCCACCCGCGTGACCCGCGCGGCGTCCCAGGAGGAGCCCCCATGAGCAGCTACGCCGTCACCGATCCGACCACCGGCGAGACCGTCGCCGAGCATCCCGAGATCACCGACCAGGAGCTGCAGGAGGCGATCGCCGCCGCCGAGGGCGCGTACCGCGGCTGGTCGCGCCGCACCACGGTCGCCGAGCGGGCCGCCCTCGTCGCCCGCGTCGCCGAGCTGCACGTGGAGCGCCGGGACGAGCTGGCCCGGATCATCGTGCGCGAGATGGGCAAGCCGCTCGACCAGGCGCTCGGCGAGGTCGACTTCGCGGCCGACATCCAGGCGTACTACGCGCGCAACGCGGAGGAGTTCCTCGCCGACGAGGCCATCGAGCTCGCCGACGGCACCGGATCCGCGTTCGTCCGCCGGTCGGGCCTCGGCGTGCTGCTCGGGATCATGCCGTGGAACTTCCCCTACTACCAGGTGGCCCGGTTCGCGGCACCGGCCATCGTCACGGGCAACGCGATCCTGCTCAAGCACGCGCCGCAGTGCCCGGAGTCGGCTGCGGCGATCCAGCGGATGTACCGCGACGCGGCCGCGGAGCTCGGCGCCGACCCGGGCGTCTACGTGAGCGTGCTCGCGTCGAACGCGCAGATCGAGGACGTGATCGCCGACCCGCGCGTGCAGGGCGTCTCCGTCACGGGATCCGAGCGGGCGGGCGCCGCCGTCGCCGAGATCGCGGGCCGGCACCTCAAGAAGGTCGTGCTGGAGCTCGGCGGATCCGACCCCTTCCTGCTCCTGTCGACCGACGACCTCGACGCGGCCGTCACCGACGCCGTGGCCGCGCGCCTCGACAACAACGGCCAGTCCTGCAACGGCGCCAAGCGCTTCCTCGTGATCGACCACCTCTACGACGACTTCGCCGCGCGCTTCACGGCCGAGCTCACGGCGGCGCAGCCCGCGGATCCGATGGCCGACGGCACCCTGCTCGGCCCGCTCTCCTCGCGCGCGGCCACCGAGCGGCTCGCCGAGCAGCTGGCCCGCGCCGTGGACCAGGGCGCGACCGTGCTCGCGAGCGGCGAGCCCGACGGCAACCTCTTCCCGCCCGCGGTGCTCGCCGACGTGACGCCCGAGATGGACGCCTACCGCGAGGAGTTCTTCGGCCCCGTCGCCGCGCTCTACCGCGTCTCCTCCGAGGAGGAGGCGATCGCGCTCGCCAACGACACCCCGTTCGGCCTCGGCTCCTACGTGTACACGACGGATCCGGAGCAGGCCATGCGGGTCGCGGACGGCATCGACGCGGGCATGGTCTGGGTCAACCTCGTGCTGGGCGACGCGGCCGAGCTGCCCTTCGGCGGCGTGAAGCGCTCGGGCTCGGGCCGCGAGCTCGGCCGCCACGCGGTCGACGAGTTCGCGAACCGGAAGCTGATCCGGATCGCGTGAGGGACCGCGCTACCGGGCGGGGTGCGACGGGGGCGCGCAGCCGACCGTGAGGCGTGGGCCGCGAATACCCTCCACCCATGACGGATCCGCACGACACCGCACTCCGCCCGCGATCCCGGGCCTGGCGGCTCGGCTGGCTGAGCCTCATCGGGCCGGTGGGCGTCGTCGCGTCGATCTCGGCCGCGTACCTGGTCCTCCAGCCGCAGCTCCTGATCGGGGCGTTCCCGTTCTCGGCGGCGTCGATCGTCACGTTCGTGATCGGGATCGTGGGCGTCCGGCGGGGGATCGGCGACGCTCGGCGGCACCCCGCGGAGCGGCCGCGCCTCATCGGGGGCGGCATCGCGGTGGCCTCCGTCGGGCTGCTCGCGTCCGGTGCCGTCGTGCTCGTGATCGGCGGGATCCTCTACGAGCTCTCGCAGTACTAGCTGCCTCGCCGCCGCGCCCGGACCGCTCAGGCGCCGTGCGTCGCCGACGGCCCCCGGCGGGCGGACACGGCCGCGTCGAGCCCGGCGGCGATGACGTCCGCCGGATCCGGGAGCGCGCAGATCACGCGGGCGAGCTCCCGGCTCCGCGCGCGGTAGGACGGCGTGGTCAGCACGTCGCGCACGGCACGCCGGATGGCCTCCGGCCGCGGGGTGCCCGTCCGCAGGTCCCGGCCGCACCCGGCCCAGGCGACGCGGGCCGCGACCTCGGGCTTGTCCTCGGTGGATCCCGCGACCACCAGCGGCAGGCCGTGCGCCAGCATCCGCTGCACGCCGCCGAACCCGCCGTTCGTCACGACCGCGTCGCAGAGCGGCAGGAGCAGGTCGTGGGGGACGGACACCGCCGCGCGCGCGTTGGCGGGGAGGGGGCCGCCGAACGCGCGCTCCAGCTCCTCGACCGGGCGCCCGCCCGTGGTCGCGACGACGAGCACGTCCTCGTCCGCGAGGGCGCGCAGGGTCGGGGCGATGAGCCGGCCGGGATCCGCGTTGTCGATGGTGCCCTGGGTGACGTGCACGACCGGGCGTCCGTCCTGCAGGTCGGACCACCATTCGGGCAGCGCCGCGTCGTGCGCGCGGCCCACCGCATCCCGCAGCGGCCCGACGAAGCGCACCGTGTCGGGCAGCTCGCGGCGCGGGTACTCGAGGGCGGGGACGCTCAGCTGGAAGAGCTCGTCGAAGGAGAGGTAGGGGAAGTCGAAGGTGTCCGTGCGCGAGGGCGCCGCGCCGATCTCGGCCAGCACGGCGTCGACCGCGCGCCGGAGCGGGCGGGTGAGCGCGGGACGGACCGCCGCCGTCAGCGCCCGGTCGCGGAGATGGCCGAGCGGCCCGCGACCGGGTGGGAGGGCCGCGCCGAAGGGCGCCGCGTCGACGCTCGTGAGCGTCACGGGCGTGGTCGCCAGCCCCAGGACGGGGAGGCGGTCGGCCCGCGGGAGCTCGACGTAGGGCGCGACCCCGGTGAACGCCGACTCGCTGAGCACCGCGTCGAAGCGGCCCTCCTCCAGGAGCGCGCGCAGGGCGCGGTGCTGCCCGGGGATCACCCGGACGAACATGGCGATCATGCCCTTCCGGATCGCCGCGACGCCGCGCGCGGCGTTGGCCTCGCCGAGCAGGCCGTCCAGGTCCGCGTCGTCGAAGTCGACGTCCTCCGGCAGGGGGGCGAATCGCAGCCCGGCGTCGCTGACCAGCTCGCGGTACTTCGCGCCCGTCAGCAGGGTGATGTCGTTCCCGCGGGCGGCGAGCCCGCGGCCGACGGCGACGAGCGGCGCGAGGTGGCCGTAGATGGGCGGGGCGCAGAGCAGGTAGGAGGGCATGGCGGGGCTTCCGTTCGGAGGTGGTGCGCGCCGGTCGGCGGCGCGTCGCCGGGACGGGGCGGGGCAGGGCGGGTGGAGGTGGGCGGGACCGCGGCTCAGACGCAGGCGGCGAGGACGGGAGCGGGCTCGACCGGATCCGCGAGCAGGAGCCGATGCAGCCCGACCGTGCCCGACACGAGGGACGTGCCGACGACGAGGGCGGCCACGCACGCGGCGCCGACGGCGGCGACCGCGCAGACGAGGGGCAGCCGGCGGTGCAGGGGACGACGCATGCGGGGACTCCTCGGTCGGGTGCGCGGGGAGCCCGCGGTCAGGTGCTGCACGGTAGCGAGCGGCCCCGGGATGTCAGCCGATCTGTCCACACGGAGCGCACCGCGGCGGGTCCGGGAGGCCGCGCGTGTCGCCGTGTGACGCGCCCGTTCGCGGGGGCGACCGAGCGGGCGGCACCATGGCCCGCATGGTGGAGGTCACGACGGCGCCGATCGAGGAGATCCGCGGCCAGCGCACGAGCATCAAGTGGACGCGGTTCCCCGCGGACGTGTTGCCCCTGTTCGTGGCCGAGATGGACTACGCGATCGCCGAGCCCGTCGTCGAGGAGCTGGTGCGGCGCGTGCGCGCGTCCGACGTCGGCTACCTCGACGGCCCCGGCCCGCTCGCGCCCGCGTTCGCCCGGTTCGCCCGCGAGCGCTGGGGCTGGATCGTCGACGAGTCCCGCGTGCGCATCGCCACCGACGTGAGCGTCGGCATCGTCGAGACGCTGCGGCTCGCGGTGCCGCGCGGCGGCCGCGTCGTCGTCACGCCGCCCGTGTACCCGCCGTTCTTCGAGCTGGTGGAGGAGGCCGGCGCGCGCGTCGAGGAGGTGCCGCTCCTGGTGTCCGACGGCCGCGCCTCCCTCGACCTCCAGGGGCTCGAGCGCGCGTTCGCGTCCGGGGTCGACGCGTTCCTCCTCTGCAACCCGCACAACCCCATGGGGCTCGTGCACGACGCCCGGACCCTCGCGGCCGTCGCGCGGCTGGCCGCCCGCCACGACGTGCTCGTCATCAGCGACGAGGTGCACGCGCCGCTCACGCTCCCGGGCGCGACCTTCACGCCGTTCGCGCCGCTGGCGGAGTCGCTCGGCGCCAGCTCCGTGTGCGTCACGTCGGCGAGCAAGGGCTGGAACCTCGCGGGCGCCAAGTGCTCGCTCGTCATCGCGGGGGATCCGCGCACCCACGAGCTCCTCGACGGCCTCGTCGAGGAGGTGGCCTGTCGCACGAGCATCCTCGGGCTGCACGCGAACGTCGTCGCGTTCTCCTGTACCGACTGGCTCGACGATGCCATCGCCCGAATCGTCGCGAACGACCGCCTCCTCGCCTCCCTCCTCGCCGAGCACCTGCCCGGCGTCGTCCACCACCGCCCCGCCGCCGGCTACCTCGCCTGGCTCGACCTCCGCCCGCTCGGCCTCGGCGCCGATCCCGCCGCGGTGCTGCTCGAGCGGGCTCGAGTCGCCCTCAACGCCGGCCACTGCTACGGCACCGGGGGCGCCGGCCACGCGCGCCTCAACCTCGCCTGCGATCCCGACGTGCTGCGGGAGGCCGTCCGGCGGATCGCGGCGGCCGTCGGATCCGGCCGGGCCGTCGATCCCGGCCCCGCGCCCGCTGCCGCCGCGCCCGCTGCCGCGTCACTGCCGGCCGCCCCGCCCGACCCCCTGCGCGCATCCGCCCCCGCCCGCATCCCCGCCCCGACCCGCGCCGTCATCCACCGAGGAGCACCCGCATGACCGACCGCGTCCTGACCACGCACGCCGGCAGCCTTCCGCGCACGCCCGAGCTGACCCGGCTGCTCGTCGCCCGCGACCAGCGGCGCGCGTTCGACGTGGAGGAGCTCGCGGAGGTCACCGCGTCGGCCGTCGCCGACACCGTGCGCCGGCAGCTCGAGACCGGCCTCGACATCGTCAACGACGGCGAGGTGCCGCGCGTCGGCTTCTCGACCTACGTGCTCGAGCGCATCGACGGGTTCGGCGGCGCCGGGCACCGGAAGCCCACGCTCGACTCGATCAGGTTCCCCGAGTACGCCGCGTTCCAGGCGAAGCAGATCGTGGAGGGGGCCGACGTCGCGCGGGTCTGGGATCCGCCGGTCGCGCAGGGCCTGCTCGAGTACGACCCCGCGCTCGCCGGGATCACGGAGGACCTCGACGGCTTCGACCGCGAGCTCGCCGCGCAGGCCGGCCGCGGCCTCGCACCCGCCGGCACGTTCTTCTCCGCGGCGACCCCGGGGATCGTGTCGACGACCCTGCTGCTCGACGCCGCCAACCCGCACTACGGCGACGACCGCGCCTACGTCTTCGCGCTCGCCGACCAGCTCAAGCTCGAGTACGACGCCATCGTCGCCCGCGGCCACACGCTGCAGCTCGACGCGCCCGACCTCGCGATGGAGCGGGTGATCCAGTTCGGCGACGCCACGCTCGAGGAGTTCCTCGCCGCGGTCGACCTGCACGTCGACGCGCTCAACCACGCGATCCGCGACATCCCGCGCGAGAAGGTGCGCCTCCACGTGTGCTGGGGCAACTGGCAGGGCCCGCACCAGGACGACGTGCCCGTGGACGTGCTGCTCCCGCACCTGTACCGGGCGAACGTGGGCGCGTTCAGCATCCCGCTCGGCAACCCCGCGCACCAGCACGAGGCGCCGTCGTTCCGCACGCACCCGCTGCCGGAGGCCGCCGTGCTCATCCCGGGCGTGGTGGACGTCACCACCAACTACCTGGAGCACCCGCAGGTCATCGCCAACCGGATCCTCGAGGTCGTCGACGCCGTGGGCGACCCGACCCGCGTGATCGCCGGCACCGACTGCGGCCTGTCGACCTTCGCGAGCTACGAGTTCGTCGCCACGGACGTGGCGTGGGCGAAGCTCGGCGCGCTCGTCGAGGGCGCGGCCATCGCCTCGCGTCGGGTGCTCGGCGCATGAGCGTCCTCGACGGGATCCGGCCGGCCGCACCGCGTGAGGACGCCGCCCCCGCCGGCGGCGCCCCGGTCGCCGTCGGCTTCACCACGCGCCAGGTGCACGCCGGATCCACGATCGACGGCGACCACGGCGCCCGCGTCTCGCCCGTGCACCTCAGCGCCGGCTTCGTCTTCGACAGCTTCGCCGAGGCCCGCGACCGCTTCGCCGGCGTCGACGAGGGCTACCTCTACACGCGCAACGGCAACCCGACCACCGACGAGGTCGAGAAGCGCCTCGCCGAGCTCGAGGGCGGCACCGAGGCGATCCTCCTCGCGAGCGGCCAGGCGGCGACCACGACGGCGCTGCTGTCGATCCTCCAGGCCGGCGACCGGATCCTCTCCTCGAGCAGCATCTACGAGGGCAACCGCGGCCTCTTCCGCCAGAACCTCGGGCGGCTCGGCATCGGCGTCGACTTCGTGGACGACCACCGCGACCTCGACGAGTGGGCCAGCCGGATCACGCCGGAGACGCGCGTGCTGTTCGGCGAGCCCATCCCGAACCCCAAGAACGACCTGCTCGACCTCGCCGGTATCGCCGACGTCGCGCACCGCCACGGCCTGCCGTTCGTGGTCGACGACACGCTCGCGACCCCGTACCTGCTGCGGCCCATCGAGTACGGGGCCGACGTCGTCGTGCACTCGACGAGCAAGTTCCTCGCGGGCCACGGCTCCGTGCTCGGCGGCGTGGTGGTCGACGGCGGATCCTTCGACTGGGCCGCCCGGCCCGACCTCTTCCCGCACCTGAACCAGCCCGAGCGCGCGTTCGGCGGCGCGAGCTGGGCCGACCGCTTCGGCCGCGGGGCGCTCGCCGCCTACGCCCGCGAGGTCGTGGCCTCCCGCTTCGGCCCGACGCCCGCGCCCTTCAGCTCGTTCCTGCTGCGGCAGGGGATCGAGACGCTGTCGCTGCGGGTCGAGCGCCATTCGGCCAACGCTCTCGCCGTCGCGCGCTTCCTGGAGGCGCGACCCGAGGTGTCGTCGGTCGACTACGCGGGGCTGGAGTCGAGCCCGTCGCACGACCTGGCGCTGAGGTACCTGCCGGACGGCCAGGGATCCGTGTTCTCGTTCACGCTCGCGGGCGGCGAGCCGGCCGCCGAGGCGTTCACCGATGCCGTGCAGCTGTTCAGCCGCATGACGCACCTCGGCGACGTGCGCTCGCTCGTGCTGCACCCGGCGTCCACCACGCACGCGGGCCGCACACCCGAGGAGCGCGACGCCGCGGGGATCTGGCCGGGGCTCCTCCGCGTCTCCATCGGCATCGAGGACATCGCCGACATCCTCCGCGACCTCGAGCGCGGCCTCGACGCGGCGCGCGCGATCGGGTCCTGACGATGGCCCGCCGCCAGCACCTCGGCTGGTTCCTGTCCCGCGGCTTCGGCCCGCAGGGCTGGGGCCACCCGTACCGCGAGTGGAACCACGACTGGACCCGCCCCGACCTCTACCAGCAGTCCGCGCGCGAGCTGGAGCAGGCCGGGTTCGAGCTCATCGTGATGGAGGACGCCGTCTCCCTCGGCTCGCCGGAGACGCTCGACCTCCGGGTGCGCGGCGCGTACGGCGGCCCCAAGCACGACCCGCTGCTGCTCGCGCCGTGGCTCTTCGCCGCCACCTCGCGGATCGGCCTGGTGCCGACGGTCAACGCCGGGATCACGCCGCCGTACCTCGCGGCCCGGCAGGCGCAGACGCTGCAGCACCTGAGCGCGGGGCGGTTCGGGATCAACCTCGTCACCGACGTCGGCAGCGCCCGGCACGTGGGCCTCGAACCGCTCTCGCACGACGGCGCGTACGACCGCGCCGACGAGTGGATGGAGGTGGTCCGCCGCCTCTGGCACAGCTGGGACGGCGGCGCGCTCGTCGAGGATCCGGCCACCGACCGCTTCGCCGACGGATCCCGGCTCGACGCGTTCCAGCACCGCGGCGCGCACTTCTCCGTCGACGGGCCGCTCAACGCCGTGCCCTCCGCGTTCGGCGACCCCGTCATCGTCTCGCCCGGCGGATCCCCGCGCGGCCTGTCCTTCGCCGGCACGCAGTCCGACGTGCAGCTCGGCCTCGCGCCGCTCGAGCCCGCGAAGCTGCTGGCCTACCGCGCCAAGGTGCTCGACGCGGCGGCCGCGCACGGCCGCGGGCCGGGCGACATCCGCGTCCTCTTCGTCGTGAAGCCCGAGATCGTGGCGAGCGAGGAGGAGGCGCGCCGGGTCGTGGACGCGTCGCGCCACCCGACCGACGCGCAGCTGCGGGCGATCGCGCTCGGCTGGTCGAGCGACCTGGAGACCGACCTCACGGGCCTCGACCTCGACCGCCCGGTGGACCGTGGCGTCTTCGGCGAGCACGTCTCGCACGGCACCATCGCGGGCCTCTACGGCGGCACCGATGACGCGCCGCTCCGCGAGCTGCTCACCCGGAAGGCGCGCAAGGGACTCGTCGCCGAGCGCGCCGGGTTCGTCGGCACGGCCGAGACGTTCGCCGACTTCGTCGAGGAGCTGGGCGACGACGCCGACAACGACGGCCTGCTCCTCTCGGGCGACCTCCACCCGGTCACGCTGCACCGCATGCTCGACGACCTCGTGCCCGTGCTCCGCCGCCGCGGGATCCTCCGCGACGAGCTGGCGCCGGGCGGGCTGCGGGCGAACCTGTTCGGGTGAGCCGCGCGCCACGCGTGCATCGCGTCGACCATTAATACCTCTACTAGTACTAAAGTTAATGATCACGCCGAGGGGGGACGGAGAGGAGTCGCTCGTGTCGTACGTCGAGCTCGCCTGGGACCCGCAGGACACCGCGCATCTCAGTCGCCGCGATCGCGCACCGGGCACCTATCGAGCATTCGTCCCCGACGAGCTGCCGACCACCCTCCCGCAGCTCGGGCGCGAAGCGGAGGATGCCGCGACCGACGCCCTCGCGGTGTTGGCGAGAGCCGACGAGCGGATCGGTCGCCGAGCCGGCTACCTCAACCACCTGCTCATCCGGTCGGAGAGCATCTCGTCGTCGTGGATCGAGGGCAACCGCGTCACGCCGAAGCGACTCGCGATCGCCGAGCTCCTGCAGCAGGGCACGCGGGTCGCCCTCGACGTCATCGCCAACGTGCGGGCCACCGAGGACGCGATCGCCACCCTCGCGGATCGACATCGCAGGATCACCGTCCCGGACTTCGAGGCCCTCCAGCACGTCATCGAGCCCTCGCTCGCCGAGGGGATCCGGACGGAGCAGAACTGGGTCGGGGGATCCGGCTGGTCCCCGCTCCGTGCGGACTTCGTGCCGCCGCCGCAGGGCGAGGTCCGTCGTCTCCTCGAGGATCTCGCCCGCTTCTGCACGGCCACGGAGGGCAACCCCGTCGTGCGGGCGGCCATCGCCCATGCCCAGTTCGAGACGATCCACCCCTTCATCGACGGGAACGGCCGCACGGGTCGCGCGCTCATCCACACGGTCCTGCGGCGGGGTGACGCGGCGCGGGACATCCTGATCCCCATCTCGACGGTCCTCTCCGCGGACGCGGACGCCTACATCGCGGGGCTCACCGCCTTCCGGGCGGGCCGCGTCGACGAGTGGGTGCGTGCCTTCGCCGAGGCTGCGGAGCTGGCCGCCGGCACCGCGGTGCGCCTCGCGGAGGACGTCGCCCGGCTCGACCAGGAGAGCGTGGAGCGACTCGTGGAGCATCGGCGGCAGGAGGGCCGGGCTCCTGCGCGACCTCGAGCGGACGCGGTCGTCCTGCGCATCCTCGGTCGGCTGGCCACCGACCCGGTCCTCACGGAGGAGAGCGCCGCACGCACCCATGGGGTGTCACGAGTTGCCGCGCACCGGGCGCTCACCCAACTGGCCGACGCGGGTGTCCTCGCGCGGAACAAGGACCAGAAGGGGCGCCTCGTCTGCTGGACGGCGGATCGCCATCTCGCGCTCGTGGCCCTCAGCGAGCGGAGCAACAGGGTCGGTGGCGGGGACACGGCCGCGAGGCGACCCCGCCAGGGTCCGCCGGCTCCCGAGGTGTCCGCGGTCGGACGCCTCCGGGGAACGGGCCCCTCGGAGGGTTGAGGGGCGCCGCGAGGGAGCGGGCCGCGCCCCTCAGGCCGCGCCCGTGCCCGCGATGTCGCGCAGCCGGCGGCGCACCGCGGCGTAGGACGCGACGAGGGTGGCGTCGAGGCCGGCCGTGCGCGCGTCCGCCCACTCGTCGAAGGCCGCGCGCACCGCGACGCCCGCGAACTCGGTCACGAGCCGGGCCTCCTGGGCGGTGATGCGGCCGCCGAACGCCGTCGTCATGCGCTCGGCCAGCTCCCACGAGCGCGTCGCGTCGAGGGAGACCGCGGTCGACCGCAGCTGCGGCTCGGCGGCCATGAGCCGCCGCACGCGCAGCTGCTGGTGGGCGATGGCGGAGAGGTCGCCGTCGAGGGTCGCGAGCACGCGCTCGTACACGGCCTCGAGCTGGGGGAGGGGCGCGGATCCGCGGTCGACCTCCGCCAGCCACGCGTCGAGCGGCGCGTCGAACACGGGGTGCAGCGTGAGGACCGACTCCTCCTTGCTCGGGAAGTAGCGGAAGCACGTGCGGTCCGAGACGCCCGCGGCCTGCGCGATGTCGTGGATGGTGGTGGCCGCCATGCCGCGCTGCTCGAAGAGCGCGAGCGCCGCCTCGCTGATCTCGGTGGTCGTCGCCATGCGCCGCCGCTCGCGGAGGCCGGTCGTGCCGGCGGGTGCGCCGCCCGTCGTGCCGCCCGCGCTCGCGCGGTCCGCCGTCTCGCTCACCGTGCCCATGCCGTCATCCGCCTTCCGCGGATCCGACCTGCCGGATCCGCCGTTCGTGTCATAGACTGCCACACGGTCCGAGTCTGACATCCGGATCGTCCCCGCTCCGCAGCGTCGCGTGCGCCCCGCCATCCACTCCCCGGAGACCTCCCATGACCACGCCGCCTTCCGCCGACACCCGGCGCGAGACACTCCCCACCACGGACCACGCCGCGTCCGACCGGGCCGTCGCCCCCGAGGACGAGCGCCTGCCGCACGGCGCCCCGCTCGTCATCGGCCTGCTGGTCGTCGCCGCCTTCGTCGTGATCCTCAACGAGACGATCATGAGCGTGGCGCTGCCGAGCCTCATGGCCGACCTCGACATCACCACCGCCACCGCGCAGTGGCTCACGACCGGCTTCATGCTGACGATGGCCGTCGTGATCCCCGCGACCGGCTTCATCCTGCAGCGCTTCTCCACGCGCCAGGTGTTCGGCGCCGCGATGACGCTGTTCTCCATCGGCACGCTCATCGCCGCGATCGCGCCCGGCTTCGGCGTGCTCCTCATCGGCCGCATCGTGCAGGCGAGCGGCACGGCGATCATGATGCCGCTGCTGTTCACGACCGTCCTCAACCTCGTGCCCGCCGCGCGCCGCGGCCGCCTCATGGGCGTCATCTCCATCGTGATCGCGGTCGCCCCGGCGATCGGCCCGACGGTCTCCGGCCTCATCCTCAGCTCGCTGTCATGGCGCTGGATGTTCTGGATCGTGCTGCCCATCGCGCTCGTCGCGCTCGCGCTCGGCCTCTGGAAGATCACGAACCTCACGACCCCGCGGAAGCTGCCCTTCGACATCCTCTCCGTCGTGCTCTCGACGCTCGCGTTCGGGGGCCTGATCTTCGGCCTCTCGAGCCTGGGCGAGTCGGCCGAGGGCGACGCGCCCCTACCGCTGTGGATCCCGATCACGGTCGGCGTGCTCGCGCTCGCCGCGTTCATCACCCGCCAGATCGCGCTGCAGCGCCAGGACCGCGCCCTCATGGACCTGCGCACCTTCCGCAGCCGCCCGTTCGTGGTCGCGATCATCATGGTGAGCGTCAGCATGATGGCGCTGTTCGGCAGCCTCATCGTCCTGCCGCTCTACCTGCAGAACGTGCTGCAGCTCGGCACGCTCGAGACCGGCCTGCTGCTGCTCCCCGGTGGCGCGCTCATGGCGATCCTGTCGCCCATCGTCGGCCGCCTGTTCGACCGCGTCGGGCCGCGCCCGCTCGTGATCCCCGGCGCCATCGTCGTGAGCATCGCCCTCTGGGGCATGACCACGATGCTGCACGAGGGCACGTCGATCGGCTGGGTCATCGCGGTGCACCTGGTGCTCAACGCCGGGCTCGCGTTCATGTTCACGCCGCTGCTCACCTCAGCCCTCGGATCCCTGCCGCCGCGCCTCTACTCGCACGGCAGCGCGACGGTCTCCACGATGCAGCAGCTCGCGGGCGCCGCGGGCACCGCGCTGTTCGTCACGGTGCTCACGACCACGACCGTCGCGGGCCTCGCGGACGGGCGGTCGGAGGTCACGGCCACCGCGGCCGGCGTGCAGGCGGCCTTCATGATCGGCGGGTTCATCTCGCTCGCCGCGATCGTGGCGTCGTTCTTCGTGCGGCGTCCGGCGGAGCCGCTGCCGGAGGGCGTCGCGGCGCACTAGCGGCGACGCGCGGGCGTGGGGCGCTGCCGAGGTTCGAAGCGGATGTGCCATCCATAGCTTCCACCCTGCATGACGGAAGACGCTTCTAGTTGAAGCGTGCTTGATCTAAAGTGAGGGCATGCCTCCCACGCCTCTCCCTGTCACGAGAGCGATGCGCACCGTCGGTCGCAACCTCGCCACCCAGCGGAAGCTGCTCGGTCTGACGGCGAAGATGGTCGCGGAGCGCGCCGGGACGACGCCGCAGACCATCAGCAAGCTCGAGAACGGTCAGGGCACCAGCCTGGAGATCACGCTCCGAGTGCTTCGCGTCCTGGGGCTCATGGACGCCGTGGTCGTCGCCACCGATCCGTTCGGGACCGAGCGAGGCCGGCTGATGGTCGAGGAGAAGCTGCCGGAACGGGTCCGGGTGCGCAAGCATGGCTGACGTCTACGAGGTGACGACGGTGCTCGGCCGCGAGGAGGTGCGCGCGGGCAGGATCTACCGCACGAGGACCTCCGGATCGTTCGAATACGACTCGGACTACTTGCGACGACGGGACGCGTTCGCGCTCGTGCCTGCCCTGGGTCTGTTCCCCGGCGCCCAGTCGCTCTCTCCCACCAACCCCTTCAGCGACTCGGCGCCGGACACCTGGGGTCGGAAGGTGCAGAACCGCGCCGCCGGCCGCACCCTCGATGAGCTCACGTTGATGTTCGGCGTCAACGACGAGGGGCGACAGGGGGCGACCCGCTTCTGGGATGGCGGTGTAGCGATGGCACCAGGTGCCGGGGTCCCCGTCGAAGCCGACCTGTCCCAGATCATCCATGTCGCCGACCAGATCGAGCGTGGCGAGACGGAGATCGATGACGCCGCGGTCCGTCGTCTCTTCCGGGCGACAGGCTCGCTGGGGGGTGCCCGTCCCAAGGCGAACGTGAGGATCGGCGCCGACCTGTGGCTGGCGAAGTTCCCCAAGCCCACCGGCGACGAATGGAACGTGATGGCGTGGGAAGCGGCGACGCTCGACGTGATGGGCGAGGTGGGGATCGACGTGCCGCAGCACATCACGAAGGCGATCACGGTGGAGGGCACCCGGCGCACCGTGCTGTTCCTGAGGCGCTTCGACCGCTCCATCGATGGCGTCCGTGTCCCGTACGTCTCGGCGATGACCGCTCTCGAGGCCACCGACGGGGACGGAGGTGACTGGGTCGATCTCGTCGACTTCGCTCGGTCGGCCGGCGCCGACACGACCGAGCTGTGGCGGCGGTCCGTCTTCGGTGCGCTCATCGGCAACCTCGACGACCATCTGCGCAACCACGGCTTCCTCCGTCGGGGGACAGCCTGGGCCCTCGCTCCCGCGTTCGACGTGAATCCGGAGCCGCTCGGCAACGGCGAGCTGCACCAGTTGGCGCTCCTCGGCGATCGCGAGGCGAGGCTCGAGGCGTTCGCGGCCGAGGACGCGCTCGATCTGTTCGGTGTCCGCCCGTCACCGGCACGGGACTACCTCGAGCGGCTGCGGTCAGCGCTGCCGCGACTTCCGAGGCGAGCCGCCGCCCGTGGCGCCGACGCTCTCACGATCGAGACGATGGGTTCCCGCATCGACGCCGCGGTCGCGGCTGTCGGTCAGGCTCTCGAGCAGTAAGGCCGGAAGCTCTGTCCCATCCTGGAGCTAATCATGTTAGCGTATAGCTATATCAATTAGCCGCCTTGGAGGACACGATGAGCGACACCCTTTCCATTGGTGCGGAGACCCTCGCCTACGACCTGGTCGGCGACGGCCCTCTCGTCGTGCTCGCCCACGGCATGGGCGACAGCCGCCGCTCGTACCGCTTCCTCGTGCCCGGGCTCGTGGCCGCCGGATACCGGGTCGCGAACGTCGACATCCGCGGCTGCGGCGAGTCCAGAACCGGCTGGACCGGATACAGCCGCACCGACATCGCGGGCGACCTCGTCGCCCTCGTGAAGCACCTCGGCGGCCCGGCCGTCGTCGTCGGCCAGTCGATCAGCGGCGGCGCGGCGACCATCGCGGCGGCCGACGTGCCCGACGTGATCTCCGGCGTCGTCGAGCTCGCGCCGTTCACCCGCGCGCAGTCGGCGGACATCGGCGGTCTCCTCCGTGCCAACGCCCACCGCGCGGCGACCGTGCAGCTCGCCCGCGTCCTCTTCGCCGGCAGCCTGGCCGGGTGGATGCGCTACCTCGACCTCGCGCTCCCCACCAAGCCCGCCGACTGGGCCGCCGAGAGCGGACGCATCCGCGCGAGCCTCGGCCGACCCGAGCGCATGGCGGTGCTGCGGGCGATGGCCAAGACGAGCCCCGCCGACGCGGGCGCGCGGCTCGCCGACGTGCGGTGCCCCGTGCTCGTGGTCGAGGGCGGCGCGGATCCCGACTGGGCCGACCCGCGGGCCGAGGGCGAGCGCATCCTCCAGGACCTGCCCGACGGCCTCGGCGAGCTCGCGGTGATCGACGGCGCCGGGCACTACCCGCACGCCGAGACGCCGGATGCGGTGCTGGCCCTGCTGCTGCCGTTCCTCGGCCGCACGCTCGCCGCAACGACCCCGGGGACCCGTGCCTAGGGCCGGGCTCGACGCCCGGACGGTCACCGAGGCGGGCGCCGCGCTCGCCGACGAGATCGGCCTCGCGGGCCTCAGCATGGGCGCGGTCGCCGAGCGGCTCGGCGTCAAGACGCCGTCGCTCTACAAGCACGTCGCCTCGCTCGCCGACCTCCAGCACCGGATCGCCGTGCTCGCCACCACCGAGGCGGGCGACGCCATGCGCGACGCCACGCAGGGCCGGGCGGGCCAGGAGGCGCTGACCGGTGCGGCGCACGCGCTGCGCGACTACGTGACCGCGCATCCCGGGCGCTACGCCGCGACCGTCGGCGCGCGGTCGGCGGGGGACGGGGATCCGCTGGACCCGGCGCGCGAGCGCGCCCTCGCGGCCCTGTCCGCCGTGCTGCACGGGTACCGGCTGGGCGAGGCCGACCGGATCCACGCCCTCCGCATGCTGCGGAGCGTGCTGCACGGCTTCGCGACCCTCGAGGTCGCCGACGACTTCCAGATGGCGACCGACATCGACGTGAGCTTCGGCTGGGTCGTCGCGTTCCTCGACGGCGGCCTGCGGGCGACGGCCGGCGGCGGGCGGGCGTCGTGAGCGGCGGGCGCTCTCGGGCGGTCCCGGCAGCGCGGTCCGGCACGCGACCCGCGAGGCGGCCGCCCGGGCACTACACGCTCGCCGGTGGCCTGCGGTTCCTCGCCGAGCTGGTCGCGTGGATCGCGACGCCGTGGGCGCTCTGGCCGCACTCGATCCCGCTGGCCGTCGGCGCGGTCGTGCTGCTGATCGGCCTGCCCGCCGTCTTCAGCACCCCCGGCGACCGGCCCGGCGGCGACGGCCCGATCGCGGCGCCCGGCATCGTGACGATCCTGCTCGTGCTGCTGCAGCTGGTCCCGGCGTCGCTGGCCGCGTGGGCGATCTGGCCCGTGTGGATCGCCGTGGCCGTGACGGCGCTGTGCGTCGCGGTGGTGGTCACCGAGCAGCCGCGGTGGCGGGCGCTGACGCGGCGTCCCTAGCCGGCCACGGCCTCCGGGCGGCGCCAGGCTCGAAGCAGCGCGGGCGCGGTGGCCAGCACCAGGATCGCGAACAGGGTCTGGTTCATCGCTCCCCACGGTGGGATGCCCCCGATCGTCGCGAGCACCGTCCAGTTGACGGCGATGTCGACGAGGATCACCGCGATGCCGAGCGCGACCCCGGCGCGACGCCGGAGGGCGAGCAGCGCGATGACGAGCGGATCCAGCACGGTGAGCGACACCCAGAAGGCCCGCAGCGCGACGGGGAAGCCCGCGTAGACGTCCGTGCCGCCCACCGCCAGGTCGAGCACGTGGGTGATGGTGCCGATGCCGAAGCCCGCGATCCAGAGGGCGCGGATGATCCGCAGGGCGCGCTCGGGACCACGGCGGAGCACGGCGTCCGCCTCAGTCCCAGCTCGCCGAGCCGGGCGCGACCGCCGCCCGCGCACCACCGCGCCAGCGCGCGATGGACTGCTCCACGTACTCGCCGACGAGGGCGGGAAGGTCGATCGCCGGGTTGTGGATCCACTGGATCTCGAGGCCGTCGAGGATCGCGAGGAAGCACGCGGCCTCGTAGTCGAGCGTCGCGTCGTCCATCGCCGGCACCTGGCCGAGGGCGACGGCCTCGCCGATGCGGCGGCGGATCTGCGCGATGGTGCGCGCGTACCGGCCGCGCATGTACTCGTGCGCCGGATGCGTGGCGTCGCTGGTCTCGGTCGCGAAGGTCAGGTACAGCTCGAGGAATCCGCGGTGCTCCACGTGGTACCGCATCAGGTCGACGAAGGCGCGGAGCGCGGGCAGGCCGGGGGCGGCCTCGGCGACGAACGGCTGCTGCCGGTCCCACTGCCGGAGCACCTCCGTCAGCAGCTCCTCCTTGCGGAAGTAGCGGAGCACGGCCGCGGGCGAGACGCCCACCTCGTCGGCGATCTCCTTGATGGTCGCGGCGCCGTAGCCGCGAACACCGAACACGCGAACGGCTGCGGCGACGATCTCGGCCCGCCGCCGCACGCCCGTGGAGTAGGGGCCGCGGACCGTCGTCGACTGCTCGACCCCGCCCTCGGTGGCCCGTCCGTCCGGGGATCGCGGGGGCGCGTCGCGGGTCGTGGAGTGCTGATCGATCTCGGTCATCCCCGTCATCCTCCCTCTTGTGCCTGCGTGGACCCGGACGTACAGTGACTCAACCGTAAACGAAGCGTCAGTGTTCGTTCCGCGGTGGTCATTGCTAGGGACGAGGGCGTCGTGGGCGAAGAGGTGTTCGGTGTGGGCCTTGTCGGGGCCGGACCGGTCGGGCAGGCCATCCACCTGCCGACCCTGGCGCGCATGGCGGACCGCTTCCGCGTCGTCCACGTGATGGACGTCGACGCGGACGTCGCGGAGCGCGTCGCCGCCCGCGTGGGAGCCCGGCACTCGACCGACGCGGACGCGCTCATCGCGGATCCGGCCGTCGACGTCGTCGTCATCGGCAGCCCGAACCGCTTCCACGCCGAGCAGGTCATCGCCGCGTGCCGGGCCGGCAAGCGCGCCGTGCTCTGCGAGAAGCCGCTCGCCGTCTCCGCCGAGGAGGGCCGGGCCATCGCCCGCGCGTCCGCCGAGCACGGCGTGCCCGTGATCGTCGGCACGATGCACGCGTTCGATCCGGCGTGGATCGCCGCGGCCGACGCCTGGGACGCCTCCGGCCGTGCGCCGCACACCGTCCGCATCTCGGCCGTCATCCCGCCGAACCCCGACTCCGAGGACTCCGCCACCGAGATCGTCGGCCGCCCCGCACCCCGCGTCGCGGGCGAGCCGGACGTCGAGGCGCAGGCGCTCGCGGTCACCGGCGGCGTGCTCGGCCTCGCGATCCACGACCTGCCGCTCGCGCGCCGCCTCCTGCCCGACGTCCGCCCGCGCGTGATCAGCGCGCGCCCTCCGACCGTGGGGCTACGAGGTCGTCGCGATGGTGGGCGAGAGCGTGCTCGAGATCCACGGCATCGGCGGCGCCTCGTGGGATCCGGAGTGGACGCTGGACGCCGTCGCGCGCGACCGTTCCCTCCACCTCGACTTCTCGCTCTCCTACGTGCACGCCGGATCCAGCACCGCCACCCTCACGGACGCCCGCGGCACCACCGGCTGGGGCCCGTACGCCGACAACGGCTACGTCGGCGAGTGGGAGCACGTGCACGACGTGGTCACGGGCCGCGCCGCCCCGGTGGCGATGCAGGCGCAGCTCGCCGACCTCGACCTCGCGACCGACATCGCGGAGCAGAGCGCGGCGATCATCCGGGCGGGCGGTGCCGCCCCCGCGGTGACCGGCGCCGGATCCGACGTGGACGCGGCCCGGACGGAGGTCGCGGCGTGACCGCCCTCACCCTCCGCATCGACCCCGCGGCCTCGGCGACCCACGCGCACGCGGCCGTCGCGACCCTCGCCTCGCTGCCCGAGTCCTTCCGCCGCACCGACGACGCGGGCGACGTGGTCGTGGTCGCCGGCGGCGACGGCTGGGCTCGCCGCGCGACCGACGCCGTGCAGGCGGGAGCCCGCGCCCTCCTCGTGCTCGACCCCGGACCCGCCTCCGACGCCGACCTCGCCGCCCTCGCCGCCGCGGGCGCGCCCGTGGTGCTCGACGTGCCGTGGCGGCACGACGAGGCCGTGCGCCGGGTCGCCCCGCGGATCCACCGCCTCGCCGCCCCCGGCGCCCTGTTCGAGGCGCGCGCCACCGTCGCGGCCACCGACGACCTCGTCGGCGCAGCCCGCGCGCTCGCCCTCACCGCGCAGACGCTCGTCGGATCCCCGCTCACGGAGCTGGCGCCGCTCGCCGCGACGCCCGACCACCTCATGCTCTCCGGCACCACCGCGTCCGGCGTGCACGTGATCGTGAGCGCGGTCGTCACGGCCCACGGCCACGCGTGCGCGACCTTCCGGCTCGTCGTCGGCGACCGCGCCGCGCACGTCGCCCTCCCCGCGCCGGGCACCGCCGCCCCCGGACGCGCGAGCGTCACGGACGCCGCCGGCCGCGAGGACCTCCCCGTCGTCTTCGAGTCCGGCCACCGCACCGCGATGCGCCTCGCCCACGACGCCGCCCACGGCCGTCACGTCCCCGACGACGTCGCCGACCTCCGCGCCCTCCTCGCCGCCGCGCCCGCGCTCGCCGGCGACGCGCGCCCCTAGACCCAGCCCCTTCCCTTCCACCACACACAGCACCACCGGACAACGGAGTCAGAAATGCCACAGCAGTCATCCAGCGCCTTCGGCAACGGCCTCACCCGACGATCCCTCCTCAGCGCGGGCGTCGGCGCCGCCGCGGTCGGCCTCCTCGCCGCCTGCAGCGGCGGAGGCGGAGGCGCATCGGGCGCTGGCGCACCCCTCAAGTTCTGGAACATGCCCTGGGGCGCGCCCGCGTTCCTCACCGAGGACAAGGTGATCTCCGCGGCCTACAAGCCCGCGAGCGGCATGGGCGGCGTGAGCTACCAGCAGGTCCAGTGGGCCAACTTCACCCAGACCTTCTCGACCGCGGTCGCCGCCAACAACGGCCCCGCCGTGAGCTCGGGAGGCGGGACGACGGCGTTCCTCTTCGAGTCGCAGGGCAAGATCGCGTACGCCGACGACCTCATCGAGACGTGGAAGGGCAACGGGATCTACGACGACTTCCTCCCGGGCCTCGTCGACACCCTGAAGACGGCCAACGGCTACGCGGCCGTCCCGTACAACCTCGACATGCGCATGTACTGGTACCGCAAGGACCTCCTCGAGAAGGCCGGCGCCGACGTGCCCACCGACTGGGACTCCTACGAGGCCGCGTGCGCCGCCCTCAAGAAGATCGGCGTCTACGGCTACGGCACCCGCTCGGGCGCCGGCGCGTTCACCGGCTTCCACCAGATCGTCGCCCACATGATCAACAACGGCGGCGGCCTCTTCGACGCCGACCAGAACCCGGACGTCGTCACCGAGGCCAACATCCAGGCCGTCGAGTGGGTGCTCGGCATGGTGAAGAACGGCTACGTGGATCCCCGCAGCGCCACCTACACCTCCGACAACGCGTACCAGCAGATGGACGCCGGCACCTTCGGCATGTTCTGGGACGGCGCGGGAGCGACGGCGAACGTGACGCCCGAGACCGCGGCGCAGATGGTGGTGGGCGACCCGCTCGTGGGCCCCGGCGGCGAGAAGGGCGCGCTCTACTTCCCGAACAACATCATGATGTACAAGTCGACGCCCAGCCAGGAGAACAGCGAGGCGTTCCTCACGTACTACTACCAGAACATGAAGTCGCTCTGGACGAAGCAGACGGGCATCGGCCTGCCGCCGCTGAAGTCGATCGCCGACGAGGCCTACGTCGACGACCCCAACACCCTGAAGATCCTCAACGACTGGCAGCCCATCTCGAAGACCTGGGGTGCCCCCGGCTCCAACACCGTCTTCCAGAACGTGACCAAGGTCGACGGCACGCAGCCGACGATCTCGTTCGCGCAGGCCGTCCTCGGCGGGACGGTCACGGCGAAGGCCTCCCTCGAGACCCTGCAGAAGGAGCTGGAGGCCGGCGCGTGACCCGCGTGACCCGCGTCGTCCCGGAGGCCCTGACGTGGACGGGGTGATCTGATGGCGGTGGACACCCACGACACCCGCGTCGCGGACAAGATCGGGCTGGCCCGCCGCGGCGTCGGCGTGGCCGGCCCCGGTCGGCCGCCGAGCGCGCCGCGGAAGGGCCGCGGGAAGACGCCGCTCGGCCGGGCGGGGAAGACGCTGGTGCTGTTCGCGCTGCCGTCCCTCCTCCTGCTCGTGCTGCTCAACGTCTACCCGGTCGTGTACTCGTTCCTGCAGTCCCTCCAGCAGGGGCACGCCGTCGACGCTGCCGTGGCAGACGCCGTTCGTCGGGTTCGAGAACTACGCGAACGTCCTCACCTCGGAGTCGTTCCGCAACGCGACCACCTTCACCGTCGTGTTCACGGTCGTGGGCGTGTTCGGGTCGTGGCTCGTGGGGCTGGCGCTCGCGCTGCTGCTGCGCACCCGGATCCCCGGCAACGGGTTCTTCAAGGTGCTGCTGCTCCTGCCGTGGATCGTCCCGGTGGTCGTCTCGGCGACCTCGTGGAACTGGCTCGTGGCGACGCCGCAGAGCCCGGTGCCGATCATCCTGGAGCGGCTCGGGTTCCCGGACGCGAACTTCCTCGGCGACCCGGTGCTGGCGCAGGTCGTGGTCTGCGTCTTCAAGGTGTGGATCAGCTTCCCGTTCATGCTGATGATGATGTCCTCGGCGCTCGCGTCGGTGGACACCAACGTCTACGAGGCGGCGAAGATGGACGGCGCGAGCGCCTGGCAGGCGTTCCGCGGCGTGACCCTCCCGATCATCTCCCGCACCACGTACATCAGCTGGGTGCTGATGACGATCTTCTGCGTCAACGACTTCCCGACGATCTTCCTGCTCACGCAGGGCGGTCCCGTGAACGCGACGACGTCGCTGATCGTGCTGGCGTACCAGCAGGCGTTCCAGAACCTGCAGACCGGCCCGGCGACCGCGGTGGCCTTCATGATGACGGCCGTGCTCGTCCTCGTGTCGACGCTGCTGTACCGGCAGATCAAGAAGGCGGACATCGAATGAGCCAGGCACTCGCCGTCGGCGGCGCCACGTCGGCGACCGTCGGCGACGTCAAGCGGACCTCCGCGAAGCAGCGCGAGCAGAAGGGCCAGTGGTGGCGCTTCCTGCTCATCGCGGTCATCACGCTCGTGGTGATCACGCCCATCCTCGCGGTGCTGTTCCTCTCCACGCAGCCGGGGCAGAACTCCACGGCCACCGGATTCACGCTGGAGAACTTCCAGCGCGTGCTCGGCGGCACCGACGTGATGATCTGGCTCGGCAACAGCCTCATCGTCGCGCTCGTGACCGTCGTCGTCTCGGTCGTGATCGCGGCGCCGGCCGGGTACGTGCTCAGCCGCTCGCGCTCGAAGCTCGTCTCCGGGTACTCGCTCGTGCTGTTCGTGGTGCAGGCCCTGCCGGTGGTGACCGCGGCGATCCCGCTGTTCATCACGTTCTCGGCGCTCGGGCTCATCAACACGCTGCAGGGCGTGGCGATCATCTACATCGGGTCGACCATGTCGGTCGCGATCTGGATGATGGCGGCCTACATCGACTCCATCCCGATCACCCTCGAGGAGGCGGCCTGGATGGACGGCGCGAGCGTGTTCAGCGGCTTCGTCCACGTGGTGCTCCGCAACTCGCTGCCGGGCATCCTGTCGACCGCGATCTTCTCGTTCCTGCTGGCCTGGAACGACTACCTGATCGCGCTCCTGTTCCTGCAGGACTTCACGAAGTACACGCTCCCCATCGGCCTCAACACGTTCTTCCAGCAGAACGCGGCCGATTGGGGCTCGGTGATGGCGGTCGCGGTCATCATGATGCTGCCGCCCGTGCTGATCTTCGCCCTGCTGAACAAGTACTTCAGCGTCGGCGGGATCGGCGGGTCGCTCGCCGGGAGGTGAGGCGGCCGGGGCGCGGGTGATCCCGCGCCCGTGACGAATGCCCGCCCCCGTGGTCCATGTGGATCGCGGGGGCGGGCTCTCGTCGCGAGGGGCGCCTACTTCGTCTGGTTCGGGTGCTTCGTGTGCACCTGCTCGCGGCAGACCGTCTGGCCGTCCACGTAGAACCAGATGCGGGCGTCGCCGCGAGCGGTGGGCTTGTGCTGCCAGCGGACGTGGTCTCGCCCGGCGCGTGTGATGACGCCGAGCTCGCCCTTGAGCGGGTAGTTCGTCGGGGTGCGCTCCGTCGGGGTCCGTGTGAGGAAGTCCCACGTGTCGGCCAGAGGACCGCGGATGGTCGCCGCCAGGTCCTGCCAGCCCTTCCGTGCGCCCTCGGACGCGAAGGCGATCGTGTGCTCGGACTTCTTCGTCGGCCTCGGGATCTGTGGATCCTTGGCCACGGTCAGGGGCGCTCGACCGGCGTCGGACGCGCGAGCCACTCCACCGGCGAGGAGGTGAGGCCCGCGGCGACGGCCGTCGCGCTCTCGCGCCAGGAGGTGAGTTCGGCGATGGCGAGGTGGGGCTGGCCGGTGGAGAAGGAGGCTCGCGCGGCATCGACGAGCTCGCGCGAGCAGGTCTCGCCATCCGCGGCGGACAGGGCGAGCATCCACGGGAACCTCTGGGCCATGCGCGAGGCCAGGGAGCCCTCGTCGTCCAACGTGACGGTGATGAGGTCGGCCGCGAACTGGAGGAGCTGCGCCTGCGCATCCGCCGCGGCCTGCGACATGAGGACCAGGGTCTCCCCATCGCGCCGGGTGACCTGGACCGGGTGGTCCTCGGCCTCTGCGAACACGTCGGCGGAGTGCTTGCTCAGGTCGGATGAGCGACGGGTCGCCATGTGCGAGCCGTGGAGGAGGGACATGGCTCGAGTTTATTCGGAACGCGTTCGGAAGTCCACGCCGCCCCGTCCCGCGCCTCGTACGCCGCCCGCTGCTCCTGCACCGCCCGGATCCGGGCTATGTCGAACTTCGGGCGGCGGTGGAAGTCGTAGATGCCGTTCTGCTCCTGGAACGTGTCGGTGAGCTGCGTGAAGCAGTAGCCGAACATGAGCGGATCCTCGAGCAGCACCTCGGTGAGGCCGCGGAAGCGGGCGTGCCACTCCTCGACGCTCGCGACGCGCTCGCCGTAGCCCCAGGAGACGGCGCGCGCCGGGTCGCTGGCGTCGGCCTGCGGGCGGTCGATCTCGTCCGGGTTCCACCAGATGCCGCCGTACTCGGAGACGAAGAACGGCTGGCCGGCGTAGGGCACGGAGATCGCGCGGCCCTGGAGCTCGTTGACGTACGGGCGGCCGCCGGCGAGGCCCGCCTGCTCGCGGCGGAAGGCGTCCGGGTCCTGCTCGTAGGAGTGGGAGTCGTAGACGTCGGAGGAGCGGACGCGGTGCGAGTAGCCGGAGGCGTCGAGGACGGGACGCGACGGATCCGCCGCCTTCGTGGCGAGGTACATGCCGGCGGTCACGTCGTCGAGCTGCGTGATGCGGTCGTGGATCGCCTGGTACGTCTCGTTGAGCGGGCACCAGCCGACGATCGACGGGTGCGAGCGGTCGCGCGTGACCGCCTCGATCCACTGGGTGATGAACGACGCCGTCGGCTGCTGCGCGTCCTTCCCGAGGCCGCCGCCTGCGCCCCAGTCGCCGAACTCGCCCCACACGAGGTAGCCGAGCCGGTCGGCGTGGAAGAGGAACCGCTCCTCGAACACCTTCTGGTGCAGGCGCGCGCCGTTGAATCCCGCGGCCATCGACAGCTCGATGTCGCGGACGAGCGCGGCGTCGTCGGGCGAGGTCATGAGGGTGTCGGGCCAGTAGCCCTGGTCGAGCACGAGCCGCTGGAAGACGCGGCGGCCGTTGAGGAGCACGTCGCGGCCGTCGATCGCGATGGAGCGGAGGCCGCCGTAGGAGGCGACCTCGTCGACCACGGCGTCGTCGGCGCCGGACTCGTCGACGAGCCGCAGCGTGATGTCGTAGAGATGCGGATCCTCGGGCGACCAGACGCGCACGCGATCCTCGGGGATGCGGAGGGTGACGCGCGCGCCCATTTCGCCCGCGCTGATCCGCGACCGCGTGATCTCGCCGGCGGCGTCCGCGAGCACACCCTCGAACGCGAGGCCCGCCGTGCGGTGCGAGAGCTCGGGGGTGACGGTGAAGGAGGAGTCCGCGCGCTGCGGCTCGATGTGCGCCGAGCGGATGTGCGCCTCGGGCACCGGCTCCAGCCACACCGTCTGCCAGATCCCGGTGGTGCGCGTGTAGAAGCACGAGGTGTTCTCGAACCAGGTCGCCTGCTTGCCGCGGGCCTGCGGCTCGTCGCGGGTGTCGCGGGCGCGGACCGTGATGGTCAGCTCCTCCTCGTCGGCCCGCACGCCGAGATCCGCCGTGAACGACGTGAAGCCGCCGCGGTGCCGGGCGACCTCCTCGCCGCCCACCCAGACGGTGGCGTCGTGGTCGACGGCGCCGAAGTGGAGGAGGACGCGGCGGCCGCTCCAGCCCGCGGGGATCCGCACGCGGCGGCGGTACCAGACGGCCGTGAGGAAGTCGACGTCGCCGATGCCCGAGGCGATCGACTCCGGCGCGAACGGCACCAGGATCTCCTCGGCCAGCTCCCGCTCGAGCAGGCCGCGCTCGAGGCCGGAGTCGCCGCGGTCGCGCTCGAAGGACCAGGCGCCGTTGAGGATGAGCCAGTCGGGCCGCGTGGACTGCGGGCGCGGATGCTCGGGCTTCGGGATCCGCGGGGCGGCGATCGCGGGGGCGGGGGCGTCGGTCATGGGCGGGTCCTTCTGTCGCGGCGGGCCGGGCGGACGTGCTCGCATCCACTCTCCCGCAGCCGGGTGGGACCGTCCCGCGAGGATCGCACGGCGGCCGCGCCTGCCGCGGCCGCGCCGCTCGCCGGGACGGCCCGCTCGCCGCGGCCGCCCGTGGTGGCTACCGCGCGCGGCGCCCGCCGGTCCGGCGGCTACCGCTCGCGCGGCGCCCACCGGTCCGGTACCTACCGCTCGTGCGGCGCGGCCTCCGTCTCGGCGCGGACGGTCGACGCCGTGGGCGGCGCCGCGTGCGCGCCGTGCCCGCCGTCGGCCGGCAGCCCGCCGGGGAGCTCGGTCGCGGGGACCCCGGTCGTGGCCGACGCGTGCGGGTGCGTGCGCTCGAGCGCGGCGCCCTCGATGTCGACGTCCGGCAGGATCCGGTCGAGCCAGCGCGGCAGCCACCAGGCCGAGCAGCCGAGCAGGTGCATGAGCGCGGGCATCAGCAGCATGCGCACCACGAACGCGTCGAGCAGCACGCCGAACGCGAGGCCGAAGCCGATGGACCGGATGATGGTCGACTCCGAGAATACGAAGCCGCCGAACACCGACACCATGATGAGCGCTGCCGCCGTGACGACCGCGCGCCCCGCCCGGAACCCCTGCACCACCGCGAGCCGGGCCTCGGCGCCGTGCACGTACGCCTCCCGCATGCCGCTCGCGAGGAACAGCTGGTAGTCCATGGCGAGCCCGAACAGGATCCCGACGAGGATCACCGGCAGGAAGCTCAGGATCGGCCCCGGGCTCTCCAGCCCGATGAGCCCCGCGCCCCAGCCGAACTGGAACACCGCGACGATGAGGCCGTAGGTCGCGAACAGCGACAGCACGAACCCGCCGGTCGCGATGAGCGGCAGGAGGATCGAGCGGAACACCACGATCAGGATCAGCAGCGACAGGCCGACCACCACGAGCAGGTAGAGCGGCAGCACCGCGGCCAGCGCCTCCGAGATGTCGATGTTGGTGGCGGCCTGGCCGGCGACGCCGAGCGTGATGCCGCCGTCGAGCTCGGGCAGCGCGCGGATGTCCTGCACGAGCCGCTCGGTCGACGCGCTGTTCGGGCCCTCCTGCGGGAGCACCTGGAACGCGAGAACCGTGCCGTCGTCGGTGTTCGCGACGGGTGCGACGGCGACCACGTCGTCGAGGTCATGCAGCGCCTGCGCGACGTCGACCTGGGTGGCGAGGAGGTCGCCCTCGGCGACACCCGCG
The DNA here is from genome assembly GCF_002240565.1 of Clavibacter michiganensis subsp. insidiosus. GTDB lineage: Bacteria > Actinomycetota > Actinomycetes > Actinomycetales > Microbacteriaceae > Clavibacter > Clavibacter insidiosus. Next base: position 76,864 of record NZ_MZMO01000001.1, on the reverse strand, counting down.
GGCACGTCGGCGACCACGAGCAGCGGGCCGTTGGCGCCCTCGCCGAACTCGTCGGCGACCGTGGTGAAGGCGCGTTCGCTGGTGGATCCGGCCGGCTCGATGGATCCATCGGGCAGGCCGAGGCGCATCGACAGGCTCGGGATCGCGATCACGAGCAGGGCGACCACCGTGCCGAGCACCGTGAGCACGGCACGCGCGTTCGACATGGGCTTCAGGGCCTTCGCGGCCTCCTGCGGGCGGGCCGGGTCGGCGGCCGACGCGCGGGCGCGGTCGCGCTTCCGCAGCACGCGCGTCCCGGCGAGGCCGAGCACCGCAGGCGTGAGCGTGATCGCGACGAGCACGGCGACGAGCACGCAGACCGCGCCCACCGTGCCCATCAGCGCCAGGAACGGCACGCCCGTGACGTTGAGGGCGAGGAGCGCGACGATCACGGTGGATCCCGCGAACACGACCGCCGCGCCCGACGTGCCGTTGGCGAGCCCGATCGACTCGCGCACGCCCGTGCCCGCGAGCATCTGCTTCCGGTGCCGGTTGACGATGAAGAGGGAGTAGTCGATGCCGACCGCGAGACCGAGCATCACGCCGAGCACCGGGGTCACCGACGCCATGTCCACGATCCCGGAGAACGCGAGCGACGCCGTGACGCCGACGCCCACGCCGACCACCGCGGTGACGATGGGGAGCGACGCGGCGATGAGCGTGCCGAGCATCACGATGAGCACGATGGCCGCGAACACGAGGCCGACGACCTCGCCGATGCCGAAGATCTCGGGCACGCCCTGCGCGAGGTCGGTCGCGAAGTCGACGCTGGTGCCGGCGACGGGGGAGTCCTGGAAGTGCCCGATGGCCTCCTCCTTGGTCTCCTCGGAGAGCTGGAGGCGCGGATCCGTGAAGGAGACGTTGACGATGGCGGTCGACCCGTCCGCGGAGACGACGTCGATGCCGTCCGTGAGGCCGAGGAGCGTGCGGCCGAGCTCGGCCTGCTCGGCGCCCGACTCGAGCTGCGCGCGATTCGCGTCGACCGTGGCCTGCTGCTGCTGGAGGGCCTGGGTCTGCTGGTCGAGCTGGGCCTGCTGCGCGTCGAGCGCGGCGATCTGCGCGGTCGGGGCGCCGGCGGCCTCGGCCTGCTGGCGCGCGGCCGCGAGCTGCTGCTGGCCCGCGTCGAGCTGCGCCTTCCCGGCGTCGAGCTGCTGCTGCGCGGCGTCGAGCTGGCTGCGACCCGCGGTGATCTGCGCGTCGCCGCTCTGGAGCTGCGCGGCCTGGTTGGCGCGCTGCTGGGTGACGGCAAAGGGATCCACCACGCGCGCGACGCCCGGGAGGTCGCCCGCGCTCGTGGCGAGGGCCGAGATGTCCGCCTTCTGCTCGTCGGTGAAGGCCGAGCCGTCGGTGGTCCGGTAGACGACCGTGCCGGTGCCGCCCGCGGTGGCGGGCAGCGTCTGCGCGAGCTCGTCGGTGACGGCGCCGGACGCCGTGCCGGGGATGTCGAAGCTGTTGCCGAGGGTGCCGGCGAACGCGAGGAACGAGCCCACGCCGATGCCGAGGATCACCACCCACGAGACGATCACGAGCCACGCGCGACGCGCGGCCATCGAACCGAGCCGGTACAGCACTGACGCCATGTCATCTCCCTCAGACGCTTCGACGATACGCTACGTCTCGTCTAGTTTCTGCAGCTACCCTGTGCTGGTGAACGAGCACCGAACCGGGAGGGTCCGCAGCGAGGCGGCCCGCGAGGCGATCCTCGGCGCGACCGTGCGCCTCATCCACGCCGTCGGCTACGACCACCTCACGATCGAGGGCGTCGCCAAGGAGGCGGGCGTCGGCAAGCAGACGATCTACCGGTGGTGGCCGTCGCGCGGCGCCCTCATCGCCGAGTGCATGACCGAGGGGCGGCTGATCCCGGTCGAGTTCGCCGTGCCCGACACGGGCGACCTCCTCGCCGACATCGAGCGCTGGCTCGCGGGCGTGCTCGCCGTGCTCGACGCCCCGACCGGCGGCCCGCTCGTCCGCTCGCTCGTCGCGGCCGCCGCCGAGGACGCGGCCGTGGGCGACAGCCTGAGCGCGAGCCTCGGGGTCGACCGCGACCTGTCCGAGCGCCTGGCCTCGGGCATCCGCGCCGGCCAGCTCCCCGCCGACGCGCCCGTCGACGAGCTCGGCCAGGCGATCCTCGGGGTCATCGTCCTGCGCCTGCTCGGCCGCAAGGGCGACCACGCCGAGAGCGTGACGCGGCTGGTGCGGTTCGTGCTGGGGGGCGGTGGGGCCTAAGCCGGCGCCGGCGCCTCGATGGCGAGCTTCACGCCGACCGCGCCGAGCAGCCCTCCCGTGGTCCAGCGCTGCCAGCGCGTCCAGACGCCGACCAAACGCGCGCTGTCGGGGGCGGTCAGGCGCGCTGCGAGGTCGTTCGCGGCGAGTGACCAGCGGGCACAGTAATCCTCCACATTAGGCTCTGATCTCTCGCACCAGACTCGCCTCGTGCCGCAATCGTTCCAGCCGTCAGCGCCGCACCTTTTCGGGATAACTGCTCTGCTCCCGATGCTAGAACCCGAGAGGCGCTGGTCTTCAGCATTGGCGACTCCGCACTGGTCGGGGCCAGCACGGAAGGGCTGTTGCCTTAAAAGCGAGTCTGGCGGTACCCCCAGAAAAAGGGGTGCGGACTGGTCGGGGTGTCTCACGGTACGCGTATACCGTTCGACTATGACGGATAAAGCCCCAACATCTTCGGCGGCACTTGTGCAGAGCATCAACTTCGGAAGTCGTGTCGCTGAGGATGAGGCTGACGACCTGAGTTCCTACTTTGTGCGCACGGAGACATGGCGTCAAGTGCGAGATGGTGAAGTTGATGTCGTTTTCGCCCCCAAGGGTAGCGGCAAGAGCGCTTTGTACTCGATGTTGATATCTGAAGAAGATGCCTTATTCGACGACAAAGTTCTGCTTGCCCCAGCCGAAAATCCGACGGGCACGCCCGCATTCGCGAGTGTTGGCGAGTCTGACCCCAGCGAGGATGACCTCGTCAAGATATGGAAGCTGTACTTCTTAGTACTAATAAGTCAAGAGCTTGAAGCTTACTCCGTCAGGTCCCCGCAGACAAAAGAGCTATTTGAGTTCTTGAGAGACGCGGACTTGCTTCCGGAGACGCTTTCAAAACCATCCCTTCTGGCCATGGTCAGAGAGTATGTTGCACAGTTCCTGCACCACAAAAGCCACGAGACGACGGTACATGTGGGACCGGACGGCATGCCTACCGCTTTCACCGGAAAGATTGAGTTTGCAGAGCCCTCCGTGCAGAATACGCGCGCGGGTTTTGTCTCTATTGACTACCTGCTCGGCCTCGTAGAAACTACTCTCAATGGCAGCGGCGGCTACTCCCTATGGTTGCTGCTTGACCGCCTAGACGTTGCCTTTGCCTCTAAGCCTGGGTTGGAAAGAAAAGCTCTACGGGCCCTATTCCGAGCCTATTCCGATCTAACTCCTTACAAACGCATTGGTCTGAAGATTTTTTTGCGCAACGATATATGGGAGGCGATCAGCGACGAAGGATTCCGCGAAGCCAGCCATCTGATTCGAGAAGCGTCGATTACCTGGGATCGGGACAGTCTGCGGCAGTTAGTGGTGCGGCGCTTGGCTCAGAGCGAGAGGGTCCTTACCCACTACTCCGAGTCGGCTCAATCTGTCGTCGCATCTCCTCAGAGCCAGGAGGAATTCTTCTATCGCGTCTTCCCGTCGAAAGTGGATGCTGGGTCTGGCAAAAGCGCGACCTTAGACTGGGTGCTGAACCGCACGCAGGATGGTAAAGGCGTGACTGCACCACGAGAGCTAATTCACTTGATGTCGGAAGTTCGCTTGGCGCAGCTAAGGCGCAATGACATGGGTCAACCGGAGCCTGCGCCTCCCGCGCTATTTTCGCCCCGTGCGTTTGACGCGGCGCTACCGCCAGTGTCAAATATTCGGGTGCAGCGGACTCTTTACGCCGAGTATGTCGATAGCAAGCCTTATATAGCGGCATTGCAGGGAGAGAAGACTGAGCATAATAGTTTGAGTCTTGCCCGTATCTGGAGCGTGCAGAAAGATGAAGCATCATCAGTTGCCGACAGGTTGGTCGACATTGGATTTTTCCAGAGAAAAGGCCCAAATTTCTGGGTGCCATTTATGTACAGGCCTGCGCTGGCCCTAGTTCAAGGCGCGGCGCCAGAAATTGTGCGGTGACGATTTGATCGTGGTCGCGACAGAACGAGAAGATCGGCGCTATTCGTACGCGTAGAACCCCTCGCCCGACTCCACGCCGAGCTTGCCCTGGTCGATGTACTCGCTCTTGAGGTGGGCCGCCCACGCCTGGGCGCCCGGGTCGTCGCTCGCCGCGGCGATCGCGTAGGCGGTGCGGAGGCCGATCACGTCGAAGATCTGGAACGGGCCGAGGGGCGCGCCGGTCGCGATGCGCCAGGTGGTGTCGACCGTCTTCGGATCCGCGACGCCCGTCAGCACAAGACCCGCCGCGGCCTGCAGGAGCGGCACGAGCAGCGAGTTGAGCACGTAGCCGGGCTGCTCCTTCTTGAGCGGGATCGGGACCATGCCGATCTCCTCCGCGAACGCGACGACCCGGTCGAAGACCTCGGGCGACGTGCGCTCGGTGCCCATGATCTCGGTCGTGTTCTGCCGCCACACGTGGTTCGCGAAGTGCAGCGCGAGGAAGCGGTCGGGGCGGCCGGTGGAGTCGGCGATCGCGCTCGGCAGGAGCGTCGACGAGTTGGTGGCGAAGATCGTGCGCTCGGGCGCGGCCTCGGCGATGCGGCGGTAGACGTCCTGCTTGAGGTCGAGGCGTTCGGGGACCGCCTCGATGACGAGGTCGGCGTCGGCGACGGAGGCGGCGAGGTCGCTCGTCAGCGTGATCCCGGCGGCGGCGCGGGTCGCTGCGTCGCGGGTCTCCTCGCCACACTCGGCTACGAACTGCGCCACGATCGCGTCGAGCCGCCCGCGCGCCGCCTCGAGCGCGGCGTCGTCCACGTCGTAGCTCGTCACGGTCTTGCCGTGGTTCGCGGCCTGGAACGCGATCTGCGCGCCGAGCACGCCCGCTCCGAGCACGGTGACGTTCGCGAATGCGGGCATGGGTGACTCCTTCGTCGGCGGACGCGGCGGTGCGTCGCGGGCGGGTCCCGCGGGCGGCGTCCTGCCCAGCGAAGCACCCGGCGCGGCCCCCGTCCGGCGCCGTGCGCTCAGCGGATCGGAGCGCGGCGGAGGAGGCGGCCGCGGTGCGCGCGCGGTGGCCGGCCAGCGTGCCCGGCCGTGTCGACGGATCCGCCCGTGAGGCCCGCCACGAGCCGGCGTTGGAGGACCGTCGCGGCGGCGAAGAGCGGGATCACGCCGATGAGGGACGCGGCCGCGATCTTGCCGAAGTCCTGCACGCGCTCGCCCAGCATGAGCGACAGGACCACGGGGAAGGTCTGCGCGTCGGGTCCCTGGGTGAGGAACGTGGCGAACAGGAACTCGTCGTAATCCAGCACGGCCACGATCACGCCGACCGAGACGAGGGCGGGCGTGAGCATCGGGGTGACGATGCTGGCGAGCACGCGCCACTCGCCCGCGCCGTCGAGCTGCGCGGCCTCGTCGAGCTCCACGGGGAGGCGGCGCACGAAGCCCTCGAGCAGCCAGACGGCCACCGCGGTGTTCGCGAGCGCGTAGACGAGCGTCAGGCCGGTGAGCGTGTTGTTGAGGTGCAGGATCCGCAGCAGCGTGAAGACCGGAACGATCGCGACGATCGGCGGCAGCAGCCACGGGCTGAGCACGAGCCCGGCCAGCGCCCGGCCGCCCGTGCGGTACCGGGCCATCGCCCACGCGGCGGGGAGCGCGAAGAGCAGCGTGAGGGCGGCCGCGGCGAGGGAGGCGGCGAGGGAGTTGAGGATCCCGCGGGGGAGGCCGGAGCCCGTCAGCGCGGCCGCCCAGTTGCCCCAGCTGGGATCCGTCGGCACGAGGATCCCGGCGGACACCTGGCCCTGCGACATGAGCGACACCGACAGCAGGTACGCCAGCGGCACGAGGGCGGCGGCGAGGGAGAGGGCCAGCCACAGGTCGGCCCCGCGGGAGCGGCGCCGCGCGCCGGGGCGTCGGACGGACCGAGGACGGGCGGCGCGGACGGGTGCGTCAGACATCGTGGAGCCTCCGGGTGATCGCGACGACGGGGAGCGTGACGACCGTCACGACCACGGCGAGCAGCAGCGTGATGACGGACGCCCGACCGACGTCGAAGTGCTGCAGGGCCGCCTGCCAGATGAGGTACGCGGGCACGGTCGTCGCCTGGCCCGGCCCGCCCGAGGTGAGGATGTAGACGAGGTCGAACAGCTTGAACGCCAGCACCAGGCGGATGAGGGCGACCGCCGCGACGGTGCCCGCGATCGCGGGGAGGGTGATGCTGCGGAACAGCCTCAGGCCGTGCGCGCCGTCGAGCGCTGCGGCCTCGCCGACCGCCGGATCCTGGCCGATGAGCGCCGCGAACACGAGCAGGACGATGAGCGGCGTCCACTCCCACACGTCCGCGAGAGCCACGCCGAGGAAGGCGGTCGCGGGCTGCGACAGCACCGAGAGGGACGCGCCCCCGGGCACCACGGCGGTCACGAGCACGTCCACCAGCCCGCCGTTCGGCGCGAAGACGAGCTTCCAGAGCACGCCCACCACGACCGGCGGCGTGATCATCGGGAGCAGCAGCAGGGTGCGCACCACGGCGCCCGCGTGCACCGACCGCCACAGCGCCACCGCCGTCGCCACCCCGAGCACGAGGCTCACGGCGGTGACGAGGAGCGCGTGGACGACGCCGCGCACGAGCGCCGCGGTCGTGTCGCCCTCCGCCAGCACGTCGGCGAAGGTGGCGGTGCCGACGAACTCCTGGAACGGCCGCCCGAGGCTCGACTCGGTGAGGGCGGCGAGCGCGATGAACACGAGCGGGTACCCGCCGAGCACGACGAGCGCGAGCACCGCGGGGGCGACGAAGACGCGCCGCGGCCAGGTGCCGCGTCCGCGACGGCGTGCCCGCGGGATCCGCGGCGCCCGCTCCCGGGGCGACCCCGGCTCCCGGGGCGTCCCCGACTCCCGCGGCGACCGCGTCTCCGGTGCGATCGCGACGCTCACTCGAGGAGCTCTTCCCACTTCGCCTGCACCCGGTCGAGGGTCTCCTGCGCGGTGCCGCCCTCGCCGGCGAGCAGCTTCGCGAGCTCGTCCGTGAGCACCTGCGCGGCCTCGGTGGCGTTCTTGCCCGTCGGCCACGCGAGCGCGCCGTCGAGCGTCGCGCGGTTCACCTGCTGGATCTGCGGGAACTCCGCGCCGTAGGTCGGGTCCTCGAGCGAGGAGACGCGGTTGGGATCGATGCCCGTGGGCGGCGACGCGGTGAGCAGCTTCGCGTTCACCTCCGACGACGACGCCCACGTGATGAACCTCTCCGCGAGCGCGGTCTTCTGCGTGTTCGCCGCGACGACCCAGCTGAACCCGGCGACGAGCGAGGCCCGCGGCGTCGTGTTCGCCCCTCCGGTGGGCAGCAGGGTGACGCCCCACTTGCCCGCGACCTGGGAGCCCGACGTCGGATCCTCGCTGCGGACGCCGAGGTCGGTCCAGTTCTCGATGAAGGCGACCTTCCCGGCGAACCACGCGCTGTTCCCGGCGCCGAAGTCGGTCTCCGCCGGCGTGGGCAGCGCCTGGTCCTGCACGTCGACGAGGGCCTGCGCGGCGGCGACCGCCTGCGGGCTGTCGATCGTGGGCCGCCCGTCCGCGTCGAGGAAGGAGCCGCCGAATCCCGCGAGGCGGTTCGCGAAGCTCGCGCCGAGGATCAGGGGCGACTTCTGCCCGAACACGGCGGCGCCGTAGACCCCGTCGGCCTTCTCGTTCGCGGTGATGGTGGTGACCTGCCTGAGGTACTCGTCCCAGGTCCTCGGCGGCTCCGTGAAGCCGTTCCGCGCCAGGATCTCCTTGTTGTAGAACAGCACGTGCGTGTCGCCGTCGAAGGGCAGGCCGTAGGTGCGCCCGTCGACCTGGGTGTACGGCTCCCAGATGGAGGGGATGAAGTCCCCCACGTCGATCGAGGGGTCGCCGTCGACCCGGTCGGTGATGTCCTGGATCGCCCCGTCGGCCGCCAGGTCGCCGAGGGACGTGTACCAGGGCGCGGCCACGTCGATGGTGTCGGCGCCGGATTGCTGGTCGAGCGCGAGCTTCGACCCGATCTCGTCGTACGGGACGATGACGGGCGTGATCTTCGCCCCCGTCTCCTTCTCGAACTCGGACGCGAGCCACTTCGCCGCGCCCTCGTGGGAGGAGATCATGAGGACGGTGAGCTCCTGGCCGGAGATGTCGCCGTCGGCGGAGCCCGCGTCGGCGGAGTCGCCGGAGCACGCCGACAGGACGAGCGAGGCCGCCGCGACACCGGCGGCGAGCACGAGGCGACGCGCGCGGCGCCCGCGGCGGGAGCGGATGTGGGACATGGGTTCCCCCTCGTGGGTCGGACGGATCGGAGGGCGTCGGCGCCTCCGCTGCTGAGGAAGGTAGGGCGTCCGGCGCGCTGGCGGGAGGCCCGGCGTAGGACGGCGTCACGGTGTGACGAACCGTGTCGCGGCACGTGTCGCCGTGTTGCGGGGGCCCTTCCGGGCGGCCGCGGAGCGCGGCTAGCTTCGGGCCGCACGGCTCCGCGACGGGGCCGGCCGCGTGGCCGTCTCCCCGGACCGCCATGCGCCCGCATCGGGGGACGGAGGGAGTCGGATGGCATCCCGCATCATCCTCAACGCGTTCGACATGAGCTGCGTGACGCACCAGGCACCCGGGCTGTGGCGGCATCCCGCCAACCAGGCCCACCGCTACAACTCGCTCGACTACTGGGTCGACCTGGCCCGGCTCCTGGAGCGCGGCACCTTCGACGCCCTCTTCATCGCCGATGTGGTGGGCGTCTACGACGTGTACCGGCACTCGGCGGCCCCGGCGCTGGAGGACTCCGCGCAGATCCCCGTGGGGGATCCCGTCGTGCAGGTCTCCGCCATGGCGCACGCCACCCGGCACCTCGGCTTCGGACTCACCGTGGCGTCCACCTACGAGCTGCCGTACGCGCTCGCGCGCCGCTTCTCGACCCTCGACCACTTCACCGGCGGACGCATCGGCTGGAACGTCGTCACCAGCTACCTCGACTCGGCCGCCCGCAACCTCGGCCTCGAGACCCAGATCGGGCACGACGACCGCTACGGCATCGGCGACGAGTTCCTCGACGTCGCGTCCAAGCTGTGGGAGGGGTCGTGGGAGGACGACGCCGTGGTGGTGGATCGCGAGTGCGGCGTCTACACGGACCCCGCGAAGGTGCATCCCATCGCGCACGAGGGCGAGCACTTCCGGGTGCCCGGGGTGCACCTGTCGGAGCCCAGCCCGCAGCGCACGCCGGTCGTCTTCCAGGCCGGCGCGTCGCCCCGGGGTCGCGAGTTCGCGGCGAAGCACGGCGAGGCGATCTTCATCAACGGCCTCACGCCGGAGCTCACCCGCCCGGTGACGGACGACATCCGGGACCGGGCGGAGCGCATCGGCCGGCCGCGCGACAGCGTCCGGATCCTGACGCTCGCCACCGTGATCGTGGCCGAGACCGACGAGGCGGCGGCCGCGCTCCTCGAGGAGTACCGCGGCTACGTGAGCCTCGACGGGGCCCTCGCCCTGTACGGCGGCTGGTCCGGGCTCGACCTCTCCGGGTACGACCCCGACGCGCCGCTCAAGTACATCGACACGGACGCCGCCCGGTCCGCGCTCGCGATCTTCACCCGCTACGACCCGGACCGCGACTGGACGCCCCGGGACGTGGCGCACTACGTGGGCATCGGCGGCATCGGCCCGGTCATCTCCGGCAGCGCGACCACCGTCGCCGACGAGCTCGAGCGATGGATCGAGGTGGGCGGCACCGACGGCTTCAACCTCGCCTACGTGGTCACCCCCGGCACGTTCGAGGCGGTCGTCGACCTGCTCGTGCCGGAGCTGCGCCGCCGCGGACGCGTGTGGGACGAGTACCCGGAGGGCACCCTGCGCGGCCGCCTCAACGGCACCGGATCCCCGGTCGTCCCCGAGTGGCACCCCGCGCACGCCTACCGCGGCGCCTACGTGGGCGCGCCGAGCGCCGCCGACGACACCGCGCCCGCCCTCTTCCCCGCGACCATCGATCCCGGATCGGACTGACATGACCGACACGACCACCCGATCCGACGCCGCCCCGGCCCCGTCGCCCGCGCCCGCTGCGGCAGCCGATGCGCGATCGCCGTGGCACGGCACCGCGTCCCGCGACGAGCTCGCGCGGTGGCGGGCCGTCGCCGAGCGGGTCGCCGCCGCCCTCGACGAGGACGCCCTCGCGCGCGACCGGGCCAACGCGGATCCCACGACGGAGCTCGACCTGCTGCGCGACAGCGGCCTCCTCAACCTCCTCGACCCGGCCGAGCACGGCGGGGGAGGCGGGCACTGGGAGTCGGCGTTCCTCGCCGTGCGGATCCTGTCGCGCACCGACGCGTCCATCGCGCAGGTCCTCGCGTACCACTACATCAACTCCGGCAACCTCGGCTTCACCGCGACCGGTGCGACGCGCGCGGAGGGCTACCGCCGCACGGTCGCCGGGCGCTGGGTGTGGGGGGACTCCGTCAACCCGACCGATCCCGATCTCCGGCTCACCCCCGACGGCGACGGCTACCGGCTCAACGGCCTCAAGCGGTTCTCCACGGGCGCGTCCGCGGGCGACGTCGTGCTCGTGAACGCGGTCGTCGCGGGCGGCGACCTCGACGGGCGCATCGTCGTGTTCGCGCTCGACCACGACCGGCCGGGCATCGACTACCTGGGCGACTGGGAGGCGCTCGGCCAGCGCCTCTCCGCGAGCGGATCCGTGCGGTTCGCCGACGTGCGCGTCGACCCGGCCGACGTGCTGGGGCTGGGCGGCGACGAGCCGTTCTCCACGCTCGTGACCCCCGGGATCCAGCTCGCGTTCGGCAACCTGTACCTCGGCATCGCGGAGGGGGCCCTCGCCAAGGCCCTCGACCTCGTGCGCGGCCGACGCGGCACCTGGTTCCTCAGCCCGGCGGACGCGTACCGGCACGACCCGTTCGTGCAGCGCGTCGTGGGCGAGCTGGCGTCGCGCATCGCCGCGGTGGAGGCGCTGGCGGATCGCGCCGGCCGCGCGTTCGACGAGGTCGTCGACCTCGGCGACGGCGTCACGGCGGAGGTGCGCGGCGGCATCGCGATCGAGGTCGCGAAGCTGAAGGTGGTGTCCACCGAGGTGGGCGTCGAGGTGGCAAACCGCGTGTTCGAGGTCACGGGATCCAGCTCGGCGAGGTCGTCGACGGGCCTCGACCTGTTCTGGCGGAACGTCCGGACGCACTCGCTCCACGACCCCGTCGACTACAAGAAGCTCGAGGTCGGGGCGCATGCGCTCACCGGCGAGCTCCAGCCCATCTCGCTCTACACGTGAGGGATCCGATGACCCGCCGACTCGACCCCGTCCTCGCGCGCCTGCGCCCCCTGCTCGACCGCATCGCGGAGGGCGCCGTCGCCCGCGAGCGCGACCACGAGCTGCCCGTCGAGCCCCTGCGCGACCTCGTCGACGCGGGGCTGTCCCGTCTCCGCGTGCCGGTGGAGCAGGGCGGCGAGGGCCTCAGCATCCCCGAGCTCGCGGAGGTGCTCGTGGAGCTCGCCGCCGCGGACTCGAACCTGCCGCAGATCCTCCGCGGCCACATCGCGTTCGTCGAGGACCGGCTGCAGGCGCCGCCCGGGCCCGAGCGCGACGCGTGGCTGCGGCGGTTCGCGGCGGGCGAGCTCGTCGGCAACGCGTGGAGCGAGGTCGGCTCGGGCGCGATCGGCACGGCGCAGACGAAGCTGGAGCGCCGCGGCGACCGCTGGGTGCTGAACGGCCGCAAGTACTACACGACCGGCAGTATCTTCTCCGCGTGGACCGACGTGACGGCCGATCGCGACGGCGAGCCCGTGACCGCGATCGTCCGCACCGACCAGCCGGGCGTGACCATCTCCGACGACTGGGACGGGTTCGGCCAGCAGCTCACCGGCACCGGCACCATCGTGTTCGAGGACGCGGAGGTGGACGCCGCCCACGTCGCGCCGTTCGCCGAGCGGTTCCGGTACCAGACGGCGCTGTACCAGCTCGTGCTGCTCGCCGTGCTCGCCGGGGTGGCGGTGGCGGCGGAGCGCGACACGGCGCGGGCCGTCCGCGAGCGCACCCGGGTCTACAGCCACGGGGTGGCGTCGCTCGTGCGGGACGACGCGCAGATCCAGGCCGTGGTGGGGGAGATCTCCGCCGTCGCGTACACGGCGCGGCTGCTGGTGCGGGGTGTCGCGGAGGCGGTGCAGGCCGCGGCGGACACGGCGCACGATCCCGGGAGCGACGCCGACGTGCAGGCGAACGTGCTCGCCGAGATCCGGTCGGCGCAGGCGCAGGTGGTGCTCTCGGAGTCGGTGCCGCGCGCGGCGAACCGGGTGTTCGACACGCTCGGCGCCTCCGCCACGAGTCGCGCCCGCGGGCTGGATCGGCACTGGCGCAACGCGCGCACGGTCGCCTCGCACAACCCGGTCGTCTACAAGGCGCGCATCGTCGGCGACTGGTCGATCAACGGCACGCCGCCGCCGTTCGTGTGGGAGATCGGGACGGTGGTCCCGGCGGAGGGGGAGAGGGCATCTTCGGAGCCCCCGCCTCGGTAGCGTCGCAGCAGCGGGCGATCCGCCGACGAGAGGCATCCGACATGAGCGAGACCCCGAGGCGCAGGCCCCTCGATCCCCTCGACCCCGCCGACCAGCGCGTCGCCGGCGAGCTCCGCCGCGACCGCTACCTCGGCGCCCGCGACCTGACCCGCTGGGCGACCCCGGTCGGCCGCGCGCTGGTGCGGCTCGTGCAGCGGATCGTGCGCGCGCTCGGCCCGTACGCGGCCCTCGTGATCACCCTGCTGGTGGGACTCGTGCTCGCGTTCGGCCTCGCCGCGATCGCCGCGCAGGTCTACGACAACGTCACCGACGCCGACGGGGTCGCCGGCCTCGACAAGCCGCTCCTCGTCTTCATGATCGGCATCCGCACGCCGTGGCTGAACGACGCGGCGACCGCGTACACGGACGTCGCGGGCGTCGTGGTCATGCCGATCATCGCCGTGGTGACGATGCTGTTCCTCGCGGTGCGTCGCCGGTCGTGGACGCCGATCATCCTGGTGCTCGCGGCCGGCGGCGGATCCCTGCTGCTCACGATCGCGGGCAAGGACATCATCGACCGCGCCCGTCCCGACCTCGCCGACGCGGTGCCGCCGTACGAGACGTCGCCGTCGTTCCCGAGCGGGCACACGCTGAACGCGGTGGCGATCGCCGGGATCCTCGCCTACCTGCTCCTCCTCCGGCAGCACCGCCGCGCGACCCGCGTGCTCTCGATCGCGGTCGCCGTGGTCTTCGCGGTCACGATCGGCGCCACCCGCGTCTACCTCGGCCACCACTGGTTCACGGACGTGCTGGCCGCCTTCTTCCTCGGCGGCGCGTGGCTGGCGCTGGTGATCACGGCGCATAGGCTGTACCTGACGGCGCGGCGGCCGGAGGCTGTGGAGGCGGGGCTGGTCCGCTGATCCGTCCGGGGTGTGTCACGGTGGGGACATGGACGACAGGCGCAGGTTCGAGCACGACTCCGCGGCGCAGAAGCGGCTGACGGGTCAGCTGTCCGCTCGTCAGGAGCTCGTGCTGATCGCGGTGACCGCTTTCATGTCCGCGTCCGCCCTCGCTTTCTTCGAGCTCGAGTTCGTCACGCGGATCGTCCTGATGGTGGTCGTGATGCTGGTGCTCGTGCTGATCGGCCGTGTCGCCATCCGCCGCAGCAACCTCCGCCGGCACCGCTAGCCGATACCCGCGCGCGCCGCGACTGCGACGTGCGACCCTTGCCGCATGGATCTCGAGGTCGGCCCCGCGCTGACCATCCCCGCGGCCGAGCTGCGGTGGCGGTTCTCGCGGTCGTCCGGGCCCGGCGGGCAGCACGTCAACACGTCCGACAGCCGGGTGCAGCTCACGTGGAGCCCGGCCGAGTCGCTGGTGCTCACCGATCAGCAGCGGGCGCGGATCCTCGAGCGGCTCGGCCGGCGCCTGGTCGGCGGCGCGATTACGGTGACGGTCTCCGAGCAGCGGTCGCAGCTGCGGAACCGGGTGGCCGCCCTCGACGCGCTCCGCGAGATCGTGGCGGATGCGCTCGCGCCCGATGCCGCCCCGCGACGACCGACCCGCCCCACGAAGGGCTCGCAGCGCCGCCGCCTCGCGGCCAAGACGCAGCGCTCCGCGACGAAGCAGCAGCGCAAGCGGCCGACCGGCGACTGAGCGCGCGGCCGGGCAGCCGTCAGCGGATCAGGCTGACGCCCCCACGGACGCGTCGGCCCGGTCTCACCCCAGCGCCTCCCCGATCTCCTTGATCGCGGCGAGCGACCGCAGGTTGAAGTCCACGCCGAGCTGGCTGGGGATCGTGACGAGCAGCGTGTCCGCGGCGGCGATCGCCGTGTCGGCGCCGAGCTCCTCGATGAGGCGCTCCGGGCTGCCGATGTAGGAGCGGCCGAAGCGCCACTTCTCGCCGCCGACCTGGCCGACCTGGTCCTTGCCCTCGATCTGCGAGCGGATGCCGAAGTACATCTCCGACTCGTCGTCGATGATCGGGATGATGCTGCGGCTGACGCTCACGCGCGGCTCCCACGCGTGCCCCGCGGCGGCCCAGCCGTCGCGGAACAGCTGGATCTGCTCGGCCTGGAGCACGTCGAGCGGCACGCCGGTGTCCTCCGAGAGGAGCGTCGACGACATGAGGTTCATGCCCTGCTCGGCCGCCCACTGACCGGTCGCGCGCGTGCCGGCGCCCCACCAGATCCGCTCGCGGAGGCCCGGCGACTGCGGCGTGATCGCGACGCCGCCGGCGATGATGCCGCGCTGCGGGGCGGCGGTCGCGAGCTCCTCGCCCTCGAGCGCGCGGAGGAAGAGGCCGGTGTGGCGGCGGGCCATGTCGGCGTCGGTCTCGCCGTCCTGCGGCACGTAGCCGAACGACTCGTAGCCGGCCTCGACCTGCTCGGGCGATCCGCGGCTGATGCCGAGCTGCACGCGGCGGTTGGAGATGAGGTCGGTCATGGCCGCCTCCTCCGCCGTGTAGAGGGGGTTCTCGTAGCGCATGTCGACGACGCCGGTGCCGATCTCGATCCGGCTGGTGCGGCTCGCGATGGCGGCCAGCAGCGGGAACGGCGACGCCTGCTGCGGCGCGAAGTGGTGCACGCGGAAGTACGCGCCGTCGATGCCGATCTCCTCGGCCGCGACCGCGAGGTCGATCGACTGGAGGAGCGAGTCCTGGGCGGTGCGCACGCGGGACCCGCGCACGTCCTGCCAGTGGTTGAACGACAGGAAGCCGATCTTGGTGGCCATGGGGCGCTCCTCGGTGCTCGACGGCGGCGGCATCCGGGTGGATGCGTCTGCATGGAAGTGAACCACGGCCGCGCGCCTGCCCATTCCCGCCCTCGACCGCGGGGCCGCCTCGGCCTACGCTCCGGACATGCACCGCATCTTCACGACGCCGTTCGCCGCGGTCTACCCGCTCTACGTGAAGAAGGTCGAGCGGAAGGGCCGCACGCAGGCCGACGTCGACGAGGTGATCACCTGGCTCACTGGCTTCGACGCCGCGGAGCTCCAGCACCACCTCGATGCGGAGACCACCTTCGAGGACTTCTTCGCGGCGGCCCGCCTCAACCCGCTCGCCGACGAGGTGCGCGGCGTGATCTGCGGCGTCCGCATCGAGGAGCTCGACGACCCGCTCATGAAGCGGATCCGGATCCTCGACCGGCTCGTCGACGAGGTCGCGCGCGGCCGGCCGATGCAGAAGGTGCTGCGCAGCGGTTAGTCCGGCCGCACCGCATCAGCGAGCACCGCTGCCGGCAGCACCGCGCTCGCGTGCAGCACCTCGATGCCGAGGAGGCGTCCGTCGGCGTCGAAGTCGAGCGCGACCTCGCCGCGGCCGCCGGGTGTGATCAGCGAGTGGATCTGCGACGCCACCCCACCGGCCGCGATGGGTCCCGTCAGCTCGATGTACGCGGCGTCGGCGGCCGCGTCGTAGGTGACCCGCATCACGCGCCCGCCCCCATCACCCGACGGAACGCGTCGAGCGTCTCGCGCAGCACCTCGGCGAGGTCGGTCGTGCCGCCGCCGTCCGAGAGCCAGCGACCGATGGAGACGCCGAAGACCGTCGCGGTGGCGTGGGCGACGAGCACGGCGGTGAGCGGATCCGACCCGCGCTCCACGAAGCCCGCGCGCACGGCCTCCTGCATCGCCTGGACCTTGCGCATCTCGCGCTCCTGCAGCCCGGGGTCGGCGCCGATGATGCGCTTGCGGGCGAGCAGCGTCGCGTGCCCCTCCGCGAACTGCGACGCGACCACCTCGGGAAAGCCGTCCTCGACGACCTGCAGCGGGGAGCGGTCGGCGGGCGCCTCCCGGATGATGCGCGTCACGAGCGCGGGCAGCTCGTCCTCCTCCGCGAAGAGCACCTCGCGCTTGTCGGCGAAGTGGCGGAAGAACGTGCGGGTCGTGAGGCCGGCGCGAGCGGTGATCTCGGGCACGGTCGTCTCCGCGAAGCCTTGGCTCTGGAACAGCTCGAGGGCGGCGGCGGCCAGGCGCTCACGCGTGTCCGGCTGCCATCTGCTCATGCGTCGATCCTAGTGATGACATTCCGTGTCATGGGTGTGTATGGTGATGACACGCGATGTCATCGGGCAGCGCGATCCTCAGATCGGAGATCCGCCGTGCCCACCGAAACCGCCGCCTGGCTCGCCTCGTCCGCCGCCGACCTCACCGTGGGTCCCGCGCCGCGGACCGCTCCCCGGGAGGGCGAGGTCGCGATCCGCGTGCACGCCGTCGCGATCAACCCGCTCGACACGATGAAGCAGCACATGGGCGACCTCATGTACCGCTGGCTGCCGCACCCCGCGGTGCTCGGCGAGGACGTCGCGGGCGTCGTCGAGGAGGTCGGACCCGGCGTCACGCGCTTCGCCGTCGGCGACCGGGTCGTCGCGTACGCGGTCGGCATGGAGAAGGGGCGGCGGCATGCACCCGAGGGCGGGTTCCAGTCGCGCGCCGTCGTCCGCACCGACCTCGCGTCGCCGATCCCGGACGCGATGCGCTTCGAGGACGCCGCCGTCCTCCCCCTCGGGATCTCCACCGCCGCGTCCGGCCTCTTCGGCGCCGACCAGCTCGGCCTGCGCATGCCCGACGCCACCACGCCGTCGACGGGGGAGACCGTGGTGGTCTGGGGCGGATCCACGAGCGTCGGCATGAACGCGATCCAGCTCGCGGTCGCGGCCGGGTACGACGTCGTGACGACCGCGTCGCCGCGCAACCACGAGCTCGTGCGCGCGCTCGGCGCGAGCCGCGCCTTCGACTACCGCAGCCCGACGGTGGTGCGGGACATCGTGGCGGACATCGCGGCGAGCGGCCGGAAGGTCGCGGGCGTGCTCGCGATCGGCACCGGATCCGGGGACCCGGCCGTGCGGATCGCGGCCGCCACGGGCGCGACGCGCGTCAGCATGGCGAGCCCACCGGTGTCGTTCGAGACCCTGCCGCGCGGTGGTCGCGTCGGCCTGCCGCTCGTGCGCCTCGGGATCCGCATGGGCACCGCCACCCCGGCCCTGATGGTCCGCGCGCGCGTCCGCGGCATCCGCACGAGCTTCATCTGGGGCAGCGCGCTCATGCACGACGGCGTCGGCGCGATGCTCTGGGAGCGCTTCCTGCCCGAAGCGCTCGCCGACGGTCGCTACGTCGCGGCGCCGGCCGCCGAGGTGGTCGGCACGGGGCTCGAGGCGATCCAGCCGGCGATGGACCGCCTGCGCGCGGGCGTCTCGGCGCGGAAGCTCGTGGTCGCCCTGGACGACCGGGCCTGACCTCCGCGGCTAGCGTGGGGAGCACCGACACCCGAGGAGCACCCGCATGAGCCGCATCACCGTCGACCAGCTCGCCGCCCTGGATTCGCCCGTCCTCATCGACGTGCGCGAGCCCGACGAGTACGCCGCGGGCCACGCGCCCGGCGCCGTCAACCTGCCCCTGTCGCAGCTCGACGCGCGCGTCGACGAGGTGCCGACCGACGCGCCCGTGCACGTGATCTGCCAGTCCGGCGGCCGCAGCGCCCGGGCGACCGAGGCGCTCGCGGCCCGGGGCGTCGACGCGGTCGACGTCGAGGGCGGCACGAGCGCGTGGATCTCCGCCGGGCACCCCCTCAACCGCGACTGAGCGGGCCGCGTCGTCGGCGGCGCTTCCGTAGCATCGGGGCATGCCCGCCGCCGCGCACGAGCTCCTGACCGTCTCCGACCGGGCCGCGTGGCGCGCCTGGCTGGACGCCAACGAGGAGGCGTCCGACGGCGTGTGGCTGGTGCTCGCGAAGAAGGGCACCACGGATCCGACCTCGCTCACCTACGCCGAGGCGCTCGATGAGGCGCTGTGCAGCGGGTGGATCGACGGGCAGACCGCGAGCATCGACGAGCGGATCTTCCGGCGCCGCTTCACCCCCAGGCGGAAGGCGTCGCTGTGGTCCGAGCGGAACATCGGGCTCGTCGCCACGCTCGCCGCGGAGGGGCGGATGCGGCCGACCGGGATCCGTGAGGTCGAGCGCGCGCAGGCCGACGGCCGATGGGAGCGCGCCTACGCGGGCCAGGCGTCGGCGGCCGAGCCGGAGGACCTGCGGGCCGCGCTCGCCGCGTCACCCGCCGCCGCGGAGACCTTCGCGACGCTGTCCAAGGTCAACCGCTACGCCGTGATCCATCGGGTCACGACCGCGCCGAACGCGACCGTCCGCGGGAACCGGCTCGCGAAGCTCGTCGCGATGCTCGAGCGCGGGGAGTCGCCGCACCCGCAGTAGCGCGGCTCGTCAACGCGCGAACCAGTCCTTCGCCAGGATCGACATGACCACCTCGTCGTGGAACGCGCCGTCGTGGAAGACCGTCTCGCGGAGCACGCCCTCCTCGACGAAGCCGACCTTCCGGTAGGTCGCCCTGGCCCGCGCGTTGAACGCGAACACGTGCAGCTGGATCCGGTTCAGCCCCATCTCGCGGAACCCGTACTCGACGAGCGTGCGGACGGCGTCGGTGCCGTAGCCGGAGCCCGTGTGCTCGGATCCGATCATCACGGTGAGCGTCGCGGAGCGCGTGAGGAGCTTGGCGCCGTAGAGCGTGACGTGGCCGACGAGGCGGCCGGAGATCCGGTCGGTGACGCAGAAGCCGACGTCGCCCGCCGCCTCGCTCGCGCTCCACTTCCGGAACTGCTCCGCCACGTCGCCCTCCGGCCGAGGCCGCACCGTGAGCTGCTGGAGCACCGCCCACTCGGGATCCCGCCACCAGCGCACGAGGTCGGGCAGGTCGGCGTCCTCGAGCGCGCGAAGGCGGATCCGCTCGCCCTGCAGGATCCCCGCGCCGTACCGCTGCGGGTCGCCCGCGTCCGTCCATGTCATGCGGCCATGGTGCCAGGGTCCGGGTGCGCGGGTCGGGATCGGCGATCAGGCGCCGGGCAGCGTGAGCGTGAGGATCCCGTCGCGCGCCTCGACCGTCGTGCCGCGGTGGTCGCGCACGCGGGGGAGGCCGACGGTGGTCCCGCTCTGGTGGTCGCCCACGACGACGACGCGCATGCCGGCGGCGAGGCCCGCCTGGATCCCGGCCTCGGCGTCCTCGTAGACGATCGCGTCCGCGGGATCCACGCCCAGGCGCTCGGCTGCCAGCAGGTAGCCGTCCGGGTGCGGCTTGCCGTTCGCGACGTCCTCGGCGGTGACGAGCAGGTCGGGCACGCGGACGCCGGCGCCGGTGAGGCGGGCGCGCGCGAGCTCGCGGCCGGCGCTCGTGACGAGGGCGTGGGATCCGGCGGGCAGCGCCGCCACGAGGTCGCGCGCGCCGGGGATCTCGACCGTCGCGGGGCTGCCGTCGAGCTCGAGGCGGTCGAGCTCGGCCAGGAGGGCGGGCACGTCGCTGCCGGCGGGCGCGAACCGGGCGATGCTGTCGGCGGCGCGCACGCCGTGGATCCGCCGCAGGAGGTCCGCCGGGTCGTGGCCGAAGCGCGGGGCGAGCATCGTCCAGATCTCCTCGACGAGCGCGGTCGAGTCGACGAGCGTCCCGTCCATGTCGAGGAGGAGCGCGCGGGCGGTGAGCGTGACGGGGGAGGACATGGGTCCAGTCTCCCGGACGGCGCGCGGGGCGAGCCGGTGTGGAGAGGGGTCTCTCGTGCCGGCGGTGACCAGCGATCGTGGTCCCATGCCCCTTCCGCTCCGGATCCTCTTCTCCTTCGCGCACGGGCAGGGCCACCTCAACCCCCTGCTGCCGTTCGCCCGCGCCGCACGAGCGCGGGGTCACGAGACGGCCCTCGCCGGGCCGCGCGAGATCGTGGCGGGCCGGTCGGACTTCGCGCCCCTGTTCCCGAGCGACACCGGGGCGGCGCGCACCGCAGGGGGCACCGGTCGCCTCGTCGTCGCGGATCCCGGGAGGCCCTACGCGCAGGTGGAGGAGGTGTTCCTGGGCCGGACGGCGCGGACGGTCGCGCGGAGCGTCGGCGAGGCCATGGTCGGCTGGAGCCCGGCCCTCGTCGTCTGCGACGAGTTCGACTTCGGCGCGATGGTCGCCGCGGAGCGCGCGGGGGTGCCGGTCGTCGTGGTGGAGGTGACCGCCTCGGCGTACGCGGGCTGGCGGCCGTCGGTAGCGCACGCGCTGGCTGCGCTGCGGGCCCAGGCGGGGCTCGCGCCGGATCCCGGGCTCGCCATGCTCGCGGGCGACCTCCTCGTCGTGCCGTTCCCGGAGTCCGTGGCCGGCGCCGCGCCGGGCGCGGCCTCCGGCGCGGAGCCGACGCGGCGGGCCGTGCTGCGGGTGCGGCCGGAGGCGCCCGAGGCCGCCGACGACCACCCGGCCGTGCGCTGGCTCGCCGGCGGCGACGAGCCCTGGCGCGCGTACGCGACCCTCGGCACGCAGTTCAACACCCGCTCGGGGGACCTCCTCCATCGCATCCTCGACGGCCTCGCGACCACGGACGCACGCGTGCTGGCGACGATCGGGCCGTGCGTGGATCCCGCCGCCCTCCCGGGTGCGACCCCGCGCCGCCGCCTCGAGGACTACGTGCCCCAGGGCGCGGTGCTGGAGCGCGTGGACATCGTGATCACGCACGGCGGATCCGGGACGGTCGCCGGCGCGCTCGCGGCCGGCGTCCCGCTCGTCGTGCTGCCCATGGGCGCCGATCAGCGGCTGAACGGCGAGCGGATCGCGCAGCTCGGGGTCGGCCGCATGCTGGACGCGGCGACGGCGGCGCCCGAGGAGATCGCCGCCGCGGTCCGCGAGGTCCGGGGCGAGCCGCGCTTCGCGGACGCGGCCGGCCGGATCCGCGACCAGATCGCGGCCCTGCCCCCGGCGGCCGACGCGCTCCCGGCCTTCGAGGCCCTCGCGCGTCGCTGACGCGGGGCCGCGCGTCGGACCCCTACGCGTCGGGCACGATGGGAGGAGCGGCCGGCACCGGGCGCGGTGGCGCGAGGGGGTCGGGATGCACGACGACGCGCAGATGCGGCGAGGGCGATCGCATGGCTGACGCGGTCGAGACGGCGCTCCTCGTGCTGTCGGTCGTGGGACTCGTCGGCTTGATGGTCTGCTTCGTCTGGATGACGGCCCACGGGATGGTCGACAACCGTCGGCCGACGCGGCCCATGCTCGTGACCGGCTTCGCGTGCGCCTTCGTGGGCTGGGGCGCGATGCTCATCCGCCTCTTCCTCTTCTGAGGCCGCCTGCCGCTGTCCCCTCCGCACCCCCATCGGTTACGGCTCCCGCCGGGCCCGGCCGCCCGTCGTCGGCCGCCCGTAGCCTGGACGCATGGCGGGATCCACCGGGCGCGGGCGCGCATCGCACCATGTCGTCATCGGCGCGGGGCTCGCGGGGGCGGCCACCGCCTGGCAGCTCGCGAGCCGCGGGCACGAGGTCACGGTGCTGGAGCGCGACCGGCCGGCGAGCATGCTCGGCAGCTCGCACGGATCCGCGCGCATCCTCCGCTACGCCTACGACGACCCCTTCTACGTGCGCCTCGTGCGCGACGCCCGCGTGCTCTGGGACCGGCTCGAGCGCACCACGGGCGCGCGGCTCGTGACCCCGACCGGATCCGTCGACTCCGGCCTCGTGCGCCGCCCCGCCGAGCTCGCGCGCGTGCTGGAGCGCGTCGGCATCGAGCACGAGCTGATGGGCGCGCGCGAGGCCGAGGACCGCTGGCCGGAGATGGCGTTCGACTCCGACGTGCTGTTCCACCCGGCCGCGGGCGTGGTCGACGCCGAGACCGCGGTGCGCACGATGCTCGACCTCGCGGTCGCGCACGGGGCCGTCGTGCACGAGGGCTGGGAGGTGGCGTCCGTCGAGCGGGTCGGCGCGGGCTTCGCCGTGACGTCCGACGACGGCCGCCGCATCGAGGGCGACAGCGTGGTCGTGGGCGCTGGCGCCTGGCTGCCCGAGCTGCTCGGCGGGGCTCTGCCGCTGCCGCGCGCCGCGCTCGACCGCATCCCGCCGCTGCGCGTGCGGCAGGAGCAGGTGTTCCACTTCGCGTACATGGACGGCCCGCCGGCGCGATCCGTGCCGACCTCCATCCACATGGACGAGCGCATGCAGGTCTACGCGCTGCCCGGCGGCCGCGACGTCGAGGGGCGCGGCCACAAGGTCGCCGAGTTCGACGGCGGGCGCGTGATCCCGTCGGCCGCGCACCAGGACGGCGTCGTGGATCCGGCCAACCGCGCCCGCGTCGTCGACTGGGTGCGCCGCAACCTGCCGGGCGTCGAGCCCGTGCCGTACGCGGAGGCGACGTGCCTCTTCACGAGCACGCCCACCGAGGACTTCGTGATCGACCGGGTGGACGGGATCACGATCGTCTCGCCCTGCTCCGGCCACGGCGCCAAGTTCGCGCCGCTCATCGGCAGCCTCGCGGCGGACGCGGCGACCGGCGAGCGCGTCGAGCCGCGGTTCGCGCTCGCGCCCTGACGCACCGCTCGGTCAGACCTTCTGCGCTCGCCCGCGGCCGCCGGTGCGCACGCGGGTGCGGCCCGGCTCCCGCGGTGCCGTGATCTCGGCCGCCCGCTCCCGCTCCGCCGCCAGCCGCGCCAGCTCGTCGCGCAGCTCGCCGACCCGGTCGTCGCGCCCCTCCTCCGGGAACGCGCCCGGCAGCAGCTGCGGGGCGAGCCGCGCGCGCACGATCTGCTCGAGCGCCGCGTCGCGCGCGATGACCAGCACCTCGCGGAGCGCCACCGGATCGCGCGAGAGGGCGCCGAGCCGCTCGACGATCTCCTCCGCGATCTCCGCCCGCAGCCGGAGCCCCGGCACGTCGCCCTCGCGGTAGTCGTCGGGTCGGCGTCCCTTGCCGTCGCGCAGCGCCGCGCGGTCGCGGGTCATGCGCAGCCGCTCGGCCTCGCCGCGCTTCTCGCCGATGAGCTCGGCCAGCTCGCCGCGGAGCGCCTCGATGAGCGACTCCTCGTCGTACGGGCGGCGCTCCCGCAGCGTGCGCAGGATGATGAGGTTGACCATCTGGATCCGGAGCGCCACGCCCACGAGGAGCAGCGACTCCTCGACGAGCACCTCCTTCTGCGCCGGATCCGCGGCGACGCGCGCGGCCACGGACGGCGGCGGAGCGCCCGGCTTGGAGGGCTTCGCGGGGCGGATGCGGGGCCGGGGCATGATGTCCTCCCGGTCCGCTCGCTCCACCGGCGAGGTGCTCCCAGGTTACGCGGAACGGCCGACAGCGGGGCGGTTCGCGCCCCCAGACCAGCGGCGATCCCCGCGCTCGCCGGGCGTCGGATCCCCGCGCCCGTCAGCCCATCGCGCGCCGCAGGAACGCGAGCGTGCCGAGCTCGTCGTCGATGCCGCCGCCGTCGTGGCCGTTGTACTCCCACTCGACGATCTCCTTCTCGCCCGCGTAGGAGTTGAAGGCGCCGTAGACGGTGGAGGGCGGGCAGGTCGCGTCCATGAGACCCACCGAGAAGCGGGCGGGCGCGGTGGCGCGACGCGAGAACGCGACGCCGTCGAAGTACCGCAGCACGGCGTGCACGTCCTCGCCGCGTCCCCGGTGCGTCTTCAGGTAGTCGACGACCTCGTGGTACGGGTACGCGTCGGTGATGTGGGTGGCCCGCTCGATGTCGCAGAGGAACGGCACGTAGGCCGAGACCGCCGCGAGGTCGTCGCGGAGCCCGGCGACCGCGAGGGCCATGCCGCCGCCCTGGCTGCCGCCCTGCACGGCGATGCGCGGGGGATCCACCACGTCGAGCGACCGCGCCACGTCGACCGCGCGGACCGCGTCGGTGAAGAGGCGGCGGTAGTAGTAGGACTCCCGCGAGGCGATGCCGCGGGTCATGAAGCCGGGGATCGCGGGGCCGGCCTCGCCGTGGTCGGCGGTGTCGCCGGCGCTCCAGTACGAGCCCTGGCCGCGGGTGTCCATCTGCAGGTGCGCGAAGCCGGCGGCCGCGTAGATCAGCGTCTCCTCGGCGCGTCCGCGTCCGCCGCCGTAGCCGACGTACGAGACCACGGTGGGAAGCGGTCCGGTCGCGCCCGCGGGGGTGCGGAGCCAGGCGCGCACGTCGGTGCCGCCGGATCCCGCGAAGGTCACGTCCTGCACGTCGACGAGCGCGAGGTCGGTCTCCACGGATGCGAGCCGCACGTCGAGGTCGTGCTGCGCGGCCTCGGCGAGGGTGTCGGCCCAGAACGCGTCGAAGTCCTCGGGGTCGACGTGGCTGCTGACGTGCGCGCGGGCGGCGTCGACGGGTTCGATGAGCATGGATCCTCCGGGCGTTCGGCGGTGGGCGGGTCGGCGTCCGCGCGCCGTCGGGCCGCGTCGCCTCGCTCATCATGCCCCGGTCATCGGAAGAGCGGCGTCCCGTCGGCGGGATGGGCGAGCTCGGCGTCGAGGAAGGTCCAGATCCACGCGAGCGCGCGCGTGTTGTCGAGGCCGGGCACCTTCTGGGAGAGCTGCGTCGCGATCCCGTCGCTGTACGCCGCGAGCTTGAGCGCGACCTCGGGCGCGTCCACCGCCCGGAACGCGCCGCCCTCGACGCCGCGGCGGATGGTGCGGACGAGGCACGCCTCCCACACGCGGATGCGCTCCAGCCGGTCGGCGGTGAGGCCGGGCTGGCGCGCGACGGCGGTCCAGTAGTCCGACCAGAGCCGCCAGTGCGCCTCGGCCTCGTCGGTACCCGTGAAGAGCGGCTCGACCAGCAGGCGGACGCCGTGCACGGGATCCGGATCCGCGTCCACCTCCTCGACGATCGACGCGGAGAACCGGTCGGTCTCGAGCACGACGACCTCGTCGAGGATCTCCGCCACGCTCGCGAAGTGGTACGTCACGGTGCCGACCGAGACGCCGGCCTCGGCCGCGATGTCGCGGAGGCCGGTGGCGGTGAGGCCCTGGCGGAGGATCACCGCGCGCACCGCCTCGACGATCATCGCGCGCCGCTCATGCGGAGGTCCGTGGCACGAGGTCGTCGAACACGCGGTCGGCGACGAGCACCTCGGGCGTGCCCGGGCCGCCGTCGCGCGCCCACGCCCGGAGCGTGTTGACGACGCGGAACGCGCCAGCGTCGGCCGTCACGCGTGAGGTCGTCTCCAGGCGCGCGCGCCAGCCGGGCTTCTCGAGGCCGATGGCCCAGCGCGACTCCGCGACCGCCGAGGTCGGGTCGCCCTCCGTGATCCGGTACGCCTCGCGGCTCGACTCGGTGAAGACGAGGCCGTCGGGGTAGATCCGCGATCCGCCGTAGCCGGGGTCGACGTCGAGCGTCCACTCGCCGGTCGCGACGTCGTGCGAGACGCTGCGCTCGGGCAGGCCGGAGTCGTCGGGGATCCGCTGGATCGCGAGGAAGACGAACAGCGACGCGAGCACGATCGTGAGGATCGCCGTGCCGACGCGGCGCAGCACCTGCGCGGAGACGTTCATCGGCGGAATCCGATCTGGAGGTGGTCGAACTCGAAGCCGTACTCGCGGTAGTTGACGACGTCGCGCGAGATGCCCACGAGCCGGTCGCCGAACATGGGCGTCATGTCGGCGCTGTCCTCCACGACGATCCGCTGGGCGTCCTGGTAGAGCGTCAGCCGCTTCGCGTCGTCCATCGTGGCGCGGCCGTCGTCGAGGAGCGCGTCGAAGGTCGGGTTCGACCACGCGCTCTCGTTGTAGGAGGAGCCGGTGCGGAAGATCTGGTTGAGCAGCTGGTCGATGGGCCGGCCGGTGAACCAGTAGCTCACCATGAGCGGCTTCTGCATCCAGATCTCCGTGTAGTAGGAGTCGGAGGAGGCGTTCGTGACCGTGAGGTCGATGCCCGCGGCCGCCACCTGGTCGCGGTAGGCGACCGCCATGGGCGTGAACACCGACTCGTAGCTCGAGGCGTGGATCGTGGTCCGGAGCCCCGGCGCGCCCGCCTTCGCCAGCAGCGCCTTGGCCTGGTCGGGGTCGTAGGCGCGGTCGACGTCGACGAACGCGGCGAGCGACGGCGGCACCGGGTTGTCCCAGCCGGCGGTGCCCGTGCCCTGCAGCGCCGTCGCGAGGATCTGCTCGGGGTCGTACGCGAGCTTCATGGCCTGGCGCACGAGCGGATCCTGGAACTCGGCGCTCGTGGCGAGCATCGGGATCGCGTACCACTGCGCGTTCTCCACGCGCGCGACCGTGGCGCGGCTCGACGCCGAGACGACGCGGGCCGTGGCGAAGTCGAGGTTGGTCTGCGAGATGAGGTCGATCTGACCGGCCAGCGGCGCGTTCACGCGGGCCGTCGTGTCCTGGATGGAGGAGAAGTCGATGCCGTCGAGCACCGGCCGGCCGGCGAGGTGGTCCTCGAAGGCCTCGACGCTGCCGGATCCCGCGGGGTGGAACGACGAGAGGCGGAACGGCCCCGTGCCGATGCCGGTGCTCCCGATGGTCGCGATCGCGTCGGCCGGCACGATGTAGCACTGGTACGCCGTGAGCAGCGACGGGAACTCCGCGTCGGGGGTCTTCAGCTGGAAGACGAGGGTGTGCGGGTCCGGCGCCGACATGCTGCCCGGGTGGAGCATGTCGCCGAGCACGCCGCCCTGCGGGGAGGCCGTCGCGGGATCGATGACGTGCTGGATCGAGGCGATCGCGTCGGCCGCCGTGAACCGGGTGCCGTCGTGGAAGCGCACGTCGCGGCGGAGGCGGAAGGTCCAGGTGATGCCGTCGGGCGACGCCGACCACTCCTCGGCGAGGTCCGGGATCGTCTCGCCCTTCTCGTTCAGCTTCACGAGCCGGTTGTAGAGGGCGCCGAGGTACTCGTACGCGGAGAGCGAGCTCGCGGAGTCGAGGGTCTCGGCGGCGGATGCGGCCGGGCGCGCGACGCGGAGGCGCCCGCCCTGCACGGGCGTGCCGGTGGCGGCGGCCTCGGGGATGGTGGTGCTGCTCGCGCCGGCGAGCGCGCTGCGGATGGGGACGATCGATGGCATCGGGACGGGCCCTCCTCGCAATCGGTCAGGTGACCGATGGGGGAGATTCCGGCGCGTGGCGAATGCGGGGGCGCGCGGCGCCGCGTGCCGCCGGCGGTCTCACCCCGCCGCGTAGTAGGTGGCCAGCCAGATGCGGCTGCCCTCGGGGACCGTGACCTCGAGCTCGGTGGCAGCGGTCGGATCGTCGAGCGGGACGCCGATCACGCCCCGTCCGTCCGTGCCGCAGGTCGCGCCGACCAGGTTCGGGTTCTCCTGCACGACCCGGATCCAGTACGTCTCCGTGCCCGTGCAGTCCGCGGTCATCACGACCGTGTCCGCGCCGGGATCCCGGGGCGCCGGGAGCGTGACGTCGATGGTGCCCGCGCTCCCGGGCGCGATGCCGGCCGTCAGCGTCCCCTCCCGGCTCACCTCCTCGAGCGCGGCGGATGTCCCGGAGAAGTCGCCCGCGTGCTCCCACGACGCGTGCTGTCGCGAGACGGAGTCGTCGAGGGACGCGAAGCGCTGCGCGTCGCTCGGCGATGCCTCCGGTCCCGCCGCGGCGGTGGGCGTCGGGACGACGGGAGCCGGATCGGTCTCGGCCGGCGCTCCGGTGCATCCGGTGAGGGCGAGGAAGCCGGCGATCACCGCGCCGGAGATCGCGGGGACGCCCAGGTGGGGGTGGGCGGTCATGGGTGCTCCTCGCGGTCGTGGAGACGGTCGGCCCTTCGAGCCTCCCGTCCCCGTCGCGCGGGAGTCGAGGCCCGAGCCCCCGATCCGCCCGTCCACTCGAAGCGGACGCCGGGATCGCGCCCGTGAGGTCGCGCACGGCGGGGAGCGCCGCACCACCCGCATCCGGGACCGCGCTGTCAGCCCGCGGCGGGCGCCTGCACGTCGAGGATCCAGGTCACGCCGAAGCGGTCGGTGAGCATCCCGAAGCCCGCCGACCAGGCGGATGCCGCGAGCGGCTCGATCACGGTCGCGCCCTCGGCGAGCCCGCTCCACAGACTCTCGATCTCGTCCAGCGTCTCGCCCCGCACCGACTGGAAGAAGGTGCGGTCGGTGATCGTCGCGCCCTGCGCGCGCGTCGTGGTGCCGGCGATCGCGCTGCCGTCGGCGTCGTCGTGGCCGGGCACGTCGTAGGCCATGAGCCGGAAGCCGTCGGCCGTCTCGAGCTGGCCGAAGACGACCTTGTCCGCGCCGGGGGCCTCGGCCGGCATGCCGAAGTCGGAGTAGGCCGTGACGGCGATCTGCCCGCCGAAGACGGCCTGGTAGAAGTCGAGCGCCTGGCGCGCGGTGCCGCGGAAGTTGAGGTGGGTGGTGGTCGTGATGCTCACGGTGTCTCCTCGTGTGGGTGCGGGCCGGGGATCGGGCCGCTGGGGAGCACTCTCCCGGGGGTGGAGGTCAGGGACGGTCCTCTACTCCGGCGAGACTGGATCCATGATCGGGAGCTCGTCGCGGATGCTGTCCCTCCTGTCGCTGCTGCAGACCCGGCGCGACTGGCCGGGGCGGATCCTCGCCGAGCGCCTCGAGGTCACCCCGCGCACCGTCCGCCGCGACGTCGAGCGGCTCCGCGAGCTCGGGTACGAGATCCGCTCGGTGAAGGGGCCGGACGGCGGC
The DNA here is from genome assembly GCF_002240565.1 of Clavibacter michiganensis subsp. insidiosus. GTDB lineage: Bacteria > Actinomycetota > Actinomycetes > Actinomycetales > Microbacteriaceae > Clavibacter > Clavibacter insidiosus. The sequence continues at coordinate 47,837 of NZ_MZMO01000001.1, read as the reverse complement.
TACCGGCTGGCGGCCGGGGCTGAGCTGCCGCCGCTGCTGTTCGACGACGAGCAGGCCGTCGCGATCGCGGTCGCGCTCCAGGCGGCGCCCGCGATGGGCGTCGACGTCGACGAGGCGGCGGCGCGCGCCCTGGCGACCGTGCGGCAGGTCATGCCGTCGCGTCTCCGGCACCGGATCGACGGCATCCGCTTCACGGGCGCGGAACCGGAGCCGGGGCCCGGCGCCGAGCCCCGCGTGGATCCGGCGGTGCTGGAGGCCGTGAGCGCGGCGGTCCGCGACCGGCTGACGCTGCGCTTCGACCTGCTCGATCGCGTCGGGCAGGAGGGATCGTCCCGGCGCGTCCAGCCGCACGCGATCGTGGCTCGGCGCTCGCGGTGGTACCTCGTGGCGTGGGACCTCGATCGCGACGACTGGCGCACCTTCCGCCTCGACGGGATGCTGCCGCGCACGCCGACGGGCCCGCGGTTCGCGCCGCGGGAGCTGCCCGCGGCGGACGCGCGGTCGTTCCTCGCGGCCCGGGCGAGGGGATCCGCGTCGGAGGACCGCTGGCCCTGCACGGGTGAGCTGCTCGTCGAGCTGCCCGCCCGGGCGGTCGCGCCGTGGATCGGCGACGGCGAGATGGAGGAGGTGTCGGCGACCTCGACGCGGATCACCGTCGGCTCGTGGTCGTGGACCGGGGTCCTCGCCGCCGTGGCCCGCTTCGACGCGCCGTTCTCCGTGATCGGCCCGGAGGAGCTGCGCGAGGCGGCCGGCGCCCTGGCCGCCCGCCTCCGCTCCGCGCAGGAGCGAAGCCGGCGGGCGCGGGGTCCCGACGCCCGGTCGCAGTAGGTGCTGGGCCCCGCGTCCGCGGTCAGGATCGGCGATGCCGCGACCGCACCGTCGCTCCCACGTGCCGCCTGCCACGCCGCGATGCAAGGCGCACATGCGGCGACCGCACTGCGCCCTGCACCACAGGAGGTGTCACGAAGGCGAGTCGCCGCCGTCGCTCACGGAACGCTCGAGCGACGGGTCCTGAGCGGCCTGGTGCCTCCTTCGATTCCTGTACTCGAGGAATCCGACCACCAGGAGGACCGCCGTCGCGCCGATCGCGATCCCTTGGACGAGAGCGCGATCCTGGGGGAGCGCGATGCTCAACGTCCCGACCACGATCAATATGGCGAGATAGAGAATGTCGGATGGTCGCAAGCGCTTCATGATGCCGGTGCCCTTCTCATTCGCAATTCGAGTGGTCAGTCTGGATCCACGGTCGGCCACCTTCGATCCGAGTTTGATAGCAGGTGTTGAAGCCGTAGTTTCCTGAGTCGTACGCGTTCTTCACGAAGCTGATGATGTCCATGAGCTTCGGGGCACCGAATGCCGCGCAGCCCGCGACGACGAACCACTTGACGGCATTGGGGATCTTCGATGCCGCCGCGCACAAGCTGGCTACGCCGACCGACCCTAGAAATGCGGCCGCTGCGGCGATCTGACGCATCTGCGAGCCGAGCAGATTGACGTAAAAGCCGATGCCCTGTGCCGCATTCGCCAAGCCGAGGGTCACAAGCGGATCCACGACGACGGGGAACGCGGCTCCCTCCGCGTCGATCGTCTGCGTCAGGGTGTCGCCTTCGAGGGAGAAGTGCGTGCTGACGGGCTTGCCAGCAGCTCCAAGTGCCCATGGTGCGTCGATGCGACCGGCCGCGGTGGTCCTCCCACCCGCTTGGAAACCCGCCACGATGTCGAATCCTGCTCCGTGCGGGACAGCGCGGAGACCTGTCGGGAGATGTAGTGAGAAGGAGGTCGTGGTGGCTCGGTCGCGCAGAACGGTCACCGCTTGAATCTCTCCCGGACGAGCCCGTACGAGGGAGTCGTTCGTGAGCGCTGGCTTCACGCTCATCTCGCCTGATGGCTTGGGGATGGAGGCGGCTCTCGGCGTATCCGGGGTGGCCCAGCCGAGACCGACGCGGTCGGATTGGCCGACACCTATGAGCGCCTTGTCCACGAGCGCATGCGTGGAAGTGTCTCCCAGGTTCTCTGCTGCGGTGCTGCTTCGGCCATGAGGCCGTTCACGGAGATGATCATTGTCAAAGCGAGGAGCATCGTTGCTCCCCGGGCATGGGTCTTCATTGCATTCCATTCCATTCGCGTCGTCGAGCGACGTCGAGCTGAACGTACGCGCACGCCGAACCGCCCGCTGTGCTCCTGCACAGGCGTAGCCGCCTCAGCTCACATGCACATCCGGCCGCCTGGCCCGCACCGGCTCCGCCCGCCGCAGCACCTCGCGGGTGACGGGGGCGACCTCGCCCGTGCCCGTGACGAGGAAGCGGAGGAGGTTGCCGACGGGCGACCCCTCCGTCCACTCGAAGTAGACGCCGGGCTTGACGCCCGTGAGGTCGCGCACGGCGAGGAGCACGGCCGCGATCGTGTTGGGGACGTTGCCGCTCGTGACCTGGAGCACGCGGAAGCCGCAGCGCACGATGCCGCGCACCACGAGGTCCTCCTCGAACTCCGACGAGTCGCCCGGGGTCACCTCCAGGAAGATCACGGGCGCCCGCGCCGGGATCCCGCTGTCGCGCCGCTCGTCGCTCGCCTTGCGGCGGTACTCGGCGATCTGCTCCGCCTCCGACAGCCCCTCGCCGGGTTCGTCCGGCTCGTGGGCGATGATGCTCACCGCGCCGTAGTCCTCGGCGTCCTCCGTCACGAAGGCGCGCGCCCGCTCGTCCATCGTCAGCGAGGTCGCGCGCAGCTGGAACGACCGCTGCACGCGGCTCACGATCGAGACCACGAGGATCCCGAGGATGAACAGCGCCGCGATCCGCACGCCGTCCGGCCGCTCGATCACGTTGACGACGGTCGTGTACGCGAACACCGCCGCGATGACCGCGAACCCGATGGTGCGCTTGCGCTGCCCGGCCTTCTTCGCCGACAGCGTCACCGCGACCGAGGCCGAGGTGATGAGCACGAGCACGCCCGTCGCGTAGGCGCCGGCCTGCTGGTCGACGTCCGCCTGGAACACGAGCGTGACGATCACGGCGATGGCCGTGAAGACGAGCACGAGCGGGCGCACGGCCGCGGCCCAGTGCGGCGCCATGCCGTAGCGCGGCAGGTAGCGCGGCACGATGTTGAGGAGCCCGGCCATCGCGGAGGCGCCCGCGAACCAGAGGATGCAGATCGTGCTGATGTCGTAGAGCGTGCCGAAGCCGTCGCCGAGGAACTGGTGCGCCAGGTACGCGAGCGCGCGGCCGCTGGCCTTGCCGCCGTCCTGGAACTCGGCCTGCGGGATCAGCAGCGTGGTCACGAAGCTCGACGTGATGAGGAACGCGCTCATGATGAGCGCCGCCGTCGCGAGCAGCCGCTTCGTGCCATGGATCCGCGCCCGCGGCACCCCGTCGGCGTCGTCCTCGCCGCGCACCTGCGGCATCACCGCGACGCCCGTCTCGAAGCCGGAGAGGCCGAGCGCGAGCTTCGGGAAGACGATGAGCGCGATGCCCACCATCACGAGCGGGTTGCCGTGCTGCGCCGTGAGCGCGAGCCACCAGTCGTCGATGACCTGCAGGTTCCCGGCGACGTGGAAGAGGGAGACGACGATCACGACGGCGTTGAGCGCGAGGAACACGCCCACGAGCACGACCGCGATGGAGATCGCCTCCTTGAAGCCGCGGAGGAACACGAACGCGAGCGCGGCCAGCAGCACCTCGTTGCCGGAGAACCACGCGGGCGCGAACGGGTTCTCGACGGCGTGCGCGGTCGCGTCGGCGGCCGACAGCGTGATGGTGATGAGGAAGTCCGTCGCCGCGAACCCGAGCAGCACGAGCACGAAGAGCTTGCCGCCCCACCAGGGGAGGAGGCGCTCGAGCATGGCGATGGATCCCTCGCCGCGGGGGCTCTCGCGCGCCACCCGCCGGTAGACGGGGAGGGCGCCGAGGAGCGTCAGGAGGATGAGGACGAGCGTCGCGAGCGGCGACAGCAGGCCCGCCGCGACCGCCGCGATGGCGGGCTGGTAGCCGAGCGTGGAGAAGTAGTCGACGCCCGTGAGGCACATGACGCGCCACCACGAGTGCGTCTTCTCGACGGTCTCGGCGTGCGGGCCGGGGTGCGCGCCGGACGCGCCGGGCAGCCCGTCGAGGAGCCACGCGGTGATCCCGTCGCGGGCGCGCCGCTGCTCGGGCGCGCGCAGCAGCTTAGGCGCGCTCACGACCGGGCCGCCGAGGTGGCGGAGCGGAGCGGGGACGTCATCTGACCGTGATCCGGGCAGTGCACGGGTGATCCTCCTGAGGCGGCGCCGGGACCCTGTCTCGCGGATGCGACGGTCGGGCCCGGCAACATCGTCGGCCCATCGTGCCACTTCCGGGCGGGAGGCGGGTGGGCGTGGAGGGTGCGGTCATGCGGGGGACGTTCCGCGGATGACGCCGGGAGGTCAGGAGCGCGGCGGCACGGGATCGAACCGGCCGTCGACGAGCACGAAGCGGCGCTCCTGGTCGGCGCCGGGATCCGTGTCGGGCACGCTGATCCACTCCTCCATGTGGATGGCGAGCAGGCGGAAGGCGGCTGTGCGCGGGCTCAGGTGCTGCCAGAGGCCGCGGCCGCTCGGGCCGAGGACGGCGATGGCGCGGGTGACGGATCCGCGCGGGAGGTCCCAGCGCACGGCGGGCTGGCCGTCGGCGCGATCGGCGAGGACGACCGACGCTGTCGTGAATGTCGCGTCGGCGAACGGCAGATCCTCCTGCCGCAGGTGCTCGAGGAACAGGCGTCCGCCGCATCAGCGTGAGGCGCCCGCGCGCTCGATCAGGCATCCGCCCGTCGCGGTCGTGACCCGCCGCTGCGAGCCCGGGACGCCCAGAGCTGCGCGGCGAGCCCGACCGCGATGAAGCCGGTCATCAGCGCGCCCATGGCGGTCGCGGTGCCGCCGAGGGCGCCCGCGAGCGGCGTCGCCAATCCGCCGAGGCCGAACTGCAGTCCGCCGACGAGCGCGGAGGCCGTGCCCGGGTGCCGGTGGCCGAGCGCCTGCGTGAGCGTGATCGAGCCGGGGATCACCCAGCCCCAGCCCGCGGTGACGAGGGCGAGGGCCGGCCAGACCAGCGCGGGACCGATCCCCGCGACCGCCCCGACGAGCACGAGGGTCGAGCCGATGGCGCACGTGACGAGGCCGATCGTGAAGAGGCGGTCCTCGGCGAAGCGTCCGATGAGGCGTCGGAAGACGAGGGTCGAGGCGATCATGCAGGAGGCGTTGGAGGCGAACACCAGCGTGTAGAGGCCCTCGCCGAAGCCGTACTGCTCCTGGAACACGAAGGAGGAGGTGGCGATGTAGGAGAAGAACCCGATCGTCGCGGCGCAGCCGGTGACGAGGTACCAGCGGAAGCGGGGGATCCGCAGCAGCTCCGCCATGCGGCCGAGGACGGCGCGCGGGGAGGTGCCGCCCGCGCCGGTGCGGACGATCGTCTCCGGGAGCAGGCGAGCCGCGGCGAGGGTGAGGGCCAGGCCGAGCGCGGCCAGCACGACGAACGCGGCGCGCCAGGACGAGAACGTCAGCACGAGGCCGCCGACCAGCGGGGCGACGACCGGGCCGACCGAATTGACGACCGCGAGCGTCGCGAAGAGGCGGCTGCGGAGGGCGCCGGTGGAGGCGTCGCCGACCATGGCGCGGGCCGAGACCGCGGCGGCGGCGCCGCCCAGGCCCTGCACGACCCGGGCGAGGATCAGCGTCGTCACGTCGGGCGAGATCGCGCAGACGACGCTGGCGAGGGTGAAGAGGGCGGTCCCGGCGAGGAGGATGCGGCGCCGGCCGACGCCGTCGCTGATCGGCCCGACGACCAGCTGGCCGACCGCGAACGCGACGAGGAAGGCGGTCAGCGTCAGCTGCACCGATGCGGTCGACGCGTCGAGGTCGGTGGCGATCGCTGGCAGTCCGGGGATGTAGAGGTCGGTCGCGAACGGCGAGATGCCGACGATGAGGGCGACGGTCAGGAGCGGTCCGCGGCGCGCGGTCCACGACGTGCGTGGGTCGGGATCGGGGGCCGGGTCTCGGGCGTCGTCGCTCAGCAGGCCCGACAGTAGCCCGGTCCCCGCCGGGCCAGCGGTCGTGGAGCGACCGGACGGCCCCGTCGCGGCTCGGACGCCGCCGCCCGATGCGCCTAGCCTCGACGAGGGCCGCGCCGCACCGGCCGCCCCCACCCGCATCCACGAGGAAGAGGAACGCGCATGACGACCTGGCTGATCACGGGATGCTCCACCGGACTCGGGCGCGCCTTCGCGGTCGAGGCACTGGAGCGCGGGCACGACGTCGTCGTCACGGCGCGCGACGCCGCGAACGTGCAGGACCTCGCCGACCGGTTCCCCGAGCACGCCCTCGCGCTCGACCTCGACGTGACGGATCCCGCGCAGGTGTCGCTCGCGGTCGACGAGGCCACGGCCCGCTTCGGCGGCGTCGACGTGCTCGTCAACAACGCGGGCTACGGCTACCGCGCGGCCGTCGAGGAGGGCGACGACGCGGACGTCGCGCGCCTGTTCGACACCCAGTTCCACGGCAGCGTCCGCATGCTCAAGGCCGTGCTGCCCGGCATGCGCGAGCGTCGCAGCGGCACCATCGTGAACCTCTCGTCCATCGGTGCCGCGCGCACGGGCGCGGGATCCGGCTATTACGGCGCCGTGAAGGCCGCGATCGAGCAGATGACCATGGCGCTGCGCACCGAGCTCGAGCCGCTCGGGATCGTCGCGACGGTGGTGGCGCCGGGATCCTTCCGCACCGACTTCTCGGGCCGCTCGCTCACGCAGTCGTCCACCGTGATCGACGACTACGCCGAGACCGCCGGCAAGCGCCGCAAGGAGAACGACACCACCGACGGCACGCAGCCGAACGATCCCGCGCTCGGCGCGAAGGTGCTCGTCGACGCGGTCGAGGAGGGCGCTCCCTTCTATCTCCTGCTCGGCGGCGACGCGGTCGAGATCGTCACCGGCGCGCTCGACGACCTGCGCGCCGACGTCGACGCGTGGGCCGAGCGCAGCCGGTCGACGGCGTGCGGCGCGTAGACGGCGATGCCGGAGGATCGCCGCATGACCGCATCCACCGCCCTCCTCGTGATCGACCTCCAGGTCGGCGTGCTGCCCGGCTGCCTCGACGCCGAGGGGGTGGTGGCGCGCACGACGGCGCTCGTCGAGCGCGCCCGCGCGAGCGGGTCGCCGGTGGTGTGGATCCAGGACCATCACGGCTTCGCGGAGGGCGATCCCGACTGGGCGCTCGTGCCGCCGCTCGCGCGGGCGGCCGACGAGCCGCTGGTGCGGAAGGCGCATCGCGACTCCTTCGCCGACACCGACCTCGCGGAGGTGCTCGCGCGGCTCGGGACGACGAAGATCGTGGTCGCGGGCGCCCAGACCGACTACTGCGTGCGCACGACGCTGCAGAGCGCGGCAGCGCGCGGCTTCGACGTGACGCTCGTCGGCGACGCCCACACGACGGCGGACGCGCTGCACGAGGGCGTGGCGATCGGCGCCGCGCAGATCGTCGCCCACACGAACCTGTACTTCGCGACCCTGCGGCACCCCGGGATCGTGTCGACCGTGGAGCCGCACGACACGGTGGCGCTCTAGGTGTACTGAGTCATCACGTTGGTGACACTCGGGCCGCGGGCGTCAGCCCGTGGCTCGAGTGGATTCGTTCAGTGTTGTAGTGCTGGATCCACGGATCAAGGGCGTCGGTTCTGGCTTGGTTGCTGGTGAAGGGTTGCCGGTAGGCCCACTCGGTCGCGAGGGTGCGGTTGAAGCGTTCGACCTTGCCGTTCTGCCAGGGGCAGTGCGGGCGGATGAACTTCTGCCTCGCACCGAGCTGCGTGACCGCGTTCTGGAACGCGGCCGAGTGCCGGTAGGCGAACGCGTTGTCCGTCAGGACCCGTTCGATGCGGGTGATGCCGTGCTCGGCGAAGTACGCCGCGGCCCGGGTCAGGAACCCTGCCGCGGTCACGCCCTTCTCGTCCGGGTGGATCTCCGCGTAGGCGAGGCGGGTGTGGTCATCGACCACGGCGTGGACGTAATCGAACCCGATCCCACGACCACGAACCTGTTCGCTGCGGCCATGCGCCCGCCAGCCGCCGCCGTCCGGGATCCGGCCGAGCTTCTTCACGTCGACGTGGATCAGGTCGCCGGGATGCTCATGCTCGTACCGGTTTGCCGTCGACCGGGATGCCCGGATCACGGCCCCGGTGACGGGGTCCAACCATGCCAACGGCGGTGCCCCGTGCCGCCGCAGGATGCGGGAGATCGTGCGGGCTGGAACACCGGTCACCGGCGCCAACCGGGCAGGACCTGATCGCAATCGGGTCCTCGCTTCCACGACGGCTCGTTCTCGTTCCGGGCTCGTCCTCGTCGGCACCCGTCTCGGCCTCGAGGACCGGTCCGACAAGCCTTCGAAGCCCTCGGACCGGAACCGATTCACCCACCGATGCGCGCACTGACGCGACACACCGAGTTCGCGCGCGACATGCGAGACCGGCCGACGATCCTCGACCACCCGCCGCACGAGGAGAACCCTCCCGTGAACCGTCAGACGAGCATTAGCGTGGGACATCGAGGCCTCCTGGCAGTGGCAGAACTAGACAGCTCCATCAAGCCAGGAGGCCTCCTCACACGCCCCGAAGTGTCACCAACGTCATGGCCGGGTACATCTAGGGGCTGTCGGCCTCCGAGGGCGCCGGCGCGACGAAGACGCAGAACGGATGGCCGGCGGGATCCCGCAGCACGTAGAGGGGCTCGTCGGGATCCACGGACCGGTCCTGCAGCACCTCGGCGCCGAGCGCGACGGCCCGCGACCGCTGGCGCTCGAGGTCGGCGACGGATCCGACGGTGAGGTCGAGGTGCAGCATCTGCGGCGGCGATCCCTCGGGCCAGCGGGGCGCGGGCATGCCGGGCGCGAGCTGGAAGGCGAGGCGGCGGGATCCGTCGTCGTCGACGAGGACCAGCCAGTCCGCATCCGGCCCCGCCTGGTCGGGCTCGTCGCCCGGCCGGTACCGGAAGCCGAGGAGCTCGCGGTAGAACTCGGCGAGGCGGCGCGGATCCGGCGTGTCGAGCACGGTCTGCAGCAGGCGCGGGTGGTCGGGCGAGGTGGCCATGACCCTGTCTACGCCGGAGGGGGCGGGGTCGGGGTGTCGTCCACGGCGGCGCGGTCGCGCTTCCGCGTGGTCGGTCGGATGCCCATGACGAAGAAGGTGATGCCGAGGATCACGAACGGCAGCCCGGCGACGCGGGTGTCGTCGAGGGTGAGCATGAGCACGAGTCCGAGCATCCCGAAGACGATGCCGAGCGACGCGTTCGTGCTGGAGGAGTCGTCGTCCTCCGCGGGCGGATCCGCGGGGCCACCGGGCGTCGTCGGTTCGCTCATGCCCTCACGCTAGGCACCGGGGTAGGTCGGGCGCGTCCGCCCCGTGGGGGACGCGCGCGCGGCACCCGTCAGCGCGACGCGCCCCGCCGACGCCACCGGACGACCGTGACGGCCAGGAACACCACGGCGCTCGTGACCATCAGCAGCAGGCCGAGAGGCCGCAGATCGTCGCGCGTGAGCCCCATCACGACGCCGATCGCGAAGAGCACGGCGAGCCCGGTGTCGGGCAGCCGGCCGGCGCCTCCGGCAGTCGCCGCGCGCTCGCCGGGTGCCGTCGCATCGTCCATGCCCTCACGCTAGGCGCGGGCCCGACGCGTCCGCCGGATGGCGGAGCCCGTCAGATCCGCCCCTCCAGCTCCAGCAGCGTCGTCTTCGCCGCGAGCCCGCCGATGTAGCCGCCGAGCGTGCCGTCGGAGCGGAGGACGCGGTGGCAGGGGATCACCACGGGCAGCGGGTTCGTCGAGCACGCCGTGCCGACCGCGCGCGTGGCGGCCGGGCTGCCCGCGGTCTCGGCGACCTCGCGGTAGGTGCGGGTGGATCCGTACGGGATCTCCGGCAGCAGCCGCTGCACCCGGTCGCGGAAGCCGGTCGACAGGCGGCGGTCGAGCGGCAGGTCGAAGGAGCGGCGGCGGCCGGCGAAGTACTCGTCGAGCTCGCGGGCGGCCTGGTCGAGGCGCTTCGGGGCGCGCAGGATCCGCGGGCCGAGCCGCCGCGCGAGGTCGCCGAGCACGGTGTCGTGGTCCTCGCGGGAGTACGCGACGCGGATCAGGCCGCGCTCGGTGGCCGCGAGGAGCAGCGGGCCGACGGGCGAGTCGATCGTGGTGAAGCCGACGTCGAGCGCGCCGTCGGCCGCGGCCCGGTCGGCGAGGCGGAGGCGGAGGGCGTCGAGGGCGGGCGGCGTCGGGTCGGCGGCCTCGAGCGCGGCGGCGTCGAGGAACGGGATGGTGTCGTCGGGATCGGTCACGGTCGTCCTCCGGTGGTGGTGGCGGGTGCGGGAGCGCGACCGGTGCCCGGCGGATCCGCGCCCATCGACCGCCGGAGGCTCGCGACCCCGTCCGCCGCCGCGCGCCGCACGGCCTCGGGCGTCCCGCCGACGATCGCCGCCACCTCCGCGTGCGGCAGCCCGCCGAGATACCGGTACGCGACCGCGAGCCGCTGCCGCCCGGGCAGGGCGGCGACGGCGCGCCACAGGTCGGGGTCGCCGGAGTCGGGCACGCCGAGGTCGGAGACCCGCTCGGGCACCTCGTCGACGGGGAGGGCGCGGCGGCCGCGGGCGCGGATCGCGTCGAGGGCCTTGCGGTGCGCGATGGTGACGAGCCAGGCGCGCACGTCGGCGCGCGGCCCGAGCCGCGGATACGCCACGAGTGCCGACAGGAACGTCTCCGACCACGCGTCCTCCGCGTCCGCGTGCCCGCCGAGCACCGCCCGGCACACGCGGAGCACCACGGCGCCGTGCTCGGTCACGACCCTGTCGAACGGCTGCATCATCTCCACACCGGGTAGACGCCGGGGCGGGGCGATCCGTGAGGTCGGCGTGCGGATCAGTCTCGCGGATCCGGCGGCCGGCGCGACAGCCCGCCGCGAGGCACCGCCCGCCTGCGGACGCGCCGTGCGCCTCCTCGCCATCTCCGGTGCTCCGCCCGTGCACGCCGTAGGGACTACCCGTGACGGTCCCCGGGGATGATGCCCGGCGGCTCCCCGGTCGCGAGGATGGAGGGGCGGCCCACCCCCGGCCGCCGCTCCGCGAGGAGCACCCGCCGTCGGCCCGTCCCCCTGGGCCGGCGGCGCATCCGACGGAAGAGGATCCGCATGGCCAGCACCCTGAGCTCCGCCGCCCGCGACGACGAGCAGGCGGCGCCCGGGATGATGCCCGGTGACGCGCCGGGCGATGCGCCCCGCTCGCTCCGCGTCTTCGTGGTCGACGAGGAGGCGCCCATCACGCAGCTGCTGTCGCTCGCGCTGCGGATGGAGGGCTGGGACGTGCGCGTCTTCGCCACCGGCCGCGCCGCGATCGACGCCGCCGTCGAGTCCGCGCCCGACGCGATCCTGCTCGACATGACGCTGCCCGACGTCTCGGGCGTGGAGGTGGTCGGCGAGCTGCGGCGCGCGGGCGTCGCCAGCCCCGTGCTCTTCCTCACCGGCCGCGACTCGCTCGAGGACCGGCTCGCGGCCTTCGGCGCGGGCGCCGACGACTACGTCACCAAGCCGTTCGGCCTCGAGGAGGTCGTCGAGACGCTGCGCGTGCTCTTCCGCCGCCGCGGCCTGGCTCCGGCCATGGTCACCGCGGGCGACCTCGTGCTCGACCCGGCCACGGGCGAGGCCTGGCTCGCGGGCGTGCCGCTGGAACTGGATCCGATGGACCTCGTCGTCGTGCAGGCGCTCGCCGAGGAGCCGACCCGGCGGCTCTCCCGCCGCGAGCTCGTGCACCGCCTGACGGACGCCGGCTGGGACCTCGTCGCCCCGCGCGCGCTCCTCGACCTGCCGTCGCTGACGGGTCGTCGCGCAGGCCGTGACCAGGTCGTCCTGCTCGCGGCGGCGGGCGACGACCTCGTGCTCGCGCCCGTCACCTGACGCTCTCGTCGAGCCGACCGGCCCGTCTGCGGCCACCCCAATCCGAGGGCCGGTGCGGTGAGTCACCCCCGTAACTCCGGGGATGACGAGTCACACGCGTCACACTGCGCCAAGAATTTCCCCAGGTGGGTAGCGGGAACTCCTACAGTCGGCGTGGGGAGCAGATCCTCCCCGCCGCGTTCTCGAGACCCCGGAGCGCGTCCCCTCAACCGCACGGTCGCGGCACAGCAATGGCGCGGGCGGGCGGTCCTGCACCACTGGAGATGCCATGACCCGTCCCACCCCCGCCGCCGGTCGCGGCAGGTCGTTCCGCCGCGCCGCCGCCGGCGCCTGCCTCTCGGCCTCGCTCGTGATCCTGCCGCTCGCGATGGCGCCGGCCGCCCACGCCGAGACCGTCCCCGTCGACTCCGCGCCTGTCGCGGTCGAGGCGCCCGACGCCACGCCGACGCCCGCCGTCGAGACCCCGGCCGCCGACGCGACGCCGACGCCCGCGCCCACCGAGGCCGCCGACGAGACGGCCCCCGTCGCCGACGCCCCCGTCGAGACCACGCCGACCCCCGCCGTCCCGACGACCCCCGGCACCCCGTCGACCGGCCTCCCGACGCTCGAGCCGACCGTCCCCGTCGTCGAGCTGCCCTTCACCTGGACCACGCCCGACCGCGGCGTCGCGCTCCCGATCAACGAGGCCGTGCCCTTCGCCGGCACCGGCACCGCGGGCAGCATCGTCACCGCGAGCTACTTCAACGCCGTGGGCGTCAAGTCGATCGCCGGTCTCGGCATCGTCGGCGCGGACGGCACGTACGCGTTCCCCGCGAGCTTCACCGAGCTGCTGCAGGACTCGAAGACCGCGAGCGTCACGCTCACGCAGGTCGGCCTCGACCTCACCGTCACGGGCGAGATCCGCGGCCTGGTGCGCTTCGCCGAGGCGCCCGTCGGCCCGTTCGTGCGCGCCGAGGCGTCGTTCTCGACCATCTCGCCGATCTCCGTCACCGAGGCCACCAGCCTGCTCGGCGGCCTCAAGGTCACCGCGACCGGCTACCTCCGCTACGAGGCCGTCGAGGTCACCGTCACCGCGCCCGACGGCCGCGTGATCCAGCTCAGCGACGAGAACGGCGGCGTCGGCGTCGGCACCCGCTCGCTCAAGGACCTGGTGCGCGCCGACGTCGACGGCACCTTCGCGCAGCCGATCATCCTGTTCGGCGACATCCAGCCGGGCACCTACCAGGTGTCCGTCGCGGGCCTCGAGTCGGGCCTCACGCAGGGCGGCACCGTCGAGCTGACCGGCGAGGACGCGGGCGGACCGGTCATCCCGGGCGTCCCCACCCCCGCGCCGACCACGCCGTCGATCGACCCCGCGGGCACGCCGGCGAAGCCGATCGTGAAGCCGGCCGCGCAGCACGACGACACCCTGCCCGTCACGGGCACCGACGGCGCCGCGGCCCTCGGCCTCGGCGGCCTCGGCGCGCTCCTGGCGCTGGCCGGCGCGGGCACGCTCGTCGCCCGCCGCCGCCTGCGCTCCGCGGAGTAGCGGCACGGCACCACCCGCACCACGCACGACCGGCGGCCGGATCCCCCGAGGGGTCCGGCCGTCGTCGCGTCCGGGCGCCGCCTTGTCCCGCCCCGCGGCGCCCCCGTACATTTGACGCGATCCGCAACGAATCACCCGCACGCGGATCCGCACCCCCGTATGAGACGAAGGAGTCCCATGTCCGACACGCAACCCGCAGCGACGCCCACGGAGACCGGAGGCGCCCTCGGCGTCGCGATGATCGGCCACGGGTTCATGGGCGCCGCCCACTCGCAGGCCTGGCGCGTCGCGCCGGCGTTCTTCGACCTGCCGCTCGCGCCGCGCATGGTGTCGGTCGTCGGGCGCGACCAGGCGCGCACGCAGGAGTCCGCAGACCGCTGGGGCTGGGAGCGCGCGGAGACCGACTGGCGCGCGGCCATCGAGCGCGACGACATCGACGTGGTCGACATCTGCTCGCCCGGCAGCACGCACGTGGAGATCGCGGTCGCCGCGCTCGAGGCCGGCAAGCACGTGCTGTGCGAGAAGCCGCTCGCCAACACGGTCGAGGAGGCGGAGATCATGGCGGCCGCCGCCGAGAGGGCAGCAGCCAAGGGGATCCGCGCGATGGTCGGCTTCAGCTATCGCCGCGTGCCCGCCATCACGTTCGCGCGCGACCTCGTCGCCCAGGGCGCGATCGGCGAGCTGCGCCAGGTGCGCGCGCTGTACCTGCAGGACTGGCTGACCGACGCCGAGGGCCCGATGACCTGGCGCCTCGACAAGGAGGCGGCGGGATCCGGCGCGCTCGGCGACATCGGCGCGCACATCGTCGACGCGGTGCAGTTCATCACGGGCGAGAAGCTCGACGCGGTCAGCGGCCTGCTCCGCACCTTCGTCGAGGAGCGCCCGCTGCTCGCCGAGACGCGCGGCCTCGGCGGCGTCGCGTCGAGCGAGCGCGGCCAGGTCACGGTCGACGACGCGGCCTACTTCACCGGCAGGCTCGCGGGCGGCGCGCTCGCCAGCTTCGAGGCGACCCGCATGGCCACCGGCCGCAAGAACGCGCTGCGGCTGGAGTTCAGCGGATCCGACGGCGCCATCTCCTTCGACCTGGAGCGCCTCAACGAGATCGAGCTGTACGACGCGACCGCGCCGGCCGACCGGCTGGGCTTCCGGCGGATCCTCGTCACGGAGCCCGAGCACCCCTACACGGCCGCGTGGTGGCCCACCGGCCACGGCCTCGGCTACGAGCACGCGTTCACGCACCAGGTGCGCGACCTCGTGCACGACATCGCCGCGGGCCAGGAGCCCCAGCCGTCCTTCGCCGACGGCCTCCGCGTGCAGCGCGTGCTCGACGCGGTGGAGCGCAGCTCGGCCGACGGCAGCGCGTGGAAGACGGTGGATCCCGTCGCGAGCTGACGCCCGCGGGCGCTCGCGTACCCTGGACCGGACGACCGGGAGGCGGACGGGTGCAGGCACGGCAGGAGCGGACGCTGCGCGCCGCGCTGTCCGCGTTCGTCTGCACGCTCGTCACCGCGACGCTGCACGCGGCGGCCGGCGGCGGGATCCCGCATCCGCTCGTCCTGGCGCTCGCCCTCGTGCTCGGCGTCGCCCTGTGCTTCGGGCTCGGCGGCCGCCGGGTGACGCTCGCGCACCTCGTGCTCGCGATCGGCGCGACCCAGGGGGTGCTGCACGCGGCGTTCACCTTCGGGGGATCCGCGACCGGGTCGTCCGGGATGGCGATGCCGGTCGGCACCGCCGGATCCGCCGGTCACGTCCACGGACACGCGGCGGCCGACGCCGCGCGCGCCCTCGCCGGCTCCTCCGCGATGGCCATGCCCGCGGACCACGACGGCGCGATGCTGCTCGCGCACGTGATCGCCGGGATCGTCAGCGTGTGCTCCCTCCGCGCCGGCGCCGACGCCGTGCGCCGCGTCGCCCGGGCCCTCGCGCTGCGCGTCGGCGGCGCGCTGACCGGTGCCGTCGGCGCGCTCGTCGGCGCCGCGGTCGCGCTGGCCGCCGCGCTCGCCGAGCCGGCCGCCGTACCCCGGCCGCGCAGGACCGCGATCGACCTGCGTCCCGCGCGCCCGGTCGCGCTCCTCGCCGCGCGGATCCAGGGCCGCCGCGGCCCGCCGCTCGGCGCGCTCGCCGTCTGATCCGCGCCCGCCGCGTCCCTCGAGGAGCCCGGGCGCGGTCCGCGCCGCTGCGCCGACACGTCTGATCCGCCTCCCTCGCGTCCCGCCGGACGCGGGCGGGCGTCGTCGTCGCGCCGTCGCGCGCCTCCCGCACGCTCGGACTCCGCACGGCCACGCCGTGCACCCACCGAAGGACAGCCATGCCCTCCCGCACCACCCACCCCGCCCCTCGGCCCGGTCGCCGCACCCGCGCGCGCCGGATCCCCGTCGCCCTCGGCGCCGCGGCCGGCCTCGCGCTCGCCCTGTCGGCGCCGCTCGCCGCCTCCGCGCACATCGAGCTCGACGCGTCCGCTACGGCTCCGGCCTCCCTCAGCGTCCTGACCTTCGCGGTCGGGCACGGCTGCGAGGGATCCGCCACCACGGCCCTCGCGATCCGCTTCCCCGCCGACGTGCAGGCCGTGAAGCCGACGCTCGCGCCCGGCTGGTCCGTCGCCGCGCAGGAGGCGGCCGACGGCACGACCGTCACCTACACGGCCGACACCCCGCTGCCCGACGCCCTGCGCGCGACCGTGCAGGTCGAGGCGCTGCTCCCCGTCGACGGCGCGGCCGGCGACGTGGTGACGTTCCCGACACTGCAGACCTGCGTCGCCGGATCCACCGACTGGGCCGAGACACCCGCCGCGGGGACCGAACCCGACCACCCGGCGCCGGCGATCACGCTGACCGACGCCGCGAGCGGCAGCGGCAGCGGCATGGCGGGCATGGGCGCGGCGTCGGCGACGGGCACGGAGGCGGCCGCGGCCACGACCGCCGTCGCGCCCGTCGACCCGGTCGCCCGCCTCCTCGGCCTCGGCGCCCTCGTCGTGGGCGTCGTCGCCGTGATGCTCCTCACCATCGGCATGCGCCGCCCGCAGCAGGGCGGCCGCCGGTGACCGCCGTGGACGACCGCGCGGATGCCGCCGGTCCCGCCGCCGCACCCGACGCCCCGGCCGCGAACGCCGCACCCGACGCCCCGGCCGCGAACGCCGCGCCCGCCGCGCCCGCCCCCGCGGTCACGCGCCCCCAGCGCGGCTGGTTCCTCCCGCTGCTGCTGCGCCTGCACTTCCTCGCGGGGATCCTCGTGGGCCCGTTCATCCTCGTCGCGGCCCTGAGCGGCGCGGCCTACGCGCTCGCGCCGACCGCCGAGCAGATCGTCTACGCCCACGAGCTGCACGCGCCCGCCACGGGATCCACCGTGCCGCTCGCCGCGCAGGTCGAGGCCGCGGAGGCCGTGGTCGGCGGATCCGGCACGCTCGTCGCCGTCCGCCCGGCCCCCGCGCCCGGCGACACGACGCGCGTCATGTTCACGGGCGACGGCCTCATCCCGAGCCAGACGCGCGCGATCTTCGTCGACCCGGCCGACGCGTCCATCCGCGGCGACCTGCCCGTCTACGGCACGAGCGGCGCCCTGCCGCTGCGCACCGCGATCAGCGACTTCCACCGCAGGCTCGGGCTCGGCGATGCCGGCCGGATCTACAGCGAGCTCGCGGCGAGCTGGCTCGGCATCGTGACGCTCGCGGGTCTCGGCCTGTGGGTCGCGCGCTGGCGCCGCGCGCCGCGCCGCCGGGACCTCGTGCGTCCGGATGCGAAGGCCACCGGCTACCGGCGGATCCTCTCCTGGCACGCGTCGACGGGCGTCTGGCTCGTCGCGGGCGCGCTCTTCCTGTCGGCCACGGGCATCACGTGGTCGCAGTTCGGCGGGCAGAACGTGACCGACCTGCGCGCCGCGCTCAGCTGGCAGACGCCGACGCTCACGACCGCGCTGCCGGGCGCGGGCGGCGGCGCGGCCTCCGCGGCGGATCCGCACGCCGGCCACCACGCGTCCGCCACGCCCCGCGCGACGCCGGCCGTCGATCCCGCGACCTTCGACGACGTCCTCCGCGTCGCGCGGGGCGTCAACGTCAACACGGGCCTGGTGGAGATCACGCCGCCGAAGGACGCGGCCTCGGCGTGGACGGTGAGCGAGATCCAGCGCAGCTTCCCGACCGAGGTCGACCAGGTCGCCGTCGACGGCAGCACGCTCCAGGTGGTGGGCCGCACCGACTTCGCCGACTACCCGTTCCCCGCGAAGCTGGCGCGGTGGGGGATCGACACGCACCAGGGATCCATGTTCGGGCTGCCGAACCAGCTGCTCCTCGCGGTGACCGCGCTCGGCATCGCCGCCATGGTCGTGTTCGGGTACCTGATGTGGTGGAAGCGCCGGCCGGGCGTCGCGCGACCGGGCCGCCCGGCTCCGGCGGGCGCGCTCGTGCGGGCGCCGTGGTGGGGGATCGCGGCGGTCGTCGCGGTCGGCGTCGGCGTCGGGCTGTTCCTGCCGCTCGTCGGGATCCCCCTGGTCGGCTTCGTGCTGCTCGACGCGCTGATCGCCGCGGCGCGCGTGCACCGGGCGGGCGCCGCGGCCTGATCGCTCCCGGTGCCGGTCGCCCGCGGCTCAGCGGGCGACCGGCGCCGGCCCGGTCGACGCCGCCACGTGCAGCAGGCACGGCAGGAGCGCGTGCGGCAGCTCCGTGGCCGTGCCGTCGAGCCGCGCGAGCAGCATCTCGACGGCGAGCCGGCCGAGCTCGGGGCCCGGCGCGTCCATGGTGCTCAGGGCGGGCTCGACCAGCGCGCCCACCTCGGTCGAGGACGCGAGCGACAGGATCGACACGTCCTCCGGCACGTGCCGCCCCGCCGCGTCGAACCCCGAGATGAGGCCGCGCGCCGCCTGGTCGTTGAGGAGCATGACGGCCGTGATCCCCGGATCCGCCGCCAGCAGCTCGCCCGCCGCCGCGCGTCCGCCCACGGGCGTCGGCGCGCACCGGGCGACCTGGCCGCCGAGCCCGCGCGCCGCCGTCTCCTGCAGGAACGCCCGCTCGGTGCGCGTCGTCGGCCCGTACCCGCGCAGCGGCCCGCCTTCCAGGTCCTCCACCATGAGCCCGAACCGGCGGTGCCCGAGGCCCTGCAGGTGGTCGATCCCGTCGGCGACGGTGCGCTCGAAGTCCATGTCGACGAACGGCAGGTCGTGCGTGTCCGCTGTGCGCCCGATGGAGACGAACGGCACGTCGAGCGCCGCGAGCTCGCGGATGCGCGAGTCGTCCATGCGCACCTCCATCACGATGACGCCGTCGACCAGACGGCCGCTCACCAGGTCGGACACGTCGTCCGGTGACGTGCCGGTGGGCCAGAGCACGAGGTGGTACCCGAGCTCGGACGCGCGCGTGGCGGCGCTCATGAAGATCTCGAGGGCGATGCGGCTGAGGCGCTGCACGTCGGCGGGGAACAGCAGCGCCACGATCCGGGTGCGCTTGCTGGCGAGCGCGCGGGCCACGACGTTGTTGCGGTAGCCGAGCTCCCGCATCGCCTCGGTGACGGCCCGCCGCGTGGGCTCGGAGACGGCCTTCGTGCCGTTGACGACGAAGGAGACCGTGGCGATCGAGACCCCCGCGCGCGCGGCGACCTCTCGCATGGTCGGGATGGCGGCTCCTCGGGTTCGGGCGGCGCCGTGTGGGCGATCGGCCGGGCGCGTGCTCAGCGTATAGCGGGCGTCGCGCGGCGGTGCGGGTCGGTCGGGGCGCGGAACCGCGAGACGAGGATGAGCGCGCCCGTGATCGCGCAGACGGCGATCGTGAGGCCGACCACGTACGCGGCGACCGTGCCGTACCCGCCGGGCGACGAGTCCGGGTTCAGGAACCCGTACGGGTAGTAGGCGGCGGTCTGGAAGACCTCGTCGCCCGTGAACGGGCCGCGGAGGAGCGTGACGGCGATCCACGCGAGGGGGAACGCGATGACGCGGCCGATGGCGCCCGCGCGGAGCGGACGGCGGTCGGGCGCGAGGATCCAGTCGAGCAGCACGATCAGCGGCACGGCGACGTGCACGATCTGGTCGGCCCAGTCGAGCTTCAGCGGCTCCGGCTGGGGCTGGCCGCGCAGCAGCAGGTTCCAGACGATGCCCGTGATGACGAGGTAGACGGTGGACGCGAGCCGCAGCGTGACCCAGCCGACCCCCGGATCCGCCACGCGGCCCCGCGCGAGCCGCACGCCGCCGACGACCAGCACGACCGCGCCGAGCACGTTCGCGTCGACGGTGAAGAACAGGGCGAAGTCGAGCGACTTGCCGGCGACGCCGGTGACGCCGAGGTCCTGCCAGTAGGCGTGGTTGACGTGGTACTGGGCGATGACGCCGATGACGGCGGCGATCGCGGTGGCGATGCGGACGACGGAGAAGAGGATGCGCACGGATGAGGTTCCCACGATCTCGCCCCCTCCGCCGCCGGAGGCCCCGGGCGCGGGGTCGGGCCGGTCACCCGGGGGCCGATCCGCGTCGAGCGCCGCCCACCCGACGGCACGCCTCCTCGACGCCCCGGGCGTGCGCGGCGGGGGAGACCGCGGCGGCGAGCTCGCGGGCCGCGCGGGCGGGCCCGTCGAGGAGGGGTCGGTCGGCGGCCAGCCGGAGGATCGCCGTGGCCAGCCCCTGCGCGTCCGTGCCGTCCGCCAGCATCGCGGCCCCGCCGAACTCCGCCGCGAGGACGGGGTCGCTGACGAGCGCGGGGCGCCCCTCCGCGAAGGCCTCCATGGCGATCATCGGCTGGTTGTCGAAGCCCAGCGACGTGATCACGGCCGCGTGCGCCCCGCGGAGGAGCGCGGTGACGGTGGCGGTCGACACGCGGCCGTGCACCGTGACGCCGGGCGGGACGGCGGCGCGCGGCCGGCCACCCGCGAGGTCGAGGTGGACGGCGTCCGGCCCGCTCCTCGCGGCGACCAGCGCCATCGCCTCGAGCATCACGTCGAGGCGCTTCTCGGGCGCGAACCGCGCCGCCCAGACGAGCCGCAGCGCGCCGCCCGCGGGGAGCTCGGCGGACGCCCCGCGCGCCGTGCAGCTCGTGTTCGACAGCACCTCGATGGCCGGGAGGCCCGCGCTCCGGAGGGCGACGGCCTGGTGCGCGGAGGGGGAGAGCACGACGTCGGCCTCGCGGCAGACGGCGAGGGTCATGCCGCGGAGGGCGCTGTCGAGGCGGCGCGGGGCCAGCCGCACGCGCGGATCCGGCAGCCCGGTCATCGCGCGGTGGACGGCCGTGACCGCGGGCGCGAGGAACCCGCCCCAGGCCGGGCCGCGCAGGAAGAAGGTGTGCACGGTGTGCAGCGTCGGGATCCCCCGCTCGCGCCCGAGCCGCAGTGCGGCGGCCGCCAACCCGTGCTCGGAGTGCGTGAGGACGAGGTCGGTGCCGGCCCGGTCCATCAGCGAGCCGAGGTCGCGGCGGGCGGCGGCGTCGGCGCGGATGAGCGGCAGGCCGAGCAGCGGGACGGGGAAGGTGGGGGCGACGTCGTGCAGGGCGACGCCCGTGCCGTGCAGCTCGTGGACGGACGTCGCGTCGGGTGCCGCGACCGTAACCGCGTGGCCCGCGCGCGCGAGCGCGAGCGCCTGCTGGACGACGGCCGTCTGGGCCCCACCGAGGTAGGAGAAGGCGTAGTCCATCACGAGGAGGGGGCGGAGGGAGTTCATCGCGGCTGACGCTAATCGCCCGCGAGGAGAAGCGGCGGCCGCCTGGGGAGACGCGGCCGGCTCGGGATGGTCGGCTCGCGCCGGCGCGGGATCCGGTAGGGCGGGCGGTGTGCGTCGGACGGCGTCGGGGAGCGGGCCCGGGCTAGGCGGAGCGCGCGCGCCGCAGCAGCGCGACGACGATGGCGAGCGGCTTCATCCACGTCATCTCGCCGAAGCGGTAGTCGTCGGCGCGCGCGAGCCGGTCGGCGAGGTCGGGGCGCGCGGCGCGCAGGTAGCCGCGGGCCTCCTCCGCGTGCACGGGATCGGAGACGATGCGGATGGTGTCGGCGTCCTCGACGAGCGGGATCGCGTTCGCGACGTTCTCGCGCGTGCTCGTGCTGGCCTCCTCGAGGACGACCGGGCCCGCGTAGCCGAGCTCGTCGCGGGCGAAGCGGGCGAGGATCCGGGCCTCGGGCTCGTCGCCCATCACGGATCCGCCGCAGAGCACGAGCGCGGTCGACGCGGCTCGCGGGTCCATCGAGCGCAGGGCCGCGCGCACCCGGTAGCGGTTGATCCGGTTGGCGCGCGGGCCGGCGTTGCCGAAGCCGAGGACGACGACGACCTCGCGGCCCACGGCGCCGTCGGGGCGGCCCGGCGCGCGGCCGAGGCCGAGGCCGCGGGTGCTGGCGAGCCGGTGGATCCCCTCGCTCGCGAGGAGCGTGGCGCCGACCGCGGCGAGGAGCGCGACCCCGGTGACGACGAGGGTCGGGCGGGTGCGCATGCGCCCAGGCTACGGGCGCGCGATGCGGGCCGGGCCGGGCGGGCCGGGCGGACCGGTCGGACCGGGCTCAGGCGGAGCGCGCTGCCTTCACGAACGCGACGACCGCGTTGGCGTGCCCGTGCCCGAGGCCGTGCTCGGCCTTGAGCCACGCGACGACCTGCATGTGCGGCTCGACGTCGAGGCGGGCGTCGGCGAGGTCGATCCAGCGCTGGACCGGCTGCCCGTACGCGGTCTCGATGCTCGGGAAGTAGGAGGCGGGCCCGCGGGCCCTCTGCCTCTCGGGCGGCGGGGGCGGGGCGACGATGCCGTGTGCGTTCATGCGGCGACGCTACCGGCGGCGCACGGCCGCGACCAGGGCGGGCCGTGGTTCAATGGTCCGGCCTCCTTCCGGGAGGGGCCTCCCGCGGGAGGCACGGCGGTGGGGCTCGCCGTACCCGAACCTCGACGACCTCGTCGACGACAGTCCCTGTCTCTTGGCCAGCCATGCCATCCGAGATGGGAGACCCCATGACCGACCACCGACAGCCCGGCGGCGACGCGCCCCTCGACGGCGCGCCCCTCGACAGCGACGTGGAGGTGGACGACGACCCGGGCCGCCCGATCCACCTCCGCTGGTCGTCCCTCGGCCTCGTCGCGCTCGGCGGCGCCGTGGGCACGGGGATCCGCGAGGCGCTCGCGCTCATCTGGCCCGCGCCCGCCGGGGGCATCCCCGTGACGATCCTCCTGATCAACGTGGTCGGCGCCTTCGTGCTCGGCACGCTGCTGGAGTCGCTCGCCCGCCGCGGGCCCGACGAGGGGCGGCGCCGCGCGATCCGCCTGCTGGTGGGCACGGGCGTGCTCGGCGGCTTCACCACGTACAGCTCGCTCGCGACCGACGCGGCGTCGCTGACCGGATCCGCGCTCGGCGTCGCGCTCGCCTACGCCGCGCTCTCGCTCGTGGTCGGCGCCGCGGCGTCGGTCGCCGGGATCGCCGCGGGCGCCGCGATCCACCGCCGCACCGCGGCCGGCCGCGCGACGGGGGCGGCGTCGTGACCGGCCCGCTCGTGTTCGCGCTGATCTGCGTGGCCGGCGGCGTCGGATCCGCCCTCCGCCTGCTCCTCGACGGCGCCATCCGCGGCCGCCTCGGCGCGGCGTACCCGTGGGGTACGACCGTCATCAACGTCACCGGATCCCTCGGCCTCGGCCTGCTCACCGGTGCCGCCGCGCAGGCCGGCCTCCCGCACGACCTCCTGCTGATCCTCGGCGGCGGGCTCATGGGCGGCTACACGACCTTCAGCACCGCCAGCCTCGAGACGGTGCGGCTCGCGCAGGCGGGCCGGATCGGCGCGGCGCTCGCGAACGGCGTCGGCATGCTCGTGGTGTGCGTCGCGGCGGCGGGGCTCGGGATCGTGGTGGGCCAGGCGCTGTGATGGCCCTCGCGCCCGTCGCCTCCGCCGCGGACGTCGCGACGCTGCACGCGTTCCTCGCGGCGGCGGACCTCACGGTCACGGGGCTCGACGACCCGGGTGTATGGCTCTGCTTCCGGCGCGACGCCGATGGTCGCATCAGCGGCAGCACCGGCTTCGAGCTCAGCGCGGACGGGCGGCACGCCCTGATCCGCAGCGTCGCGGTGGGTCCCGCCCTCCGGTCCGCGGGCCTCGGTTCGACGCTCGCCCGGCACGCGCTCGCGGCCGCTGCGGATGCCGGCGCCGAGCGCGCGTGGCTGTTCTCGCGGAGGTCCGGTCCGTTCTGGCGCGGCCTCGGCTTCCAGGAGGCCGACCGCGACGCGCTCGCCGCCGCGCTGCCCGACGCCCGTCAGGTCGTCGCGTTCCGGGCGAGCGGGCAGCTGGCGCGCGAGGTCGCGTGGTCGCGGGCGCTCGGGGCGGCGGGGGATGCCACGACCTAGGCTCGCGGGATGAGCAGCGCGGAGACCCAGCCCGACCCGGAGCTCGTCTGGAGCACGACCGGACGCCGCGACCTCCACCGCGGCCGCGTCGTCCTCGTCGAGCACGACGTGCTGCTGCCCGACGGATCCGCGTCGCGCTACGAGGTCGACGAGAGCGTGCCGTTCGCGGTCGCGACCCTCGTGATCGACGGCGACCACGTGCTGCTCTCACGCCAGTACCGCCACCCGCTCGGGCGCTGGATCCTCGACCTCCCCGGCGGCGCGGGCGACGCCTCCGAGCACCCCGCCGACGCCGCCCGCCGTGAGCTCGAGGAGGAGCTCGGCCTCGTCGCGCCGGAGATCCGCCCCCTGCGCACCTACGCCGTGAACCCCGGCCGGGCGTCCTGGCTCGTGCACGTGTTCGCCTGCACGACGCCGACCACCGCGGGCACGGCCGACCACTCCGACCCGTCCGAGCAGGTGCGCCTCGTGCGCATGCCGGTCGCGGAGCTCGACGCGCTCATCGCGGCGGGCGGCATCGAGGACCCGACCCTGCTGATCGCCCGCGCGGCCGCCGCCGAGCAGGGGCTGCTGCCTCCCGTCGCCCCGCCGCACGCGGGCTGATCCCGGCGGGGCTGGGCGGGACGCGCTCCGGGACGCGTCCGCGCCCCGCCCCGGAGCGCTCCGGTGGAGGATCCGCGCGCGAGCCCCCGCCGGCCCGCGACCATGGTCCCTCCGATGGCCGACCCGACCCGGAGGATCCCGTGCCCCGTCCCTCGCTCCCCCCTGTCCTGCTGCTCGCCGGCCCCGGCGTCCTGCCGGGAGAGGCGGACCTCGTGGCCCTGGCGGAGGAGCACGGCAGGGAGGTCGCCTGGCTGACCGCCGGCACGCCGCTCGCGCCGGACGTGCTCGACCGGGTCGAGGCGTGCATCCCGCCGCTCCCGCATGCCCTCGACGCGACGGGGTGGGACGCCCTCGGGCGGCTGCCCCGCCTGCGTCTGCTCCAGGTGCTCACCAGCGGCACGGACTGGCTGCGGCGCGTCGACCTCGCCGGCGTTCGGGTGGCCACGTCCGCGGGGGTCGCCGACGCGAGCGTCGCGGAGCTCGTCGTGGCGCTGGCGCTCGCCTGTCGGCGCGACGTGGTCCGGCATCGCGACGCGCTGGCCGCGGGCGCGTGGGAGGAGGACCTGGTGTCGCCGGGGCTCCGGGGGAGCCGCGTCGTGGTGGTCGGCGCCGGCGGCATCGGCCGGGCGGTGTCGGATCACCTGGCGCCCTTCGGGGTCCGGCTCGTCCGCGTCGCGCGCACGGCCCGTCCCACGGAGGCGGGCCCGGTCCACGCGGTCGCCGAGCTGCCGTCCCTGCTGCCGGGCACGGACGTCCTCGTGCTCGCCCTGCCGCTCACGGACGAGACGGCGGGGCTGGTGGACGCGCGGCTCCTGGCGCTGCTGCCCGACGGCGCCCTCGTCGTGAACGTGGGACGCGGACGGCTCGTCGACACGGACGCCCTCGTGCGGGAGGTCGCGTCGGGCCGCCTGTCCGCCGCGCTCGACGTGGTGGATCCGGATCCGCTCCCGGCGGACCACCCCCTCCGCTCGCTCCCCGACGCCATCGTCACGCCACACGTGGGACGGAACACGCGGGACGTCGACGGGAGGCAGGCGGCCCTGCTCGTGGAGCGGCTCCGGGAGCACCTGGCCGGCGGGCCGCTGGCGACCCTCGTCTGAGGCCCGCCCGCGGCGTCCGCCGTCAGCCCGCGCGCCCCCGCAGCGCGACCCGCGCGATCCGCTCGCACAGCTCGGCGTAGCCGATGCCGACGGCCGCCGCCGACTGCGGCAGCAGGCTCGTCGCGGTGAGCCCGGGGAGGCTGTTGGCCTCGATGATCCAGAGGACGCCGGCGTCGTCGAGCTGGAAGTCGGAGCGGCTGTAGGCGTCGAGCCGGAGGATCCGGTGGGCCGCGAGCGCCGCCGCGCGCGCCTCGTCCGCCACGTCGTCGGGGAGGTCGGCCGGGAACGTCTCGGCGATCGCGCCCGCCTGGTACTTCGCGGCGTAGGTGAACGCCTCGTCCGCGGGGACGGCGATCTCGCCGACCGCGCGCGCCTCGCCGTCGAGCACGCCGACCGTCAGCTCGCGGCCGCGCACGAACCGCTCGACCATCACCGTGCCGTGCCGGCCGGCGAGCTCCAGCGCGGCGGGCAGCTCCGCGGCGGCGCGCACCACGGAGAGGCCGACGGTGGATCCCTGGCCGGTCGGCTTGACGACGCGCGCCGCAGCGCCGCCGCGTCCGCCACGAGGCCGCCCGCCATCTCGCCCGCGGTCGTCTCGCCGCAGGACGGCAGCGCCAGCGCGCGGCTGCGGATCCCGGTCCGCTCGCTCAGCAGCTCCGCCGTCGCTCCCCACCACCAGGCGCCGTCGCGCACCAGTGCGCCGTGCACGATGACCAGCTCCATCGTCAGCTCCCCCCGGCGCGCAGCGCGTAGGTGAGCAGGGCGTTGCCCGCGCTCGTGATCTCGGAGCGCCGCAGCTCCAGCCGCGTCATCGGGTCGTCGGGCTCGAACAGGCGGCGGCCGGTACCCGCGACGACCGGGTGGATCATCAGGGTCAGCTCGTCGAGCACCCCCGCGAACAGCAGCTGGCGCGCGAGGGAGATGCTCGCGAAGACGCCGATGTCGCCGCCGTCCGTGCGCTTCAGGTCCGCGAGGGCCTCCACGACGTCGCCCTCGATGAGGGTCGCGTTCCAGTCGAGCTCGCCGGTGAGCGTCCGCGACGCGACGAGCTTCTCGATCGGGTTGATGAAGGCGCCGAACGCGTCGTCGGCGGGCGCCTGGGGCCAGTACGACGACCAGTCCTCGTAGCCGTGCCGGCCGAGGACGGCCGTCGTCACCGTCTCCATGAGGCGGGTCATCCCCGCGCCGAGCTCGGCGTCGAAGCTGTCGAACTGGAACAGGTTCGGCGCCTCCACGACGCCGCCGACGGACGCGAACAGTCCTGCGGTGATCCGGCGCATGCGGCTCCTCCTCGAGCTCGGTGTGGGCGCCATGATCCGCGATGCCGTGCCCGCCGTCTACGGGCACTCCGGTCCGAGCTCTGGTTAACCGCTTTACACGACCCCCGATCCGGTGTTAGCGTCGCCGCCATCGGGTGCGCGACGACGCCTCCCGGATGCGTGCGGAGCTGGCGGATCACGGTGTCGTCGAGCCCCGGACCGACCGCCACCTCAAGGAAGAGACCACGCGATGTCCCCTCGATCCACCGCCCGCCGCCGCCTCATCGGCGCCGCCGCCTTCGCGGCCACCGTCCCCCTCGTGCTCGCCGGCTGCTCCGGCGGCGGGGGAGGCGGATCCTCGTCCGGCGGGGATCCGAAGACGATCACCGTCACCGACTACTACAACGAGGGCAACGACGACACCGTCATCGGCGACACCCTCCAGAAGTGCGGCGAGTCGCTCGGGATCACCATCAAGCGCACGTCGATCCCGGGCTCGAGCCTCATCCAGAAGGTGCTGCAGCAGGCGTCGTCGAAGACGCTGCCCGACGTGCTCATGCTCGACAACCCCGACCTGCAGCAGATCGCCGCGACCGGCGCGCTCGCCCCGCTCGAGGACTTCGGCATCTCCACCGACGGCTACGCGAAGGGCGTCGTCGACGCGGGCACCTACGAGGGCAAGACGTACGGCCTCGCGCCGACCGTGAACACGATCGCGCTGTTCTACGACAAGGCCATGCTGGCCGACGCCGGGATCCAGCCGCCCACGACGTGGGACGAGCTGAAGACCGCGGCCGCCGCGCTCAAGGACGGCGACCGCTACGGCATCGCGATGGACGCCAACGCCACCTACGAGGGCACCTGGCAGTTCCTGCCCTTCATGTGGTCCAACGGCGGCGACGAGAAGGACATCGCCACCCCCGAGACCGCGGAGGCGCTGCAGCTCTGGACCGACCTCGTGAAGGACGGCTCGGCGTCGCAGAGCGTCGTCAACTGGACCCAGTCCGACGTCAACGACCAGTTCATGGCCGGCAAGACGGCGATGATGATCAACGGCCCGTGGCAGATCCCCGCGCTCACC
This sequence comes from Clavibacter michiganensis subsp. insidiosus, assembly GCF_002240565.1. Classification (GTDB taxonomy): domain Bacteria; phylum Actinomycetota; class Actinomycetes; order Actinomycetales; family Microbacteriaceae; genus Clavibacter; species Clavibacter insidiosus. Next base: position 20,078 of record NZ_MZMO01000001.1, on the reverse strand, counting down.
GAGTCGGGCGTCGACTACGGCATCGCCAAGCTGCCCGCACCCGAGGCCGGCGGCACCGCCGTCGCCCCGCTCGGCGGCGAGGTCTGGACCGTGCCGCAGACGGGCGACAAGGAGAAGCAGGCCACGGCCGCGAAGGTCGTCGAGTGCCTCAACTCCGACGAGAACCAGCTCGAGATGGCCAGCAAGCGCTTCACGATCCCGTCGAAGACCGCCGTCGCCACCGAGTTCGGCCAGCAGGTGCCCGAGGAGCAGGTGTTCGTCGACCTCGTCGCCGACGCCCGCGCCCGCACCGGCGAGCTCGGCGCCGACTGGCCGAAGGCCGCCACGAAGATCTACACGGCCGTCCAGTCGGCGCTGACCGGTCAGTCCTCCCCGGAGGACGCGCTGAAGAACGCCGAGCAGGGCTGATGGCGACGACCGCCGTCCCCGCCCGCCCGACCGCGCAGGCGGCCGGGCGGGCCCGGGGCGCCGGGGACGCCGCCGCCGCGCGGGGCCCCGTGCGTCGCCGTCCCCGCTTCCGGTGGGAGCGCTTCTTCCAGGCGATGTTCCTGGTGCCGGCGGTCGTGTACCTCGTGCTCTTCTTCGGCTATCCCGTCGTGAAGAACATCGTCATGAGCTTCCAGGAGTACACGACGACCACCTTCTACACGGGCGAGGCGCCGTGGGTCGGGTTCGCGAACTACGCATCGGTGCTCTCGTCGGGGATCTTCTCGACGGCGCTCCTCAACACGTTCCTCTTCACGATCGGCTCGATCCTCGGCCAATTCGTCATCGGGCTCGTGCTGGCGCTGTTCTTCCGCCGGTCGTTCCCGCTCAACGGGCTGCTGCGGGCGCTGCTGCTCCTGCCGTGGCTGCTGCCGCTCATCGTCTCGAGCGCGGTGTGGAAGTGGATCCTCGACCAGGACTCCGGCGTGCTCAACCAGTTCCTGCTGGGCACGGGCGCGGTGCAGGACCCGGTGCCGTGGCTCACGAGCCCGGCGTTCGCGCTCATCACGGTGATCGCCGTGAACGTGTGGATCGGGATCCCGTTCAACACGACCATCCTCTACGGCGGCCTGCAGGACATCCCGCCGGAGCTGTACGAGGCCGGATCCCTCGACGGGGCCACCGGCTGGCGCGGCTTCCGGCACATCACCTGGCCGCTGCTGCGACCCGTGGTGGGCGTCGTGCTCGTCCTCGGCGTCGTCTACACGATCAAGGTGCTCGACATCATCCTGGGCCTCACGAACGGCGGGCCCGCGAACTCGACGCAGACCATCGCGACGCAGTCGTACACGCTCTCGTTCCAGCAGTTCGACTTCGGGTCGGGCGCCGCCCTCAGCAACATCCTCATCGCCATCTCGGCGGTGTTCGCGGTGGTCTACCTCCGCGCCAACAGGAAGGCCGTCGATGACTGACACCGCCGAGCGCCTCGCGCCACCCGCGCCACGCCGCCTGCCGCACCCGGTCGGGTCCCGCCGACCCCGCGCCGACCGCAGCTGGATCTCGACCGTCGTCGGGATCGTGATCCTCGCCGTCATGCTGTTCCCCGTCTACTGGATGGTCAACATCTCCCTGCAGCCCGCGGGCCCGGCGATCCAGGCGGCGTGGTTCCCGTTCGAGGCGCAGTTCCAGGGCTACGCGACCGCGCTCTCCGAGCAGGGGCAGGCGCTCGGCACGAGCCTCGTGATCGCGCTCGGCAGCGTGGTGCTCAGCCTCGCCATCGCGACCCCGGCGGCGTACGCGCTCGCGCAGTTCCGGTTCCGCTGGATCAACATCGTGCTGTTCGGGATCCTCATCTCGCAGATGATCCCGGGCATCGTCGTCGCGAACGCGCTCTACGCCGCGTACAACGACGTCGGGCTGCTCAACTCCATCCCGGGCCTGATCCTCGCGGACTCCACGGCCGGCATCCCGTTCGCGATCCTCATCATGCGGGCGTTCATGGCGGGCATCCCGCCGTCGATCATCGAGGCCGCGAAGGTGGACGGCGCCGGGAACTTCCGGGCCTTCCGCTCGATCGTGCTGCCCGTGAGCCTCAACGCCGTGATCACGGCCGGGCTCTTCACGTTCCTCTTCACCTGGAGCGACTTCCTGTTCGCGCTGACGCTCACGACGACCGACGACGTGCGCCCCATCACGCTCGGGATCTACCAGTACATCGGCACGTACACCGCCGACTGGAGCACGGTGATGGCGACGGCCGTGCTCGCGTCGCTGCCCGCGATCGTGCTGCTCCTCGCGGCGCAGCGCTTCATCGCGGCGGGCGCGACGGGCGGCGCGGTCAAGTGATCCGGCTCCCGCCCGCCCGCGCCCCCGACCCGCGGCGCGCCCCCGCCGACCTGCCGCACGACCCCTCCGAGAGAGAGACACCATGACCGACACCGCATCCCCCCTCCGCGTCACCGTCTGGGGCGAGAACCGTCACGAGCAGATCGAGCAGCACGTCCGCGACCGCTACCCGACCGGGATGCACGGCGCCGTCGCCGAGGGCGTGCAGGAGAACCTGCCCGCGGCGCACGTCGAGATCGCGACCATGGACCAGCCCGAGCACGGCCTCACCGAGGAGCTGCTCGCGCGCACGGACGTCCTCACCTGGTGGGGCCACGCGGCCCACGCCGAGGTGGACGACGAGATCGTCGCGCGCGTGCACCGCCACGTGCTCGACGGGATGGGCCTCATCGTCCTGCACTCCGGGCACTGGTCGAAGATCTTCACGAAGCTGATGGGCACCACGTGCACGCTCCGCTGGCGCAGCGAGCACGACCGCGAGCTCGTGTGGACCGTGAACCCGCAGCACCCCATCACCCGCGGCGTCCCGAACCCCATCGTCATCGACGAGCAGGAGATGTACGGCGAGTACTTCGACGTGCCCACGCCCGACGAGCTCGTCTTCATCTCGGGCTTCACCGGCGGCGAGGTGTTCCGCAGCGGCATGACCTACCGCCGCGGGTTCGGCCGGATCTTCTTCTTCTCGCCCGGCGACCAGGACTTCCCCGTGTACCACCACACGGACGTCCGCCGCGTGATCGCGAACGCCTGCGAGTGGGCGCGGCCCGACCGCCGTGAGACGCCGACGCTGCTGCGCTACGAGCTCGGCGAGTACTACGACGGCACCGACTACGCCGGGGCGCTCGAGCGATGACGGACGTGGAGGAGCGCGCGGGCGCCGCCCACCGGATCGTCGCGCCCGCCGACGGCGCGCCCCTGCGGGTCGTGCAGGTCGGCGCGGGCGGCATGGGGCAGCAGTGGTTGCAGACCATCGCGGAGGATCCCGACGTCGAGCTCGTGGGCGTCGTCGACCTCGACGAGGAGGCGGCTCGGGCGGGCGCGTCCGCGCACGGGGCGTCGGCCGAGGCGTCCACCGACCTCGGCGAGCTCATCGCGCGGGTGCGGCCCGACGCGGTGATCGACGTCACCATCCCGCGCGCGCACCACCCCGTCACCACGCAGGCGCTGTTCGCGGGGATCCCGGTGCTCGGCGAGAAGCCCGTCGCGCTCACGGTCGCCGAGGGGCTGTCGCTCGCGGCGGCCGCGGAGATCACGGGCGAGCTGTTCATGGTCAGCCAGTCGCGCCGCTACAACGACCACCTCGTCGCGCTGAAGCGCCGGGCGGCCGACCTCGGCGGCGTCGGCATCGTCACGACGGAGTTCTTCAAGGCCCCGCACTTCGGCGGGTTCCGCGAGGAGATGGACGACGTGCTGCTGCTCGACATGGCCGTGCACCAGTTCGACGCCGTGCGGTACCTGCTCGACGCGGATCCCGTGAGCGTCTACTGCGAGTCGTACAACCCCGCGTGGAGCTGGTACCGCGGCGACGCGGGCGCCACCGCGGTCTTCGCGTTCGAGGGCGGCGTGCGCTACGTCTACACGGGCAGCTGGTGCAGCCCGGGCGCGGAGACGTCCTGGAACGGATCCTGGCGGGCCAGCGGCGCGCACGGCACCGCGCTCTGGGACGGCGATCACGCGCCGACGAGCGAGATCCCGGACGCGCCCGACGGCCCGCCCGCGGAGCCTGCGCCCGCCGAGTCGGTGGGGGTCGAGATCGCCGGGTCGCTGCGCGCGTTCGTCCGGGCGCTCCGCACGGGCGAGCGGCCGCACGGCGAGGTGCACGGCAACGTGATGAGCCTCGCGATGGTGGAGGCCGCGATCGAGTCGAAGGGCACGGGCCGGCGGCTCGCGATCGACGACGTGCTCGAGCGCGCCTACGCGACCGCGCTCGCCGACGAACGGCGCGACGACGTGCGCGCGCGGCTCGAGGCGTGGCGCGAGCGGGGCGTGCGGGAGGCGCTCCAGGGGCCGCCGGCCTCCGCGGGCGCCGCGGCCGTCGCCCGCCCGGCCGCCGCCGGGTAGCCTCGTCGGGTGGGGATCCAGTGACCGGCGACGAGACGGGCCGCGCCGTGCCGCTCGCGCCGGATCCCCGCTCCCGCGAGATCCCGCCCGCCGGCGACGCCCGCTCCCGCGGCACCACGCCCGACCACGTCCGCCGCTCCAACCTCGCGACCGTCCTCCAGATCGTGCACGAGACCGGCCCCGCGTCCCGCTCCGAGCTGACGCGCGAGACGGGCCTCAACCGTTCCACCATCGCCGCGCTCGTGGGCGAGCTGCAGGAGCTGGGGCTCGTCGTGGAGTCGGAGCCGCCCGGCACCAACCGCGTCGGCCGGCCAAGCCCCATCGTCTCGGCCGACCCGCGCGTGGTCGTCCTCGCGGTCAACCCCGAGATCGACGCCGTGACGGTCGGGCTCGTCGGCCTCGACGGCGTGGTGCAGCAGCGGATCCGCCGCGACACGGACGGGGTGCCGACCGCCGCGCAGGCCGCCCGGGTCGCCGCCGCGATCATCGACGGGATCCGCGCCGACCTCCGTGCCACCCGGCCCGACGCGCGCGTGCTCGGCATCGGCGTCGCGGTCCCCGGCCTCGTCCGCTTCGACGGCGGCATCGTCCGCCTCGCGCCGCACCTCGGTTGGGTGGACGAGCCGTTCGCCGCCCTCCTGGCCGAGGCCACCGGGCTCCCCGCGCTCGCCGCGAACGACGCGAGCCTCGCGGCCGTCGCGGAGGGGCGGTTCGGATCCGGCCGCGACGTCGACGACCTCGTCTACCTCAACGGCGGCGCGTCGGGCGTCGGCGGCGGCGTGCTCATCGGCCGGCGCCCGTTCGGCGGCGCCGAGGGCTACGGCGGCGAGCTCGGCCACACGCTCGTCGACTCCGGCGGCGAGCTCTGCCACTGCGGCGCCGTCGGCTGCCTCGAGACGACCGTCGGGCAGGACGCGCTGCTCGAGGTCACGGGCCTCCCGCGCGCCCGCGCCGACGAGCTGGGCGACGTGCTGGCGGCGGCGCTCGAGGCGGGGGATCCGCCGATCACCCGCGAAGTCGAGCGGCAGATCGACAACCTGGCCGTCGCGCTGCGCAACGTCGTCAACATCTTCAACCCGTCGCTCGTGGTGCTCGGCGGGTTCCTCGGGTCGCTGCACGCGGCGGACCCCGACCGGATCCTCGCCCGCGCCACCGCCCAGGCGCTCCCCGGCGCGCGCGAGGCGCTGCGGATCCGCCGCGCCGCCCTCGGCCCCGACCGGCTGATGATCGGCGCGGCCGAGCTGGCCTTCGCGCGCGTGCTCGTGGATCCGTCGGGCGTGATGCGCGCCGCCGCCGACGCGGAGCGCACCACGGCGTGAGCGCGCCGGTGGATCTCGTGATCCTCGACGGCGACGGCGTGCTCGTCGACAGCGAGGTGCTCGCCGTCGAGGTCGACCGGCGGGTGCTCGGGGAGCTCGGCTGGGACGTCACGACCGAGGAGATCGTCGAGCGCTTGGTCGGGAAGTCGCACGCGGCCTTCACCGCGGAGGTCGCCGCGCACCTCGGCCGCGACCTCGCCGACGACTGGGACGCGCCCTACGCGCACTGGTACGGGGAGGCCTTCGAGGAGCACCTGCGGCCGGTCGACGGCATCGCGGAGGCCCTCGACGCCATCGCCCTGCCGACGTGCGTGGCATCCAGCGGCGGCCACCCGAAGATCCGCGCCGACCTCGCGCGCACGGGTCTGCTCGGGCGCTTCGACGGCCGCATCTCGAGCGCCACCGAGGTGGCGCACGGCAAGCCCGCGCCCGTCCTCTTCCTCCTCGCGGCGTCGCGGATGGGCGTGGATCCCGCGCGCTGCGTCGTCGTGGAGGACAGCCCGTACGGCGTGCAGGGTGCGCTCGCCGCGGGCATGCGCGCGCTCGGCTACGCGGGCGGGCTCACCCCGGCCGACCGCCTGCGCGATGCCGGCGCCACCGTCTTCGACGACATGCGCGACCTGCCGCCGCTGCTGCGGGAGCTCGCGGGCTGAGCCGGAGGGCCCCGCCCGGTCGACGGCGGCAGGGTCACCCCGCGCTGACGGCCCGCCGCCGCACCAGGCGGACGACGAGCGCGCCGAGGATCCCGACGACCACCGCCACCGCGAGCTGCCCGAGCGCGCCGCCCTGGCCTCGGAGCACCTCGCCGCCCACCATGCCGCCCGCCTGCACCAGCTCGAGCGGGTAGCGCAGCAGGCTGCGGTTGCCGAGGGCGTAGGTGACGCCGACCACCACCGCCGTCCCGAGCCAGAGCAGCAGCACCGCGACGACCGACCCGATCACGCGGCCGACCGTGCGCAGCCCCGTGAGCGCGATGGCGACGCCGAGCACGACGGGCGGCACCCACGAGATCACGGGCAGGATCGCGTACGCGGTGTCGCTCAGCAGCCCGCCATCGCCGGGGGACACGAGCCCGCCCAGCCACTCGCGGAGCAGCACGACCGGGACGGCCGCCGCGACGACGGCGAGACCGGCGGGCGCGCGGGCGACGAGGGCCGCGACGACGCCGGCGAGCAGCACCATCGCCGCCGTGCCGACGACGAACGCGACGAGGTGCACCTGCGCCTCGCTGATGCCGGCGCCCGTGCGGTTCCCCCCGGCAGAGACGTCGTCCATGCCCAGCCCGTCGGCCGTGACCACGGACGTCTGCACGAGGGCGACGACATGGACGAGCAGGAGGCCGGCCACGACGAGCCAGGAGCCGTGCCGGGGGAGCCGCGTGCGGAGGGCGCGCGCCGCGGCGCCCGCGATGCCGCCGCCCACGAGGATCACCGCGGCCAGCAGGCCCGCGGTGTACTGGTTGAACGGCAGCAGCGCGATGGGCATGTCGGCCGCGGACGTGATCTCCTCCCGCCACAGGTTCTGCAGCGGGAGGCGCAGGCCCGCGAGGATCCAGGGCAGCAGCCCGAGTACCGCGGCGGCGACGCCGACGGCCAGGGCGAGGAGCGCGCCGCGGACGCCGGGGATCGCACGATCCGCGGGCCGGTCGAGGGTCGTGTCGGGCGCGGGCGCGGCGTCGGGCGTCGTCATCCGCCCACGCTAGCGACGCGGTCGCCCACGCCGCGCGCCCCCGATCGGGACGGCCTGTGCACTCCCGCGGCCACCCGGGCGCGTCGTCTGCCTATGCTCGCGGCACCCGACCGACCGACCCGATCGCCCGACCCGACCCCATCCGCACGCTCCTGAAGAACGGATCCGCCATGCCCCGCCGCGCCCTCATCGCCACGTCCGCGTTCGCCGTCACCCTCGCCGCTCTCCTCGGCGCCGCCGCACCCGCGCAGGCGTGCCCGCGCGACCCGGCGGAGCAGCAGGCGGTCACCGCCGTCGCGTCCGCCGCGCTCGACCGCCTCGAGATCGCCGACGACGTGGCCGCGTCGAAGTGGCTGTCGGGCAAGGCCGTCGCGGATCCCGCGCGCGAGCAGGCCGTCGTCGACGCGACGATCGCCGCCGCGAAGGCCGACGGGGTCGACCCGGTCGCGGCCGAGCGCATCATCCGCGCGCAGATCCTCGCGAGCAAGCAGGTGCAGTACGCGCTCATCGTCCGCTGGCACGCGCACCCCGACGAGGCGCCCACCACCGCGCCCGACCTCACCACGAGCGTGCGCCCGCGCATCAACGCGGTCGACGCCCGGCTCGTCCCGGCCATCGGCGCCGCGTCCGCCGCGCTCGACGACCAGCAGTGCGGCCACCTCGTGAAGGACGCCCGCGGCCAGCTCGGCCAGGGCCTCGACGACGCGCACCGCAAGGCCTTCCGCACGGCCCTCGCCACCGTCTGCACGCCGGAGTCCTGAGCCGGCCCTCCCGACCCGGTCGGGTCAGCTGCCCCGACGCGCTGGCCCGGCCGACCCACCCCTGCGCGCGTCCGTCCTCCGGGGCGGGCGCGCGCTCTCGTGCGCGGCCCGCGTCCGGCGGCCTGGCCGCGCGGCCCGAACATGATCACGGCGACGCCGAGCAGGCAGACGACGGCGCCGATCACGTCCCACCGATCGGGCCGGTATACCACCACGGCTTCCCCTCGCGCACCGCCTGCCAGACGAGCCAGGCGCCGCCGATCTCGGCGACCGCGGCGAGGGCGAACAGGATCACGGTGCGCAGCAGCATGCTCCGAGCAGGGCGGAGCCGGACGGGCGGGTCAGCGGGTCAGGCCACCGTCAGCCCGTGTCACGCGGTCGACGCGATGTCGGCCGCGAACGCCGCCACCCGATTCCGCAGGTCGTCGATGAGCTGCGCGGTCGCCGCCGCGGGGTCGAAGCCGAGGTACGGGATCGGCCGGGGCTTCCGCACGTTCGCGCTGCACTCGAAGTCGGTGCAGACGAGCGTGCCGACGGTGTTGCCGTTGCGGCCGGCCGCGCCCGCGCGGCGCGCGCCGTAGAACACGACGGGGTTCGGCAGGCGCACGTCCTGGCACCACGTGCACTGGGCGCGGGATCGCGGGGCGGTCGACGACTGCTGCAGCAGCACGCCGATCAGCTCGTCGCCCACGGGCGCGACGACGATGCCGCGCTGCGGGGCCTTGGGGTCGCGCCAGCCGAGGAAGTCGAGGCGGTCCCAGGCGAGGTCGGCGAAGCCCTCGGGGAGGCGGAGGTCGCGGGCCTCGCGCTGCGAGGCGTTGACGAGCGAGGAGCGGATGGCGGATTCGGTCAGGGGGAGCATGCGGTGCCCTTCGTGCGGGGTCGCGGCGGTGCCGCGGGAACGGGTGTCGGGACGGCGGCCGGATCCACGTGGATCGACGGCGCGCCGGGTGCGGCCGGCCCTCGCGGGCGCGGCGACGGATCCGGTGACTACCTGGTGCCGGCGGACGTGCCGCCGACGACCTCCCCACGCCCCGAGGGCGTCGTGCTGCTCGTGATGCTCACGCGACAACGGTACCCCGCGTGGGGGAATGCGCATCAGGCGCTCGCGCCCGGCCACACGTAGTCGAGGTCGTCCGGATCCCCCGGGAACGCCGGCCGGTACAGCTCCGGCGCCTTGGCCAGCAGCTTCGAGCGGTGGGAGAGGTGCAGCTCCGCGCGGCCCCACCACGGCGGCAGCTCGATGCGACCCTCCGTGTAGGCGACGAGGTCCTCGGGCACCTCGGCGATGACCGCGAGCGTCTTCTCGAAGCACGTGTCCGCGAAGCCGCGGCGGGTCCACTCGGCGCACGTCGCCTCCTGGTACTCCATGAGCGCGGGCCGGTAGCCGCGCCACATGCGCGTGACGGGGTGGCTCTGCCAGCCGTAGCCGGCGACCGTCACGGCCTTCATCACCTGGAGCGTCTCGACGCGCTGCTTCCCGAGCCGCTTGTCGTCGAGCACGGCCATGCTCTCCGCGAGGTCGGGATAGGGGAGGAACGTCTGCACGCCCCCACTCAACTCCGGGGGCGGGCGAGCCGGGTCAGCGCGACCAGGCGTACGGCGTGGTCGTCGAGCAGGCGACGAGGCCGGAGCGCTCGAGGATGGGGCGGGAGAAGTCGGTCGAGTCGCTGTGCATCAGGGTGCGGCCGGCGGCGAGGGCCGAGCGCGCGCGGGCCGCGGTGAGGGCGCGGTAGATGCCTCGCCCTCGCCACTCCGGCAGGGTCGCGCCGCCCCAGAGGCCGGCGAAGTCGGATCCCGCGACGGGTTCGAGCCGGCCCGCCGAGACGATCCGCCCCTCGGCCCAGGCAGCCCACATCTCCATGCCGTCGTCGAGACCGAGGCGGCGGATCATCGCGTCGGCCTGGTCGGTGGAGTCCACGTCGCCGAAGACCTCGGCCTGCATGGCGCTCATCGCCCGCACGTCGGCCTCCGCGGTGATGCGCCGGAGCGTGACGCCCGCGGGCAGCGGCACGTCGACCGCGAGCGCCCGGGCCTCCCCGAGCATGATCGACTCGCGCTCCTCGGGGACGAAGCCGTTCGCACGGAGGACACGATCGAGCCCGGGGGCGCGGTCGTGCCCGCGGGTCTTCCACTCCACGGTCGTGATCGCGGGGTCGTCGCGGAAGCGCGCGAGCGCGGTGGGGACGAGCTCGCGCAGGCCGGCCTCGTCGAGGCCGCCGAGGTCGGCGTACGTGACGAAGCCGCGCCCGCCGGGGAAGACGGCGAGGCGCATCGGGCCGAGCACCCGCACGTCGAGCGCGTTCGGCGTCTCGGAGTCGGTGCGGAGCTGGGCGTCGTAGGCGGCGAGCAGGGCGGCGGCGGATCCGGCGGTGGGGGTCACGCGGTTCACCGTACGGGCACGGGCAGCCAGGCGAGCTCGACGCGCACGGCGTCCTCGCCGAACGCGATGCGCTCGCCGGCGGGGTGCTCGCGCCCGTCCACGCGCACGGACGCCGCCCGGGGCAGCCGCAGCGCCGTCCCGCCGGCGGGCGCCAGCCACCCCGCGCCCGGCACGCGCCGCACGGCGAGCGCGGCGCCGTCGGGATCCCAGTCGAGCCGGTCGACGACCAGCCCGCCGCGCGCGCGGAGCCCGGTGACGGATCCGCGCGCCCACGCCGCCGGCAGCGCCGGGAGGACCGCGAGCGACCCCGCGTCGGATCCGAGCAGCATCGCCGCGACGAGCGCGGGGAGGCCGCCGCTCGCGTCGAGGTTGAAGAGGCGGCCGGCGTCATGCCGGCTCGTGAGGGCGGGGCTCCAGTGGTCGACGGCGAGCCACTCGACGCACGTGAGCGCGGACTCCGCGTCACCGAGGGCCGCGGCCGCGAGCCCCACCTGCACGAGGCCGAACGCCATCTCCATGCGGCCGGGCGGTGGGGTCGGGTCCTCGGCGCGCCACGCGATCTCGGCGGCGACGGTGGCGGCGGCCGCGGCGAGGAGGCGGGCGGCGTCCCGGAGGATCGTGACGTCCATGGTCGCGTCGGTCGCCGCGGGGACGCGCTCGCCGCCGTGCCCTGCCACACGCCCTGCAGGGTGGCCGGCAGCTCGCCCGTGGAGGAGATGATCGCCGCGCGGCCGCTGGTGTACGCGACCTCGACGACGCGGCGACGGGCGGCGGGGTCGCCGGCGCGGGCCGCCGCCCAGAGGTCCTCGGTGGTGGTGGGGTCGGCGTCGGCGTCGCTCGCGGGCGCCTCGCCGTGGAGGTCGAGGGCGGATGCGGCGACGAGCCGGGCGTGCGTCGCGCGCTGTGCGGCGCGCAGGTCCTCCCACGCGGGCATCGCGGCGGGCGGACCGTCCGGGGTGGGATCCGCGGCGGCGGGACCCGTGGCGACGGCCAGCCGCAGCAGCCGCGTCGCGCCCGGGCCGGTGCGGATGCCCGTGCGCGCGGATCCGCCGTCGACCTCCCAGGCGACGCCCGCGTCGACCGCGCCCGGAGCGTCGACCGCCGTGACCGTCCGCAGCGCGTCGTCGCCCGCGCCGGCCTCGGCCGCGAGGATCCCCCGCGCGCCGCCCGCGACCGACGCGCGCACCGCGGCGGACGCGTCGGGCCCGCCCGTGTACGCGGCCGTCGCGTCACCCGCGCCGAGGCCGAGCTCGACGACCGCCTCGGAATCCCGGTCGGACTCGAGCGCCATCCAGCACGCCGTCCCGTCGCGCGGCGCGATGAGGCGCAGCGCGTGCCGGCCGCTCGCGAGGTCGGTCCACGCGATGGCGGACTCGCCGCCGACCGGGTCCATGGTGCGCCGCATGTCGGCGACGCCACCCGCGGTGCGGATCACGAGGGTCGCGCAGATGCCCAGCGGATCCGTCCAGACGAGGTCGTCGCCGTAGCCGCTGTCGCGCGCGCCCGCCATCAGCTCGGCGCTCGCCGTGTCCGGGTCGCCCGCGAGGAGGGCGCGGCGGATGGCGCCGAGGCGGGGCCGCAGGTCGGGCGCGTGCGGTCGCGGGTTCACCGGCGGGAACCAGAGCTCGTGCGCGAGGGAGACGGTGATCGCGTCGGCCGGCCCGTGCGCGACGGCGCCGACGCGCCCGCTGCCGACCACGACGCCCTCCTCCCAGGTCGGCGCCGCGGTCGCGGTCGTGAAGGCGGCGGGGAGGTGCGCGTCGTCGCGCGAGGGCGATCCGATGATCGGGTCCTTCCGGTCGGGTGTCGGTTCGTCGCGGGCGGCACCACGGTACCCGGCGGCGTCGCGCTCGCGAGCGGGTCGTCCCGCGCGGGAGGGCGGGGCGGATCCCGACGGCGCCCCGCCCGCGCGCCCTAGGATCGCGGGATGCTCGGACCCCTCCCGCGCCTGGATCCCCCCGCCCGGCGCATCCTCATCGGCGCGGCGTCGGGAGCGGGCAAGACCACGCTGGCCCGGCGGGTGCAGGAGCGCACGGGCCTCCCGCACACCGAGATGGACGCCCTCTTCCACGGTCCCGCGTGGACCGAGCTGCCCACGTTCCGCGACGACGTCGAGGCCTTCTCGTCGCGCGACACCTGGGTCACCGAGTGGCAGTACACGACCCAGCTCGGGCAGCTCCTGCCGTCGCGCGCCGACACCCTCGTGTGGCTCGACCTGCCCGTGGCGGTGCAGATGGGGCGCCTGATCCGCCGGACGGTCGTCCGCCGCTGGCGCCGCGAGCCGCTCTGGCACGGCAACGTCGAGCCGCCGATGCGCACCGTGCTCACCGACCCCGACCACATCGTGCGGTGGGGGTGGCGGGGGCGCGCGAAGGTGCGGAAGCGCGTGATCCTGGCGGCGATCGAGCACCCGCACCTCCGGATCGTGCGGCTGCGCTCGACCCGCGACGTCGATGTGTGGCTGCGCGGGCTGCCGGCGGCGGGTCAGCCGAACGCGGGTCAGCCGCCGGAGCCGCCGGCCGCAGCGGGGTAGAGGTCGCTGCACCACATCCCGGCCGGCACCGGGCCGTCCATCGACAGCTGCGGGAAGGAGCCGAGCTGCGGCGCGTCGGAGACCATGTCGGCGCCGTTCACGGCCGACCAGAGCGTGCCCGCGAAGTCCTCGCGCGTCGGATCCTGGTCCGTCGCCCACAGCGCCACGCGACCGTCGGACGCCGGCCCGGCCTCGGGGTCGTCGCCCACGGGCCCGATCGTCCCGGCGAGGGTCCAGACCTGCTGCTCCTCGTCCCACCGGGTCTCGAGCCCGTCGAGCCGCAGTCCGGGGAACGGGCCGTCGTGCGCGGCGATGCTCGCGTTCACGGCCGCGAGCGCGTCCGCCCCGTGTCCGGGCGCCGCGCACCCGCTCAGCGTGAGGACGGCGGCGGCGCACAGGCCGGCCCAGGCGACGGTGATCCGCGGAGCGCTCATGTCCGGACCCTAGGGCGTCACGCGGCCCGGGCGGCGGGCTCGCGGCGATCCGCACCCGGACTGGAGTGGTCGGCGGCGGGCCCGGTGTCCGCCGCGTCCCCGGCGCGTGCCGCTGCCCGCCGCGCCTCCGTCGCCAGCACCACCGCCACGCCCGCGCCGCACAGCACGAACCCCGCGAGCGTCACCGCCGTGATGCGCTCCCCGAGCAGCAGCGCGCCCGCCGCCGCGGTCGTCGGCGCCACGAGGAACAGCAGCGCGTTGAGCGCCGTGATCCCGACGCGCTCGAGCAGCCACCAGTACAGCCCGTACGCGCCCAGGGTCGGCACGAGGGCTGCGACGGCGGTGGTGATCCAGAACGCCGGATCCGCGGGCGGCGCCAGCGTGCCGGTCGCGACGGCGGCCACCACGAGCGCGACCGTCGTGACGACGACGTGCACGGTCAGCGTCACGAGCACGGGCGGACGGCCGGACGACCGGCGCTCGAGGAACGTCCCCGCGACCAGGCACGCCATCGCCGCCGCGGGCAGCAGGTACGCGACGGGATCCGCATCCGCCGCCCCCGCCTGCGACCGCACCACGAGCACCACGCCGACGGCGCCGAGGGCGAGCCCGGCCCACTGCGCGCCGCGCACGCGCAGCCCGAGCAGCGGCCCGACGAGCGTCGCGACGACGAGCGGCTGCACCGCGTCGATGAGCGCCGTCGTGCCGGTCGCGATGCCCGCGCCGATCGCCGCGTACACGAAGGCGCAGTAGCCGAGCTGCGCGCACGCGCCGATGAGCGCCTGCCGCCCGAGCGTCCGCGGCGCGATCCCGCGCGCCGCGCCGGTCGCGACGACCACCGCCACGAGCACCACGGCGAGCGGCGCGAACCGCCAGACGAGCAGCGTCGTCGCGGGCACCTCGACCGTGCCGACGGCCGCGATGAGGAAGCCCGAGCTCCACGCGAGCACGAAGCCGGCGGCGGCCACGGCGGTCACGAGCGGACGAGGTATACCGATCTGTCTACTTGTCATGGGCTCGACTATACAGACCGGTAAATTCGACGCATGCCCACCGCCGTCCCCGACCTCGCCCCGCTCACGCCCGGGGCCCGCCGCGTGCTCGACGCGGCGTCCGAGCTCTTCTACGCGCGGGGGATCCACGTGGTCGGCGTCGACGCGATCGCCGCGGCCGCCGGCGTCACCAAGAAGACGATCTACGACCGCTTCGGCTCCAAGGAGCAGCTGGTGGTGGCGTACCTGCAGCACCGCGACGCCCGCTGGCGCGAGCACCTCGCGGCACGGCTCGCGCGCACGCCGGAGCCCGGGATCGACCGCGTGCTGGCGGTGTTCGACGCGGCCGTCACGTGGGCCGACGCGAACACGCCCAAGGGCTGCAGCGCGATCAACGCGCGCGCGGAGCTCGGCGAGGGCGACCTGGGCGACGAGGACGACGGGCACGACGTGCTCCCCGAGGTCATGCGGCAGAAGGCGTGGATGCTGGACCTGCTGCGCGACCTGTGCCGCGAGGCCGCCGTGCCGGATCCGGCCGCCACCGCCCGCACGCTGATGCTGATCTACGAGGGCGGCCTCGTGACGCTCGGCATGGGCACCTTCGCCCGGCCGATGGCGGTCGCGCGCGACGCCGCGCGCGGGCTGCTCGCGGCGGCGCTCCCGGCGGAGGCGGGCCGGTGAGCGACGAGGCGCCGTGCCCGTTCGCTACGGCTCCGACCCGTTGCCCGGCTTCGCCTCACCCGAGGATCGCGCGGAGTACGCGGGTCTGCTGTGGGGTGCGCTCCCGGCGTGATCCCCGGATCCCCTCGGCGGCGCGTCCTCCCTCTCGGCCGGGCGCGGTCGCGCGGCGGCCGGGCGATCCGGGTGGGACGCCGAGAGCGGCGTGCGACCGGGGTCGCACGCCGCTCTCATCGGGCCCGGAGGCCGTGCGTCGGATCTCGCGGGGGCAGGAGCTGGCGGAGTCGCTGATCGCGGCCGACACCGGCTGGGCCGGGCGGACGTGCTTCTCGTAGGCGCTGTTGCCGTCGAGGTAGGTCTTCAGGAAGTTCGTCACCGCGTCGCGGACGGTGCCGTCGGTCTTCGCCCGAGCCGCGTAGTGGTCCGCGCCGCGGAGCTCCAGGTACTGCCTGGGGGTGGAGGCGGGGATGGGCTCGTCGGCGGGCTCGCCCATGAACGACGCCGGGCGGTCGTGTCGGCCTGGCCGGTGATGACCAGCGTGGGCGTGGTGATGGTGGGGTACGTCGGCGACGGGGTGGGGTGGTACGGGTCGGTCGCGTCGGCCGGGAAGTCGTCCGGCATGAGGGCGACCGCGGCCTTGAGGCCGTGCTGCTCCACGGCGGCCTGCAGGGCGCCGCCGCCGGCGAGCGAGTAGCCGACGACGCCGATGTCCGCGGGTTCCACCTGGTCCTTGACCGGGCTCGCGGTGGCGAGGTACTTGGCCGCGGCGAGCATCTCGTAGGAGCGCTGGTTCGGGAGGTCGTAGCCGCCGAGGGTGTCCATGTCCAGCACGATGGAGCCCTCGCCGGCGAGGTCCTTGGCGAGCCAGCCCAGGACGGACTGGTCGCCCTTGAGGCCCGGGGCGACGACGATCGCGCCGAGGGTCTTCTTGCCCGTGTCCTGCGGGGCGTAGAGGGTGGCGTCGCCGAAGCCGCTGCCGTCCGTGGCGGGGATCGTGTGCTGGCTGAGGGGGTACGGCGCGTGGTGGTGGGCGGACGCGCTGTCCGCGGTGGCGGCGTGGGCCGGGGTGGCGGCCTGCGCGGCGGTGGGGACGCCGAGGAGGGCGAGCGTCGCGAGGGCGGGGACCGCGACGGGGCGGGTGCGGAAGGCGGAGCGGGTGACGGACATGGTCGTGTCATCTCTCTGTCGTGGGCAGTGATCGGCGTCTCGGCGGGAAGACCCTCGCCGGACCGCGATGACCACAGGGGCGCGGTCCTGAGAACCGTTCCCGACCGTCCTCAGACCCGGCCGCCCGTGGACAGACGGAGCGCGGGACGCGCGATCGTGCTGCGGGGGAGGGGGCACCCGATCCGCCCGGATGCGGACGGTCACCCGTCGCGGGACGTCGACTCCATGGCCAGGGTGCTGCGGAACGCGGCGCGTGTGCTCCTGGCGAGGTCACGGGGCGCGGCGGCGAGGATCCGGCCGCTGGAGTAGCAGGCGAGGGCGAGCTGCGCCCGCCGTGGTCGCGATCGTCGGGGGAGCGCCGTGCTCGACGAGCGCCTGTGCGAGGGCGGTCGCGATCTGCTGGTCTTCAGCGCCTCGCGTGCGCGCAGCTCGTCGTGCGCGCCGAGGAGGCGCGTGTGCCGCTCGTACGCGCCGAGGTCGGCGGTCGCCTGCTCGCACAGCCGGAGCACCAGGGGCTCGAGCGCGCGGAGGGCGCCGGCGAGGCCGTCCACGGGCTGCGGGGAGACCACGCCCCGGATGTCGCGTCGGCGATCGCGTCGACATCGCCTGCTCCTTGGCGAAGACGACCTCGGTCTTGTCCCGAAGTGCCGGAAGAACGTGGTGCGCCCCACTCGGCGCGCTCCGCGATGTCCGTGACGGAGACGCGGTCGAAGCCCGCTCGGAGAAGAGGGCATCCGCGGCGTCGATGATGCGGTTCCGTGCCGCGCGCTGCTTCCGCTCGATGAGCGACAGGGAGGGTGCCTCCGTCTCCGAGGTTCGCTCCGCCATGCGCCGACACTACCATCCGCGCCGATCCGGGTCCCGTAATGTACCGAGTCTGTTACGGTACTCAGTACCAACCCAAGGAGGAACCATGCTCACCGCCCTCGATCGCCAGCAGATCAACGAGACGCTCGCCCGCCATGCCCACGTGGTCGACGAGGACCGGCCGGACCTGCTCGGGGAGGTGTTCACCACCGATGCGACGTACGACATGACCCGCTCGGGATGGGCGCCTTCCAGGGCATCGACGCCATGCGCGCCGCGGCGGAGAGGATGTCCGCCGCCGGCGTCGCTCCCTGTCGCACTTCGTGACGAACGTCGTCATCACGGAGACCGGGGCGTCGACCGCGTCGGTCCGGTCCAAGGGGCTGATGATCATGCGCGACGGCGGACTCCACGCCGTCGTGTACGACGACGGGGTCGAGCTGCACGACGGGCGCTGGCTGATCGCGAGCCGGGTCATCTCGCCCGTCGCGGCCGCGACGGCGGACGTGGGCTGACCGAGCGCCGAGACGACCCCGTCACGAGGGAGGGAGGAGGAGCGAACCCGAAGCGCTCCTCCTCCCCTCCGTGGGACGGACGCCTACTTCGTCGGCGTCGCCTTCACCAGGAACTCGACGGTGCCCTTGTCCTGGACGCTCACGAAGCCGAGGTCGGGGCCTGGACGCGTAGTCGGAGAAGGTGACGGGGATGGATCCGCTGATCTGCACGCCGTCGCCCGAGAGCGCGGCCTGCAGCGGCACCGTGCGGTCTGCGTCACGCCGTGCATCGTGAGCTCGCCGGTCGCGTCGACCGTCGCGACCTGGCCGCTCGCGGGCACGGCCGCGTCGACCGGCTGCGTGGAGCGTGAAGGTCGCGTCGGGGTATTCCGAGACCTCCATGGCGGTGCCGCGGAAGTACTCGTCGCGGGGTGCCGCGTCGGTGGCGATGCTCGCGACGTCGACCTTCACGGTCGCGGCCGTGAGGGTGGATCCGTCGACCGTCACGTCGCCGGTCACGTCCTCGGTCTTGCCGACGACGGTCACGTCGGTGCCGTTGAGCACCTCGGCGACGCGGTAGCCGGCGGTGCTGCCGGTGCCGATCTGCCACTCGCGACAGGTCGCTCGTGTCGAGCGTGGAGTCGGCGGGGTCGGCCGAGACGGACGGGGCGGCCGCAGGGGGGCCGACGATCGCGTCGCGGTAGATCGCGGGGCCGAACGCGGCGGCGCTGACACGAGCACGACGACCACGGCCGCGCTCGTGCCGAGGATGATCTTGGTCTTCTTCTGCATGGGGTCTCTGATCCGGATGGTGCGTCTTCGTCCGCCGCGATGTGACGCGCCGACATGGAGGACGACGGACCAGCCGCGGAGAACGTTCACGGGTTCAGGGTCCTGCAGGTTCGCGGCGATCGCGGGCGCGGCGCCCCACGCGCGGACCCGCCGCCGACGAGCGTCGGCGGCGGTCCCGGTCGTGCGTGCGGCGCTCCCGCTCCGCGGATCAGCGGCCGGTGGGGTTCCAGCCGTCCGTGCCCGCGAGGTAGCGCTGCGCCGTGAAGGTCGCCGCGTCGGCGTCCGTCAGCTGCGGGCGGGTGGCGGGATCCACGATCGCGGCGCCCGGGCCCGTGTTGCGGTGCTCGGAGAAGCGGCCCGCGGTCCACGGCGTGACCGCGTCCCAGTCCTTCCACGGACGGGCGGCGTTGATCCCCTCGCCGAGCTCCGTGCCCCGCACCACGACCTGCGCCTTGCCGGTCGTGGAGTACGGGCGGCCGAGCGCGATGGATCCGGCGGCGCCGTCCGTCACGATGCGGCTGTCCTGGATGAGGAACCCGTACGCCGAGCCCGCCGCGACGGACGAGTCGGTGAGCGAGGCGCCCGGCCGGTCGAGCACGTGGATCGTGCTGCGGTCGACCACCGTGACGGCGCGGCCGAGGATCAGGTCGGACCCGCCTCGAGGTACGAGCCGGTCACGTAGACCCGGCTGTAGGTGGTGACGTTGGCGGTGGAGACGAGCAGGGTCTGCTTGTCGCCGAGCAGGCGCACGTGGTCGAGCACCTGCCTGTCGCCGGACTTCACCTGCACGGCCGTCGCCTGCGCGCGACCGCGGTCGCGACGCTCTGCACGGTCACGTCGCGGAGGGTCCACTGCGGGGCCGAGACGGTGAGCGTCGCGACGGCGCCGCCGGGCGCGGTGAGCACGACGTCGCCCGGGTCGC
The DNA here is from genome assembly GCF_002240565.1 of Clavibacter michiganensis subsp. insidiosus. Classification (GTDB taxonomy): domain Bacteria; phylum Actinomycetota; class Actinomycetes; order Actinomycetales; family Microbacteriaceae; genus Clavibacter; species Clavibacter insidiosus. The sequence goes on along the minus strand of NZ_MZMO01000001.1, from coordinate 775 downwards.
CGGTCGCGCCGACCACGTTCACGCCGTAGCGGTTGCCGGAGACGACGCCGCCCGCGTACGTGCCGGGCTTGACGAGGATCGTCCGGTAGCCCTGCGTCGTGTAGTCGGCGTTGTTGGGCAGCGAGCCGGTGGGGGTCGGTGGAACCGAGCACCTGCGCGAGGCTCGTGGCGTCGCCCGAGCCGTCGGCCGCCACCACGATGTCCACCTTGATCGGCGTCGCCTTCGCCACCGCGGAGGCCGCGGAGGAGTTGGCGGAGCCGTCGGTCGCGACGACCGCGTAGGAGTACGCGGTGCCGATCGCGGCGGTCGTGTCGGTCCAGCGGGTCTCGCCCGGTCCGACGGTGCCGACGACGACGGACGCGCCGTCGCCCGTGGAGCGGAGCACGTCGTAGCGGGTCACGTCCGTGTCGGGCACGGCGGCCAGCGGACGGTCACGGATCCGCGGCCGAGCTCCGTCGTGACGGCGGAGGGGATGGCCGGGGCCACGGCGTCGCCGGCGCGCGGGGTGCCGGTGGCGACCGCGGACGCCCGACACGAGGCGGGTGTCGTCGATCGGTCACCGTGTAGGCGTACGCGGTGTCGTTGACGAGGCCCGTGTCGGTGAAGGCGGGAGCCGCGAGCGGGTGCCCGTGAGCTTCTCGCCGTCGCGGTACACGTCGTAGCCGGCGATGTCGGCGCGCGTTCGCGGTCCAGGAGAGGAGGACCTTGCCGTCGGCGCCGGTCGACCACGCCGACGGGGGCGCGGGCGGCGCCGTGTCGACCGGTCGGGCGTCG